>JBKQVI010000536.1:0-5050 GCA_052139985.1 Terriglobia bacterium
GGGACCCCCAACAACCCCCTTCGGGCCCCCCGCACGGCGCAGCCTTCGGGGCGGCACGAATGGGGGAAAATGCTGGCGATGGGCCGAAAAGGCAGAGCCTTTTCGCATAGCAACGGGCGAAGCCCCAATTAATGCGACGATTGCTCGCTAATTTGGACAGTAGTGATTCAATTCCAACCCCTTCGGGGTTCAAGATTGTTCTCATGTGCGGAATCTGCGGAACGCTGAATTTGACGGGCAGGGCAGTTGACCCGAAGCTCCTCCGGGAAATGATCGGTACTATTCGACATCGCGGACCCGACGACACGGGGTTCTACAATCACCGGCACGTGGGCCTTGGCCACACACGGCTCAGTATCATCGACATATCCGGCGGCGCCCAGCCCATGCACGACGCGGAGAAGTCTCTGTGGATTACGTTCAACGGAGAGATCTTCAACTACGTCGAATTGCGCGAGGACTTGATTAAGAAAGGTCATAAGTTCGCAACCCGCTCCGACACCGAAGTCATTCTTCACCAATACCAGGAGAAGGGTGAAGATTGCGTCAACGATTTCAACGGCCAGTTTGCGTTTGCCATTTGGGACACAGCGGAACAGAAGCTGTTTCTCGCGCGGGACCGTCTGGGGGTCCGACCGCTTTTCTATACGAAGTCGGGCGATTCCTTTTTGTTCGCCTCGGAGATCAAAGCGCTATTTGCCGACCCCGGCGTCCGGCGGGAAATTGACCTTGTTGCCTTGGATCAGATTTTCAGCTTTTGGTTTACGCTGCCGCCTCGGACGATCTTTCAGGATATTTCGGAGCTAGCGCCGGGCTGCCTGCTCACCCTCCACAACGGTGAGATCAAAACTCGCCGCTACTGGGAATTGGATTACTCACCGGAAGCTCCTGCCGCCCTCCCGGAAACCGAGCAACACTATGCCGAAAGGCTGCTGGAACTGTTAATTGACGCAACGCGCCTTCGCTTGCGAGCTGACGTGCCCGTGGGCGCTTACCTCAGCGGCGGTCTGGATTCGAGCGTCGTTACTGCCCTGATCCGAAAGTTTACCGACACCCCGCTGAAGACCTTTTCGGTGGCTTTTGACGATCCGGAATTTGATGAGAGCGCGTACCAGGCGGAAGTGACCCGTCATCTTCACACTGACCATTGCCAGGTTCGTTGCACCCAGGATGATATCGGGCGGGTGTTTCCCGAAGTCATCTGGCACACCGAGAAACCGATTCTGCGTACCGCTCCGGCGCCTCTGTACATCCTCTCCCGCCTGGTCCGCGAAAATGGCTTCAAGGTCGTGCTGACCGGTGAAGGCGCCGATGAAATGCTGGGGGGCTACGACATCTTCAAGGAGGCCAAGATCCGAAGATTCTGGGGTGCCCGACCGGATTCGCACCTGCGGCCGCTCCTCCTTCAGAAACTCTATCCCTATCTTCCTAATCTCGGACTGCAATCTTCGGCTTACCGGAAGGCTTTCTTCTACACGAAAGCAGAGGATCTTTCGAATCCCTTCTTCTCGCACTTGCCGAGGTGGGAACTTACTTCCCGGTTGAAGTTGTTCTTCTCCGACGAGGTGAAGTCGCAACTCCGTTCTGAGGCGCGATATGAGGAGTTAGCGGCAGACCTCCCCACCGGCTATCCGCACTGGGATAGGTTTTGCCAGGCGCAATACCTGGAGGCAGGATACCTCTTGCCCGGGTATATTCTGTCTTCGCAGGGCGACCGCGTGGCGATGGCACACTCGGTGGAGGGCAGATTCCCGTTCCTGGACCACCGCGTCGTGCGTTTCGCCTCGTCTCTTCCTCCCGGACTCAAAATGAAAGTCCTGAATGAGAAATATCTCCTAAAGCTTTGCGCCAAAGACCTTTTGCCGGCTCGGGTCACGAAACGCTCGAAGCAACCTTATCGGGCGCCTGAGGCGAAGAGCTTCTTTGGGGGCGAGGATTTCGAATACGTAAAGGAATTGCTCGAACCGGGGCATGTCCGCAAGGGTGGATTGTTCAATGCCGCGGCGGTGGGTAATCTCGTGGCGAAGGTCCGCAGGAGCCAAGCCCTTGGAATCAAGGACAACATGGCTCTGGTGGGGATTCTGTCCACACAATTGGTGGCCGAGCAATTTGTCGATCATTTTCGAGGTATAAATTCCATTGGTAGCAGACAAAGAGAAACTTCGCGAATTTGTGGTTGAGAATTTCCTGTTTGGGCAGGAGAATTTCGAGTTCTCCGATGACGACTCCCTGATGGGCAAGGGGATCATCGATTCCACCGGCGTGCTGGAACTGGTGGCATTCATCCAGGAGAGTTTTGGCATTCAGGTTGACGATCGTGATTTGATACCTGAAAACTTGGACTCCATCAGCAACGTAATGCGATTTCTAGCAACGAAAGAACCAGCGGCTGGTTGAAAGGTATTAACAATGCAGGTCGAGCAATTCCTGGAAGCGAGTGCAGGCCGCCTCGGAAACAAAACGGCTTTGGTGGCGGGCTCTCGCCGGCTGACTTACCGCGAAATCGACGACCATTGCAACCTGCTGGCCCGCGCCTTGATGGCGGAGGGCGTCGAACGCTGGGACCGCGTGGCGATCTTCCTGGAGAACTCCGTGGAAGCCGTGCTGTCCGTCTTCGCGGTTTTGAAGGCGGGGGGCGTTTTCGTCATTATTAATCCTACGACTAAGCCCGAGAAGCTAAAGTTTGTCCTGAATAACTGTCGGGCGACGGTCCTGATCACCCATGCGGAAAGGCTTGATTCCCTTGAAGATTGTGTGCTTGGAGCCCCGACAGTTAAAGCAGTCGTCGTCGCCGGGAAACGAGACCAGGGCATACAGTTCGGCGGCAAGCGAACCGTCTGGATTGACGACATTCTGCAAGGGGCCGCTGTCCCATTTGTGCCATTGGTCAAGCGCTGCATTGACATAGACTTGGCTGCATTAATCTATACGTCAGGTTCAACGGGACGGCCCAAAGGGGTGATGCTAACCCACTTGAACATCTTGGCAGCCTCTAGCTCCATTACGGAATATCTGGAAAGCACCGAGGACGATATCGTCCTGAACGTTTTGCCGTTTTCCTTCGACTACGGTCTGTACCAGCTCTTGATGACCTTCAAGGTCGGGGGGACACTGGTTCTCGAACGATCCTTCGTCTACCCAGCCAAAGTCCTGGGCCTCATTGAAAAAGAGAAAGTCACGGGGTTCCCCATCGTACCGACGATTTCATCGATCCTCTTGCAAATGGACCTTACAAAGTGGGACTTGTCGAGCCTGAGATACATCACGAATACCGCCGCCGCTCTTCCCACCGGCCACATCCTGAAATTGCGGAAACTTGTGCCCCACGCGAAGATTTACTCCATGTATGGGTTGACCGAGTGCAAGCGCGTCTCCTACCTGCCACCGGATCAAATCGACATTCGCCCTACGTCAGTGGGCAGAGGCATGCCGAACGAAGAAGTTTATATCGTCGACGCTCAGGGAAACAAAGTGGGCCCGGGCGTGACCGGAGAATTGGTGATTCGTGGTTCAAACGTCATGAAGGGCTACTGGGAAGACCCGGAAGCAACTGACAAGGTGCTCAAGCCCGGCCCGTTCCCCGGAGAGAGAGTACTTCACTCCGGCGATCTCTTCCGCGCAGACGAGGAAGGTTACCTTTACTTTGTCGGACGTGAAGATGACATCATCAAATGTCGCGGCGAAAAAGTTGCACCGAAAGAAGTGGAAGAAGTGTTGTGCTCCCTTCAGGGCGTCGCGCAGGCCGCCGTGGTGGGCGTTCCCGATGAGACTCTCGGCGAAGCCATCATGGCTGTGATTGTGCCCCAGACAGGCGCCAGGCTCACGGCTGCGGAGGTGTTGCGCCACTGCTCGGCCCATTTGGAGGATTTCATGGTGCCGAAGTTCGTGGAGTTCCGCGATCACATGCCGACGACCTCAAGTGGCAAGATTGCTAAACGTGAGTTGTTTAGAGAGGCAGCATGACAGGCCCTCTCTCATTAGCACACTTGGAGTTGGATGCGCCGGCGGAAATTGAACGGCTGGCGAAGGTCATTCGCGATCAGGTGTCGCAGCAGTTGAAGCGGCGCGGGGCCGTGCTCGGGATTTCCGGCGGGATCGATAGCAGCGTGGCTGCGGCTCTTTGTGTGCGAGCCCTTGGCCCCAAGCGTGTCGTTGGCTTGCTGATGCCGGAAGCGGATTCATCACCTGACAGCTCGCGACTCGGCCGCCTGCTCGCCGATTCGCTCGGCATCGAAACCGTTCTCGAAGATATAACGCCGATCCTGAAAGGGGCTCGATGCTACGAGCGGCGGGACGAAGCCATCCGAAGCGTGATCCCCCAATACGATGCGACCTACAAGTGCAAGATTGTTTTGCCGAGTCTGGCCGAGAGAAGCGGTTACGCTCTGTTTTCCGTCGTGGTCGAGTCCCCGACTGGCATCCAAACAAAGGCCCGGTTGACGGCTGAAGCCTATCGCGAAATTGTTGCCGCTACAAGCTTCAAGCAGCGCACTCGAAAAATGATGGAGTATTACCATGCCGACCGCCTCCAGTACGCCGTCGCCGGAACTCCGAATCGGCTGGAGTACGACCAAGGCTTTTTCGTGAAGAACGGCGATGGTGCGGCGGATCTCAAGCCGATTGCCCATCTCTACAAGCGGCAGGTCTATCAGCTAGCTGCCGCGCTCAATGTTCCCGACGAGATTCAGCGGCGACCGCCAACGACGGATACCTACTCATTGGAGCAATCGCAGGAGGAGTTCTATTTCTCCCTCCCTCTCGACAAGTTTGATGTTTGCCTCTTCGGATTAGATCATAACGCCAGCACCGAACAGGTAGCAGAAGGCATCGGCTTGACCGAAGAGTTGGTGACACGCGTCTACGGGCAAATCGAATCCAAAAGAATGGCGACTCGGTACCTGCACCTAACGCCGCTGTTAGCGGGGGAGGAACGCTAGCAGCATGATGACGAGAGAGCTGGGCCAGACCGGCGTCTACCTACCGGAAGTTGGCATTGGAACATGGAATTATCATGCGGGCCCAGGCCCCTTGCGCCGCGGTCTCGAGGTCG
>JBKQVI010000537.1:0-6125 GCA_052139985.1 Terriglobia bacterium
TGCTCACGATGCTGCTGGAGAGTGGGGTAATCGGCGGAGGTCTTTCGCATATTGTAGTATACATACTACAATATAGCCGGGGGAATCAAGTCAAAAAGCCTAAACCCACTTTTATCTCGTACACCCACGCACTTCGGCGCAATATCGCGAACACACGAGGTTGGTATATACTGGGTACGACTGTCAGGGCCAAGAATCAGATTTGAGTTTACCGTGGCAAGCAACAGTTTCCCTTGCCGCAAGTGTACTTGTTTGCAACAGCATGGTGCCTGAACCCGCACTATCTTGAGGTCATTCGATGGCATTGCCGGGATCTGTCAACCCGGAAGTTGTCGTAGTCGGGGCCGGTCCTTATGGTCTGTCAATCGCGGCGCATTTGCGGCAGCGTGGCGTTGCCTTCCGAATTTTCGGCGTCCCTATGGAGAGTTGGCGGAGCGCGATGCCTAAGGGCATGTTTCTTAAGTCCGAAGGTTCTGCCTCCAATCTCTCCGATCCCGCTCGCGTTCTGACTTTGGCACATCATTGCGCCCTCGCCGGCATGCCTTACAGCGCCGAGCGGACGCCGGTCCCACTCGATACGTTCGTGGATTACGGGCTTGCTTTTCAAAGGACGCTTGTCCCCGAGTTGGAAGAGCGCGCGGTAGTGGCAGTGGCAGAGAAACCAGGAGGATTTGAACTCCGGCTCGACACGGAGGAGCGATTCACCGCGCGGAGGGTCATTATCGCGGCGGGCACGACGTACTTCCACCACGTGCCCCGGCTGCTGACGAACTTGCCGCGGGAGCTTGTCTCACATAGCCGCGACCACGCCGACCTCGCCAGGTTTGCCCATCGCGACGTCGTCGTCATCGGTGGCGGGCAATCGGCTCTGGAGACGGCGGCCTTGCTCAAGGAGCACGGGGCTAGCGTACGCGTGCTCGTGCGCGAACCCTCCGTCGCGTGGAATCCGCCGCCCGGCGCGCAAATTGACCGGGGACGCTGGTTTCAGCCCCAATCGGGGTTAGGTCTGGGTTGGAGGGCATGGTTTTATTGTCATGGGGCGGGAGTGTTCCAACACTTCCCTCACAGGTTCCGCGCCCATGTCGTCAAACGTGCGCTCGGCCCGGCCGGTGCCTGGTGGCTCAAGGATCGCGTCGTCGGAGCCCTTCCCGTGTTGTGCCGGCGGACCGTGGAAGGGGCTCGGGAGACCGGCGGCAGAGCTTGTTTGTCCGTAGTTGACGGAAGCGGCCGGAAGAGTGAGATCGTCGCTGATCACGTGATCGCCGCCACGGGATACAAGGTCGATATCAGTGCGTTGCCGTTCCTTGCCGGTGCTTTGAGACAAAAGTTGCAGCGCCCCGGTTCAGTGCCGGTACTTTCGCCGAACTTCGAGTCATCCGTCCCGGGGCTTTATTTCACCGGTCTCACTTCCGCTAGCCAGTTCGGGCCGGTGATGCGTTTTGTCGTGGGCGCAGACTACACGGCGCGCAGAATCGCGAGCGCCATGAGGGCACGAGCTAGCTCTGCGGTTGCGGCAAGGAGAGGCCAGTGGCTCAGCTCAGCCCCCCAAGACTAGAACCGATGGAATTGCCGGCGATCGATCGGGAATTCCCAGGCCATTTCGACACGCGGATCGCAGCCCTCGTGTTGAACCTGAGCGCGTACCCGTTTCATCAGAGTAGCCTCGGCATTACTCGCAGCCTGGGACGGGTGGGCATTCCGGTCTTTGCGGTCATGAGAGATTCCTTCATTCCCTCGGGAGCTTCTCGATACCTGGCGGGAAAGTTCCTCTGGCGACCGGACGTTCAGACCAGTGAATGGTTCCTGGAGGGAATGACGAGGATCGGCAAGATCCTGGATGGCCCCACGATTCTTGTGCCCGCAGACGACCTCTCCGCTATTCTGATTGCCGAACACGCGGACGAGTTGGCATCACGGTTTATCTTTGCCCGGCCTCCGGCGACCCTGCCGCGGATACTTGCAAACAAGCGTCATCTGTATGAGCTCTGTCATCGACTGGGGATCGCCTGTCCGCACACGGTCTCCCCCCACTCGCGAGCGGAGCTGCTTGATGTCACCGCGCACATGCAGTTCCCCGTGGTTGTAAAAGCCACTGAGCCCTGGTTACTCCCCAGAGGCGTCAAAAGCACCGCCATTGTTTCCAGCCGGCACGAGATCATCGATTACTTCGAAAACTTTTGGAGGAACGCGCCGGACACAAGCTTGATAATCCAGAAGATGATCCCCGCCAGTTGCTCGGAAGACTGGTTCGTCCACGGATATTGCGACCAGCAGTCGAACCCCAACGCCATCTTCACGGGAATTAAACTGCGGTCCTATCCCGCATTTGCCGGGCCGACGACGTTGGCTCGCTCTGTTCGCAACGATGCGCTACAGCAACAGGCGACAAAACTCCTTTCGGACATTGGCTACCGAGGCATCATGGACCTCGACTATCGGCTGGATAAGCGCGATGGCAGTTATAACCTGCTCGACTTCAACCCCCGGATCGGGGCGCAGTTTAGGGTTTTCGAAGACCGTGGCGGGGTCGACGTCGTGCGTGCGCTTCACCTCGACCTCACAGGACGGGGTATCCGCAGCGGCCCACAGATCGAGGGACGAGGTTTTATCTCGGAAGTTCATGATCTACTTGCGAGTTTTTCCTACCACCGAGGTGGCGATCTGAGCATGAAGGAGTGGTTCTTCTCGCTGCGAGGCGTCGAGGAACGCGCCTGGTGGGCTTCGGATGATGTCCTTCCCTTTTTGTTCATGTGCCTGTGGATGCCCTATCGCGCCGCCTCTCGTGTCCTCGGCTTGGGAGGGAACGCGACACGGGAGGAGCCGCAACCCCGATTGGTTTCGAGCTGGCGGCCAAGGTCCGCACAGTATTCACCGCAGGTTGACAGGCTATACTGAATCCGCCCACTTTTGACGGCTCCGTCACCGCGCGCTATAATTAAGTACGGTCTTCACGAAGGAGGCTTAATTGCCGCTTTACGAGTACAAGTGCAGAAAATGTGGGCGAACAGTGGAGAAAATCCGAAAATTCTCGGATCCGCCACTGACCGCTTGTGAAAGTTGTGGAGGGGAACTCGATCAACTGTTGTCGTCGCCGGCCATCCGGTTCAAAGGATCGGGATGGTACGTCAACGATTACGGGCCAAAGTTGTCAGCTCCGAGCGGAGAATCCTCTACAGGTTCTTCCTCGACTACAGAAAAAAAAGATACAGAGAAGAAAGAACCGGCCGTGAGCAAACCGAGCGAAACCGTCAAAGCCAGCCCCGGCAAAGACTAAGGACATGCGCTAGGTTCCACATGCTGGAAACTGCGTATGAAAAGAAGCCCTAGAGTTCCGGCAACTGGGACTCGATGCCTACGAGCCAACGCCTAGCTCCCAACACCCAGCCTCTAGATGTGCAGCGACTGGAGATAGTGGCGGAAGGCCTTGCCCATGTCCGGTCGCTGCAGCGCGATTTCCACAGTGGCCTGCAGGAAACCCAGCTTGTCACCCGCGTCGTATCGCTTGCCCTCAAAGACATAACCGTGAACGGGTTCCGTGGCAAGAAGACGCCGTAAACCATCCGTGAGTTGAATTTCTCCCCCGGCGCCAGGAACCGTACTGGATAAGGCCTTCCAGATTGACGGGGTCAGGATGTAGCGCCCGATTACCGCCAGGTTGGAGGGAGCTTCCGAAGGTGACGGCTTTTCCACCATATCCTCAATCCGGTAAAGCCGCCCCGGGCATTCGCCGTCTTGCACCAAACGTCCGCGAATGACCCCGTAGCTGGAAACCGACTTTCGGGGAACTCGCTGAATTGCAATCACGCTTTGCCCATAGCGCTCGTAAATGCTCAGCATTTGCTTCAAGCAGGGAATCTCATTCACAATGATGTCGTCCGAGAGTAGCACCGCAAAGGGTTCATCCTCCACAACGTCGCGCGCGGTCAAGATCGCGTCCCCCAATCCTCTCGGGATCTGCTGCCGCACATAGGCAAACCGTAACATGCTGGAAATCGACCGAAGTTGACGCCGAAGGCTCTCCTTCCCTCTCCCTGCCAATTCCTGCTCAAGCTCGGCGGAAACATCGAAGTGGTTTTCGATAGCCTGCTTACCGCGCCCTGTCACGAACACCACCATGGGGATGCCGGAGGCTGCAACTTCCTCTACCGCGTACTGCACCAACGGCTTGTCAACAATCGGCAACATTTCCTTAGGTTGGGCTTTGGTTGCCGGCAAGAACCGAGTACCGAGCCCTGCTACCGGTAAAACTGCTTTGCGAATTCGCATGTATCCTCGCTCAACCTGTGATTTCAATGCCACAGCACTGCCTCCGCAATATTCAGTTTATCCTCCGCTTCCTGCGCTCGTCAAAGTGGGTCTAGGGATTGGTAGTATCTCAATTTGACTTTCTAGCGGCGACTTTACCTCCCCATCTAGCGGCGTAAGGCCGCCGCTACATCAAATTCCACCACCACCGCGGTTTCCGCAATGTTGATTCAAGCCCCAAAGCGACAAACCCGACACAGAGGTGGCCGCGGCTCCGCTCCATGGCCGTTACAGTATCAGACTAGCCTTGCCGATTCCCATGAATATTGATGATCGCCACGTTCCCAGGGTTTGCAGGCATAGGTCAAAATGAAAATCTGGTTTAAGATGGAAATTGAGGCGTGCCGATGTTGGTCCTGGGAATTGAATCGAGTTGCGACGAAACGGCTGCAGCAGTGGTGGCCGACGGCGAGCAGATTCGTTCGAGCGTCGTGGCCTCACAGGTCCTGACGCATGAAAAATACGGGGGGGTGGTTCCTGAACTCGCCTCCCGGGAACACTTGCGGGCTATTGAGCCGGTAGTGGATGAGGCTTGCCTTAAGGCCGGCGTGACGCTTCATGATGTAGATGCCGTCGCCGTCACCGAGGGGCCGGGCTTAATCGGCTCACTTCTCGTGGGGTTGGTCTACGGCAAAGCATTGGCGTTCTCGCTCAACAAACCCCTGGTGGGCGTGAATCATCTCGAAGGACACATTCACGCGGTGCTGCTGGAAAATAAGATAGACCGAGCCGCGGGCAAGGACCTGCCGGAAGCGCAACTCCCTGCCGTCACGCTGGTGGTTTCCGGCGGGCATACCAGCCTGTTCTACGTCACACCGGAATCAAAGGGCACCCCGGGAAACTCACCGCCCTTCCATTATGCCCAGCTTGGCCACACTCGCGACGACGCCGCAGGCGAAGCTTTTGACAAAGTTGCCAAGCTGCTTGCCCTGGGATATCCCGGCGGGCCGGTGATCGATAAACTCTCCCGCTTCGGCGATCCCCACGCGGTGGACTTTGGCCACATCAAGATGCGAGGGAATCCGCGGGATTTCAGTTTCTCCGGGCTTAAGACCGCCGTGCTTTACCGTGTGCGCGGGACGGAACTTGCTCGCGAGGCTGAGGAGCGTCGCGCCTGGCGGAGGATCGTGGATATTCCGAGTTTCGACGAGATTCGCCGCCACTGCTCGCAGGCGACGATTGACCTCGTCGCGAGTTTTCAACATGCCGTGGTGCAGGACTTGGTTGAGCGCACGCTCGCCGCCGCCGAGGACTCGCGCGTTGACAACATTTTCGTTTCCGGTGGGGTGGCGTGCAATTCCCTGCTTCGCCAGCGGTTCGCCGAGCGGTGCAAGGGATTCCAGGTCTTCTTCCCTTCCCTCGCGCTCTCCACCGATAACGCCGCCATGATTGCCGCCGCCGGTTACTACAGACTCCTCGCCGGCGAGCGCGCTGACATTTCTCTTACCGCGCACGCGTCCTTTCCATTGGGCACGAAGACTACCGTTCGAGCGTAGCGCCCCCTTGAGGGCGGCACGTACCGGGCTAAGCCCTACATCCGAAACAAGGACAGTACCCAATCGATCCGTAATTCGTCCGTAAGTAAACGAGTTGGACTCGAAGCTGACAAATTTCGGTTGGCAACCATAGGAATGAGCTTCCTCGGGGTCGGCGACGGTGGTGGACGGTGCCGTTGTCCCCTTCCTGGTGCGACGGGGGCACACTTCGCCCGGTCCGGTGGCAGCTTTTGGTTGAGCGGCGTGGCGCCCCTCAGCAACGTGCGGGCAGAGGCAGCAAGCCGAGCGCGTGGCGCCAGTTGCTGAACCGTGACCAGCCCCGCG
>JBKQVI010000538.1:0-2932 GCA_052139985.1 Terriglobia bacterium
CAAAACCTCCGCTGGCCGCGCCACCCGCGCTTCCAAACCTTCCGGTGGAATTCGCACCCTGCCGTGCGCCCAGGTTCGAGGCCCCAGCGGAGTTGTGCTGCTGGACCATCTGCCGAATCTGTGCGGCCCGCTGATTGAAGGACTCAGTACGAGCAGTAACAGGACTCTTGCTGTAGAAACGCGTGTTACTGACGGCCCGCGACGGAATTGCGGAGGGGCTGGCCAGACGATTACCCGGCATCAAGCTGGCGCGCGTGGGAACGACGGGCAGAGTTCCCCGCACCATCTGGCCCTGCCGCAGCGTGGCCCCATCCACACTGTGCCCGACTCCTCTAACCATGCCCTTCCCAAACTGATCCGCGGGCATGGTGGTGATGGCGCGCCGGATATTGGGGTTGTTAAGCGCCGCCTGGAGATTGGAAGAGTAACGCTGAGGCACATTCCCAAACGAGCGGGGCCCACGATTGAAATTGCTCATGTTATTTATATTGGCAATACCAACAGCATTGTAACCATTGCGATGTCCCCACCACCCATAAGCTCTATCAAAGGGCCCCAGCGGGCACCAGCCAATCGAACCGAAACCAAAGCCCAATCCGAAGCCGCCGCGGAAGCCGAATCCCAGGAAGGAGACGTAAGCCGGCGCCCAAACGGGCCGCGGACCCCAATACCCGGACCCCGGCCACCAGCACCAACGGCTCCCCCACCAGCACCAACGGCCGTAGTGGTAAGGCGCCCAGCCCCAGGGTTCATTGGAAACCCAGGTCCATCCCCAATAAGGCTCCCATGCCCAACTGCCATCATAATAGGGTTCCCAATCCGGCCCGACATTCGGAACCCAGACATTACCGTAGTCGGGTGTATTTTCCCACTGGCCGTACGCGTCAAGGTCCTGGGCGCCAGTGTAATAGCGGTTCGCGTACTGCCAGCTTTGGGCTTTCTC
This sequence comes from Terriglobia bacterium, assembly GCA_052139985.1. Classification (GTDB taxonomy): domain Bacteria; phylum Acidobacteriota; class Terriglobia; order UBA7540; family UBA7540; genus Bog-366. Next base: position 944 of record JBKQVI010000538.1, read on the forward strand.
GATGGCGCGGTCGCGCTCGTTATTCCATCCATCCCAATCGTCATTGGGCGCGGCATTGGCAATCTGGTATTCAGGATTGTCCGTGCCTCTGACGTAGATGACCTGGCCTCTTTCCACAGTCGTGCTGCCCTCTGCAGTTGAAACCTGCGCCCGGCCGTTGCGCACGGTGAGTTCCGTTTGCGAATCCGCGTCGATTTGAATGCGGTAGACGCCCTCGCTCATGGGAATTACGGCCATGTTGGGTGTGTCGATTTCCACATCCGCTTCCGCGCCCTTGAACACCGTGTAGTCGATGATGCCGCTAGCCACTTGGAGTTGAATGTGCTTTTGCGTGAGGTCAGCGATTTTCACGTCGGCATTCTGGTCCATGCGCAAGACGTTCGCGAAGTCGAGTTGGACTTCAGCGCGCGAGCGAGCGGCTGTCGCCACATTATCGCCGCCCATTACCGGCGCGTTCACGATGGCCGCCACCCATTCCCCGCTGTCCCCGCGCATACTGGAAACTTCGCCGTTGACCACGCTGATGCGGGCGGCGCCCGGCGGGGGTCCTTGCTCCTGGGCTGGAGCGCCAGGCGGAGGCGCTTCCTCCTGAGCCACGGTGATCCTCGCTGCCACAACACACAGCGCGCTGAGCGCAATCACATACCAGAGTTTTCGCCTTGTCATGGCCCACCCTCCGACTATTTGGCTCATAAATCCCATTTCGGCCTTCGCCTTTCTCAAGGCACGTGGCCCGCCAAAGCTCAGGTCAAAGGCAAGGTCAGGTATCTTATTGAAAAACAGAGAGTTAAAGACGCTTGCCAAGGAAGCCACCAGCAAAGAAATGAACTTGGCTTGGCCGAATTCAACCGAGGGTGGCCGATTTCAGCCAAGCCCAGCGCCTCCAGGATCGAAAAACTTGCTTTGCATGGCAACCTCTGTAAAATGATGACGAGAGTGGAGAAGAGGCAATCGTGGCGGGTTTTGACCTGAAGAGTTATCTCGAGCGCTATCCCGATGTTTGCAAGAAGAAGTTCGGGCGCACTTACTCTTATCAGCCCCTGGAAAAGAAGTTCGAGCAGCTCCGCTACGGAAAGCGGTGGCTGGTGGCGAAAGATGTCCTGAACATCTTCGACCCGGCCCAGACGGCCTTCGCGCGCTATTGGCCGAAGCCGATTGAGAAGGAGTTGGATCAGGCGTTGAAAAACGCCCATCTGATGGTAGGCCCGCTTCCTAGCGATGCGCATGATCTGGTGCAGCGGTCGCTGCGGGTTTTCCAGAATATCGGCCTTGTCTCCCTGGTGCTGCGCTTCGTCCACCCTGACCGTTTCGGCGTTTTCAGCACTCCCATCATGAACCTTCTTCAGGTTTACCGTCCGCGCACCATTGACGTCTACCTCGCCTATTGCGATGAGCTTCGAGTGTGGAAAGAGCACTTCCAGTTGCCATCCGTGGCTTCCACAGAGGCCGCTCTGTGGACCTATCACGAGCTGACGGTTGAAGAGCTCGAGGCAGCGTATGGGGTCAGCGTGCGCACGGCATTCGACGCAGACATCTGGATTCAGCGCCGTCGCGTGGCGCAGGTGCTTCGACCGTTTCTCGAGAAATACGGCCCTCTGGAACTGGCCCGCATTCTGGTCTACGAAGACCCGAACCTGGCCGGCATGATCGCCGGGGTGGAATACGAGCGGCTCTTGCGGCTCGCCGCCCGCCGGCTCTGTGGTGGCCTGAAGCTCTACGTAAAGGGCGCCATTGAAATCCTCTTTGACAGGCTGCTTGAAGGTGGGTACATTTCGCTTGCAGATAGGACGCTCCTGAGAAGGGCGTGGAGCGCGCGTTGCGCCGCCGTGCACCCTGAGAACAGCCCAACTTCAGAAGAAGTCGAGAACATGATCGACATCATCGAGCGCATCTGCCGCCCCTGGGAGTCCGCCGCCTGAGGGCGATCCCCTTGCTTAGTCTACCCAATCCGCCAGGAAAATATTGATGGCATGCGGCTGCCGGGCGTTG
>JBKQVI010000539.1:0-5751 GCA_052139985.1 Terriglobia bacterium
GGTGATCGGGTGATCGGGTGATCGGGTGATCGGGTGATCGGGTGATCGGGTGATCGGGTGATCGGGTGATCGGGTGATCGGGTGATCGGGTGATCGGGTGATCGGGTGATCGGGTGATCGAATTAAACTCCTTTCACTCAATTTCCAAATTTGTCAATCGCCTGATGTCATATAAGTAGTTATGGGACTCGAGCTAGTCAGTAAGCTAATGGGATCGATCCGCGAGCATGCCGCGCGGGAGTACCCGAGCGAATGCTGTGGCGTGCTGTTAGGCAAAGCAGACGGCGACGTGAAACAGGTGACGGAGGTTGTGCCTCTTGCAAACCTGCGGCACGATCCAGGCCGCGCGCAGGAACTTTTGCCGCTGGACGACCCGGGAAGGGAAACCGAGAGGAACCGCTTCCTGATTGATCCGCTCGACCAGTTGCGTGTGGAGAAAGGTGCGCGAGCGCGCGGGCTCGATGTGCTGGGTTATTACCACTCCCATCCCGATCACCCCGCGCGGCCGTCGAATTATGACCGTGACCACGCCTGGCCCTGGTATTCCTATGTTATAATTGCTGTTGAACGGGGCGCTCCAAAAGATTTGACAAGTTGGGTATTAGCTGAGGATCGCTCGGCATTTGGGGCGGAAACCATCGTAACTGATGACTGAGTATTTGTAAGCGAGCGGTTGCGGTTCTGGTGAGATTTCGTCATCTGTTTCAATCGTCAATTACCTGGAATCGTTCGGCTTAGCGGCGCATCGAAATAATGGAAGTGAGAAATTGGGGATTTACGACGGGTGATTGAGCGACTCTTGCGAGCCTTCGGACTAGCTTGTTCCATCACAAATCACCAACCGCAAATCACAAATGGGGAGAGAGAATGCCGGTTAAGGTTATTATCCCAACTCCGCTGCGACAATATGCGGAAAAGAAGGACTCGCTGGAAGTAGAGGCAAAGACGGTCGCTGAAGCGCTCGCAGCCGTCACCACCCAGTATGGCGACCTTCGCAAGCACCTTTACAACGATGAAGGCAAGCTCCGCAGCTTTGTAAATATCTACGTAGGCGACGAAGACATCCGTTTTCTGCAAAAGGACCAGACTCCCCTGAAAGAAAATGATGTGATCAGTATCGTACCTTCCATTGCCGGCGGCACGGCCGCTTCTCTCGTCTCAAATCAGCCTTTCCGCTGTATTTGTAGCTAGCCTGGGTGCCCACCCTGACGAACCGGGGTGGCGTATCCCGGGCAAATCCCCCGAAAAAGTCATGAGTTGTCAGTCATCAGTCTGTTGCTTATTGTGAGTTCGTAGTCCGCAATACCGGCCCTTACTGACAACTGACCACGGACAACGGACAAGCCTTTGAGGAAGGATTTGACATGAGTACCGCTACCATGATTGAGCCCGCGCAACTGAGCAAGGACGAGATTCTGCGCTACAGCCGCCACCTGATCATGCCGGAAGTCGGTATGGAGGGCCAACTGAAGTTGAAGCGGGCCAAAGTCCTCTGCATCGGCGCGGGTGGCTTGGGCTCGCCCTTGGCGCTTTACCTCGGCGCCGCGGGGGTGGGCAAGCTCGGCCTGGTGGATTTTGACGTGGTTGATTTCACCAACCTGCAACGGCAGGTCATTCACGGCACCAGCGACGTGGGCCGCACCAAACTCCAATCCGCGCGCGACACCTTGCAAGAAATCAACCCCAACGTAGAAATCGAAACCTTTGAAACCCGGCTCAGCAGCGAGAACGCGCTCGACATTTTCCGCGACTACGATACTGTCGCCGACGGCACCGATAATTTCCCCACCCGCTACTTGGTGAATGACGCTTGCGTTTTGCTGGGCAAGCCCAACGTCTATGCCAGTATCTTCCGCTTTGAAGGCCAAGCTTCGATATTCTACGCCGAGCAGGGTCCGTGCTACCGCTGCCTCTACCCCGAACCACCTCCGCCCGGCCTTGTGCCCAGTTGCGCCGAGGGCGGCGTGCTGGGCGTGCTGCCCGGAATCATGGGTTGCATCCAGGCGATGGAAACAGTTAAGCTGATTTTGGGCCGCGGCGAGCCGCTCATCGGTCGCCTGCTGCTGTTCGACGCGCTGGGCATGAAGTTTCGCGAGCTCAAGCTGCGTAAGAATCCCGATTGCCCGATCTGTGGGACGCATCGTACCATCACGAAGCTGATCGACTACGAGCAATTCTGCGGAATTCGTGGCGAGGAGCATGTACCTGTGCAAACCGGCATCCCTGAAATTACTCCGGCGGAGGTTAAGAAGAAGATAGACGCGCACGAACCCTTTGTCCTGATCGACGTGCGTGAACCGCATGAATACCAGATTTGCCGCATCCCTGGCTCCAAACTCATCCCCTTAGGAGAAGTGCCCAAGCGGATGAGTGAACTGGACTCTGCCGACGAGATCGTGGTGCACTGCAAATCGGGAATGCGCAGCGCCAAGGCAGTTGACCTTCTTATGAAGTCCGGGTTCCGTAAGATTCATAATTTGAAGGGTGGAATCCTGGCGTGGTCGGACCAGGTTGATCCTTCCGTGCCGAAGTATTGAAACGCAGTGGTGAGTAGCTAGGGCTCGGGCGCGACAGGCAGGTGGCGAGTCTTGCGACTTCGGCCGGCCCACGGTTGTCTTCTGGCAGTGGAATTGCCGCCGATTGCAGGTGAGAGGCCTCCTGGGGCGATTTCTCGCATTGGAGCGCGGCAGGAAGTCGAGTCAAGAATTTGGCCGAAAGACAAATACTGTGAATGGCTTAGCAATAGCACCGCGAAAGAATGACTTGACGGGAAGTAATGAAACCGCGTGCCGCACTCTGCGCCTTCTCACGCTCTGCTGCATCTGTACCTAGCCTGGGTTCTTGCTTTACAGCAGGAATTCCAAGGCGCAACATCTCAGAAAACCTTCACAACCCCAGTTCAAAGGAGAATTCATGGCAAATTACTTTGCAGATAACGCCGCTAGTATCGGTAGAACGCCGCTGGTCCGCCTCAACCGGATAAGCGCTGGATCATCAGCCACCATTCTGGCCAAGGTTGAAGGCCGCGGCCCGGCATATTCGGTAAAAGACCGCATCGGTGCGGCCATGGTTTTGGACGCTGAGCAACGTGGTGTCCTGAAGCCTGGCGTGGAAATCATCGAGCCCACAAGCGGTAACACGGGAATTGCTCTGGCGTTCGTAGCCGCCGCTCGTGGTTACAGCCTGACGCTCACCATGCCGGAAACTATGTCGCTGGAGCGCCGGCGCGTGCTGGCGGCATTCGGCGCCAAACTGGTATTGACGCCGGGACCGGAAGGCATGCCGGGCGCCATCAAGCGCGCCACGGAGATTGCTCAATCCGATCCCGTTCACTACTTCCTTCCTCAACAGTTCGAGAACCCGGCGAACCCCGCGATCCATGAGAAAACCACGGGTCCGGAAATCTGGAATGACACCGACGGCGGCATCGATGTGCTGGTTTCTGGCATCGGTACGGGCGGTACGATTACAGGCGTGTCGCGGTTCATCAAGAACACGAAGGGCAAGAAGATTATCTCCGTCGGTGTTGAGCCTTCGGCCAGCCCCGTGATTACTCAGCACCAGCAGGGACTGCCGCTGAAGCCCTCGCCGCACAAAATCCAGGGCATCGGCGCAGGGATCATCCCGAAGACCCTCGATCTGTCGCTAGTCGATCGCGTCGAACAGGTGTCAAATGATGAGGCCATTGAATTCGCCCGGCGTTTGACGCGCGAGGAAGGCATCCTGAGCGGCATCTCGTGCGGAGCCGCGGCGGCCGTGGCCGTCCGTTTGGCCAAGCTACCGGAATTCGCCGGCAAGACGATTGTCGTGATCTTGCCCGATTCCGGTGAACGATATATTTCCACGGTGCTCTTTGAGGGGATTGGATAGCGTGCCAGCACACCGCAGAGGCGCACAGGCGAAAAAGAAGGTCAAAAGGCAAAACGCAAAGGTGCAAACCCGTAAGTCAAAACATCCTGGGCAAGAAACAATAAGATTGCGATACCGGGAACCCAAGGCTGACACCCATGCTCTGCGCCAAAAGAAGAGTTCAAAGAGCTTGGAGGCATTTCACTTTTGCCTTTTGACTTTTGCGTTTTGCCTTTCCTTGGGGTTCTCAGCGCCTCTGCGTCTCGGCGGTGACATCTGAGCGAGGATACACTATGAGTGTGAATAATCTGAAGTGTCTGGCGGAAGAATTTCGCGCGGACCTGGACGCGCAGCTTGCCGGAGATGAACTCAGCGATTTCAATCTGCCGAGGCGTGAGGCTGTCGCAACAATCTGCCGCCGATACCTGGAGGTGCTGTTCCCTATCTATTTCCGTAGCTTAGATCGTGAGGTTCCAGGCACGCCCGCCTGCCGGCACTTGACTGAGATTCAGAGGCTGCTCTCGCAGCAGATTTGCAGTGCGGTGCGTTTTGAGTGTCGTCGCAGCGCCAATTCCACACCCTTGGACCTTGAGCAATTCGCAGAGCAAATCCACACGAAGTTACTCGGGCAGTTGCCGGAACTCGCTCGCCTCCTTGCCACCGATATCGAGGCAGCCTACCATAACGACCCGGCAGCATCGAGCGTTGAAGAGATCCTGCTGGCTTATCCGTACATCGAGCCCGTCACCGTACAACGCCTTGCCCACCGCCTTTACCTTCTCGATGTGCCGTTCATCCCCCGCATGATGACGGAGATTGCGCACAGCCACACAGGCATTGACATTCATCCCGGCGCCTCTCTCGGCGAATCGTTCTTCGTCGACCACGGTACCGGCGTTGTCATTGGTGAGACTTCCATCATCGGGAACAAGGTGACGCTCTACCACGGCGTCACGTTAGGGGCATTTAATCCACTCAGCAAGGACGAGGACGGCAATTTGCGCCGAGGGCATGGAAACAAGCGCCACCCGACTATCGAGGATCACGTCACGGTGTACCCCAACGCCACTATTCTGGGCGGGAATACGCATATCGGCCATCACAGCGTGATCGGAGGTAACGTGTGGCTAACCCACTCGGTGGCGCCTTACAGCCGGGTGACGGTGAAGGATCCCGAGCTTTTCATCTTTAACGCCGGAGACCAGCTCTGGGGTATTTACGGCGGGATTTGATGCGGGGACCGGCGCCTCGGTCTGGCGCCACGTTCTCGCCAGGCTCCGCCGTCCCTTTTTCTGAAGTAGTTGGGCGGTCCTGCCGGGCTGGACCATTATCGCCTTGACAAGGCCAACAATTTTGGCTACATTACTATGCTGTTGTGCGAGGCCAGTGTGCCGTGGGCTGCAGTCGCACGCGGCCGGCAGGGCTTTTGCGGGGTGATGCAATCGGCCGACAACCTGTCCCTATGACATCGCGACCTAATGTCCCTGTGATGAAAAACTCTACGAAGCTGAGAACTTACTGAAAATAAAAGGTCGGGAAATTGCTTTTCTAAAAACGAAGCTGAGAACATACTGCAAAGAAACCCACTTACAATAAACCATATAAAGTCTGAAAATGGGTGCAAACTGTCCGACTTGGCGGATGCCAAATTGTCGTTGGCTACGGGCCGCAAGTTCTCCCTACCTGAAGAAGTTCTTGGTCCTCTACTCGGCAGCCACCGCACGCTTTGGCGTTGGAAAAACCGAAGCGTTCATCGGGTTTTTGCCGCACCGAGTCCACTGGGTGCGGGAAACTCTCTGGCTGGTTCTTCCTGCAGTGATTCCGTAAGGTAGGGACTAGGTCGGCTTCAGTTCGTTTGTTTACAGGGGTATCCACTCCCAGTTCAGTTTGGCGGCATTTTTG
>JBKQVI010000540.1:0-15366 GCA_052139985.1 Terriglobia bacterium
ACTTGTACCATGGTGGCGCCCTCCTCGGCGGCGATCCGTGATGCGTCAGCAACATCATTCTGAAACCGCTACCGCAGGAGGGCAACTGTTGACTTTCTACAAACACCTATTTTGGACAAGGATGACATTGAATAGCCGTGGGCAAGGGCACGTCGTTTGTGCCCGCCGCCCACGGATCGCCTACCCATTTTGCCGACCCTGAAGGGGTCGCACAGTTCGTCCCCACCAGGGCCGAGAGGTTTTCATCAGCACCAGTACTGTAGGTTTCACCTGTGGCTCCTCATCCCCTGACTGGGATCTGGCTAGGGTCAAGCCTCTTCGCGTCGCACTAGCTTACCTTCGTGAGAGTTGACGGTTGTTCAGGTTAGCAGGGGAGGCGTGCGTATAGAACTTAGCGTAAACGCCGAGATCCCTTAATCGCCAACCGGCAATCATCAATCCTCGATCAGTCCTGGGCTTTGCGTTTGCGGCTCCAGTACCACCACTGGCATTGCTCGGCGGGGAGCCTCGGATTCCGCGCCTGCGCCACAGCGGTGCTGAAGACGTCAAGGCAACAGATGTCCTGGCTTTTCCCGGTCACGCGGCACAGCTTTTCGTAAAGGCTCTCCGGTTTTTGCCGCGCCAGTTGCGCGACCGAGCGAATGCCCAGAATCTCAAAATCCCGCAGCATCGCCGGTCCGATTGATACTAAGGGCCTGCGCGTAAATAACATGTACACTCCTAATTGCCACGGGGTAGGAGTGAGTAGTTCCAGTCGCCATGGAAATGGGCGGGCACGAGGTTGAGCTTGGCCATTTCTGCATCGGGGATCTTGATTCCTTTGGGATACTTCCGGCGTGTCAACTGCGCTTTGATCTTGAGTCCCGCTCGGGTCTTGGTGCTGCCGATAAGACTGACGATAGTTTCATAGCTGACCAACGGTCGTCCTCGCCAGTTCTGGGTAATAAAGGAAAACATCCGGTGTTCAATTTTGTTCCACTTGCTGGTTCCGGGCGGGAAGTGCGACACGTGAAGGTGGAGTCCGGTAAGATCCGCCAGGCGCTGAAGACCCCTCTTCCATAACCGCGAACGGTTACTATTGCTGCCCCCGGCGTCGGCCATCAGGAGCAAGTCGGTAGCTTGCGGATAGAGCTTCCCTCCCATGTGCTTCCACCAGGACAGGATGCTGTCGGTGGCAAACTCCGCCGTGTCGTGGTCGATCCCCACGCTGACCCAACCTTGATTGTGACCTACATCATAGACCCCATAGGGAACCGCCTTGCCCACTTCCGCATCCGGAAAATCGTGCAGCAGGGTCTTTTCCGGGGCTCCTTTCGGTTGCCACTCTTGGCCCGCGTTGCTGAAGTTTCCTACGATTTCCTTCTTCTTCGTATCCACGGAAATGACCGGGCAACCCTGCTCCAAAAACTTCTGCGTCTGCGCATTGATATATTCAAACTGCGTGTTGCGATCCGGATGATCGCTCCCTTCCAGGGTTTTGGCGTTGCCTTGGAGACTGTATCCCATTTGATGGAGCCGGCCAGCCACCTTTCGATCTCCAATGCGGAAGCCTTGCCGCTGTAACTCCTCCGCCAGCTTGCGCGTACTCTTACAGATCCAGCGCAAAGGTGATTCCGGGTCACCCCGTGTCGTCGGTCCCACCAACGCCTCCAGTGCCTGGAGAAGCTGGGGATCGGTCAGGGGCTTCCGTCCTCCTCCGCTTCTCCGGATTCTCCCCCCTTCCAGCGCTTTCCCCGCACCGTTCTTCAACTCACGCATCCCCGCATGGATCGTGCTCCGAGACAGGCGTGTGGCTTGCGCGACCCGCGATACCCCGCCATGTGGCAACGCCTGCGCTTCCGCCGCCGCCCACAGCCGCCGCTGCCGTTCGTCCAGCACCCTCCGCAGCGCTTGATATTTCTTGCGAATCCCTCCTACCAGTTCCTTCTGTCCCATGCGAAAAGCTTACCATATCTATTCTGTATGTACAAGTTATTTGTGCGCAGTCTCTAAGTCTTCCAAACGCCGATCGTTCGTTGCCATGGTATCTCCTTCGGAAACGATGGTTGGGATTTGGGCCCATCGGTCACCGAGTGGTGCTAAGACATCATCTGGACCTTCCCACATGGAAGCAGGCGTGCGAGAAGAAGCGAATCGGCACGCAGGGCCGTCCTCCCCTTGGCACGGCCCATTCATTCCAAGCTCCAACTGGCAGAATCGTAGGCGAAATAAAGGCGAAAGTCAAGTCACGGACGCGACAGTCACGAACGCGAGATTTTGCCCAGCACCACCGGGCGGCGCGCGCCGGTAACGCTGGGGAGATTGCCCGGAAGGCCGTGCATCGTGCGGTCGGCGAGCAAGGCAAAGGCGATGGCCTCTTTCGCGTCCACGTCGAGGCCGCACTCGTCGGAGAGGTGAACGTGCAGCCGGGGGAGGAGTTCTCCGAGGCGAGCCACCAGTAAGCGATTGTGGGCGCCACCGCCGGAGATAATGAGGCGATGGACCGCGATCCTGCCCAACACAAAGCGTTCGAGCGCATCGGCGATGGTGCGTGCGGTAAGCTCCGTCGCGGTACGGAGCAGATCCGCCTGGCGTGCATTACGCCTCTTTAGAAAGAATTGCTGAAGGAGGTTTTGTCCGAACTGCTCCCGCCCGGCGCTCTTGGGAGGCTGCTGCGCGAAGAAAGGGAGGCGCAGCAACCGGTCCAGCAGAGGTTCGACCACGCGCCCCCTTGCGGCCCACCTTCCACCCCCATCGTACCCTTTCCGACCCTTTGTAAAGCACCGGACCAGGCCATCGATAATCATGTTGCCGGGGCCGGTATCGAATCCGAAAACCTGTTCCGGTTTCGCGCTGGCGGGAATCACGGTGAAGTTGGCGATGCCGCCGATGTTGAGTGCCACGGTTCCCGTGCGCGCGAGGCGAAGAAGCAGGTAGTCCACCATGGGCACCAGCGGTGCACCTTGGCCTCCCGCGGCCATATCGGCAGTGCGAAAATCCGCCACCACAGGAGCGCCGGTGCGCTCGGCGATCACGGAAGGCTCGGCGATTTGCAGTGTGCTGGTGATGCTCCTGCCGCCTTCGCGAGTGGGTTCTCCCTGATGATAGATGGTCTGGCCGTGGGAGCCGATGGCCGCGAGGCGCGAAGGCGAGACGCCCGCCTTCTTGCAAACGCGCAACGCCGCCTCAGCGAAAAGTTCTCCCAGAAGAAAATTGAGCTGGCTGATCTCGCCCGCCGTGGTGGGTTCGCCGGTGGCGATGCGGAGAATCGTTTGACGTACCAGCTTTGAGTAAGGGAGGGCATCAAACGCAAGCAGGCGCACGCGGGGCTGGGTTGCGGCGGCAGAGATTCGCACCAGCGCCGCGTCGATTCCGTCCATCGACGTGCCCGAGATTAGACCGACCACCAGGCGTGACTCGCGTGCTGATCGTTCAGACACCCGTCAGTTCCTTTATGCTACGAGCGATGCCCGGACCATCTGTGAGTAAGTGCAATGGGTCAGTCCCGGAAGCGTCGGCGAGCACCATGAAAGACCGCCAGAATTTCGATGAGGTCCGTCAGAAGGTGATAGTAGACCCCATACGGAATTCCAGGGACTGACAGCATGCGAATCTCAGCATGCCGGGTCTGCCTGTCCATGAGGGGGAACTCGCTCAATCGTTGAACGGATATCTTGATCCGTTCCGCCACACGGGTTGCGGCAGTAGGGTTATCAGCCGCAATAAACGCACGGATCTCCTCAAGGTCCCGGACAGCGCGGGCATCCCATTCTATTCGCATTCGGGCGGAGGTATCTCTGTGTTTAGACCCCAAGTGTCAAGCCACGCCGTAACACGCTCATTGGGGACGGTCTTTCCTGTGCGCGAGGCAAGCCGCCGCCGGACCTCTTCCGCTTGAAGCTCCTCGGTCTCCAGCAACAGATCCAGGGCGCTGGCAATTAAGGACGAAGGATTCTGCTCGCGCTCACGCGCGGCCTGCTCGATCCTTTCCTTGAGTTCCTCTGGCACATTCAGGCCCGAGACTCCGCTCATAGGTTTGCCTCCAAGCAGATGTTAACACAGCAGGGGGGCAAAAACAGCGCAGCCCTTTGCGTCTGACAAATCCCAGAACCAATGATCGCGTGAAGGTTGTCCAAGTTGCGCCTGGATTCAGTCGCCGGAACTGAATTCTTGAAACCGCCTTGCGAGCCGATCCCGAGCCTTTTTCGCAAACTGGCCTCTAGGCGGCGAACATCCTTTCTTTGCAATCTGAATGCGTGCCGCGGAGTGCTCCAGCCGCTCGCGTGGCAGTTCACCCGTTGGGATCGCCTCTTCGATCCCGCATCGCATGGGTAGCGACGACTCAGGTTTTTCAACGAGCAGCATGTCGCAACCGTCGGCAAGGGACTGAACCGCGGCGCAGAATCCCGCCAGGTCCCAATTCCTGCAGTTGCCCTTCGAGCGAGGAATTCCAGCTCGGCGCCGCGAGCCGCAGCATGAGGTGCTCGCCAGTCAGGCAGGGCGATGGCGGTTTCATGATTGAATCTGCTTCTTCAATTCAGCAAGAAGGTTCAGCGCTTCAATGGGCTTAAGGTTGTCGAGGTCGGCTGTCTCAATGGCATTCACCACCTCGGTGTTGAGCGGTGTGAAGATGGTGAGCTGCACCGGTCCCGATTCCGGCGATTCCTTGTGGGCGGCCAGGCGCTCGCTCAGGCTGTGCTCGTTCTGCTCGTGCCGCGTCAGGATTTCATGCGCCCGCTCGATCACCGTGGCCGGCAAACCCGCCAGGCGCGCCACTTCAATCCCGTAGCTCTTGTCTGCGCTTCCGGGCTCGACCTTGCGCAGAAAGACAATATTCGATCCGGATTCTTTCACCGATACGTGGTAGTTCTTCACTCCCGGCAGCAGGTCCGCCAGCTCCGTCAACTCATGGTAATGGGTGGCGAAAAGGGTTTTGGCTCGAGTGTGTGTCAGCAAATACTCGACGACTGCCCAGGCGATTGCCAAGCCGTCAAATGTGGCGGTCCCGCGGCCAACTTCGTCAAGAAGCACCAGGCTGCGGGGTGTGGCCGTGTTCAAGATAGCCGCTGCTTCGGTCATCTCCACCATAAATGTTGAGCGGCCGCGCGCCAAGTTGTCAGACGCGCCGATGCGCGTAAAGATGCGATCGAAAATGGGAAGCTTGGCACGAGCCGCCGGCACAAAGCTGCCCATCTGCGCCATCAGTGCAATTTGCGCGGCCTGGCGAAGATAGGTCGATTTCCCGCCCATATTCGGCCCGGTGACAATCAGCAGCAGATCGGCGCCCCCATTCATGTAGAGATCGTTGGGGATGAATTTGCCGGTTTGCCCTTCTTCCACGATGCGTTCAATGACCGGATGGCGTCCCTCCTGAATGAGCAATTCGGCGTCATCGGAAAACTCCGGGCGATGGTATTCGCGCTCGGCAGCAAGATGCGCGAAGCAGGCGAGCACATCAAGTTCCGCGAGCACGGCGGCGGTCTGGCGAATGCGCGAGGCCTCGTTGCCCACCTGGCGGCGAATGCCGGTGAAGAGATCCCGTTCCAACGTGTGGCTGCGCTCTTCCGCATCCAGAATCTTCGCTTCCAGTTCCTTAAGCTCCGGTGTGGTGAAGCGTTCGGCATTCACCAGAGTCTGCTTACGCTCGTAATCCGGTGGCGCCAAGTGCATGTTGGCCTTGGAGATTTCAATGTAGTAGCCGAAGACATTGTTGAAACGCACCTTAAGGGAGGCGATGCCGGTGCGCTCGCGCTCGCGCAGTTCGATTTGGGCGAGCAGGCGCTTGGAATTCTGGCCAAGGTCGCGAAGCTCGTCGAGTTCGGCGTGATAGCCCGCCCGGATCAATCCACCTTCGTTCAGTACCACTGGGGGCTCAGGATGAATGGATTTCTCCAGCAACGCGTAGACGTCGGTTAGCTCGTCGAGCCGCTCGCGAAGTTCTCCCATTCGAGACGCCTGAAAATGCGCCAGATAAGTCCGCAAGATGGGCAGAGGCCGCACCGACTGCTTGAGCGCCAGCATCTCACGGGCGTTGGCCGTTTCCAGAGTGACTTTGCTGAGCAAACGTTCGAGATCCTGGATGGAGCCCAGCACGCGGCGCAGTTCTTCGCGAGCGATAGTATTTTTCGCAAGCTCCTCGACGGCATCGAACCGCGCGTCAAGCTCGGCGCGGTCGAGCGATGGGCGCAACATCCAGCTTTTGAGTTTGCGTGCGCCGAGCGAGGTGGCGCAATGGTCGAGCACGCCAAGCAGCGTCGCGGCGCGCGATTCACCGAAGGCCGGGTCTACCAATTCCAGGTTGCGCAACGTGGAGGGATCGAGTACCAGCGAATCCTGCTGTTGATAGAATCGGATGCCATCGAGGTGCGTCAAGGAACCGCGCTGTGTTTCGCGGACATAGTGGAGAACGGCTCCCGCGGCAGCCACGGCGAAGGGATGACCGTCGAGACCATAACCTGCCAGGGTCGCCACACGGAAATGGTCGCGCAGCAGGCGCGCGCCATACTCCTCGCCAAACACCCACTCGTCGAGCGGCGTCTGCGTGACGATCGTGCCTGTGCCTGCCCGGCCTTCAAGCGGGCTCGCGGCGCCCGAAGCCAGTAGCAGTTCGCTCGGCCGCATGCGGTCCAGTTCATCGCGCAATCGCGGCAAGGCATCCTCTCCGCACATTTCCGTGGCGCGGAAATCCCCGGTGGATAGGTCCACTAGCGCCAGGCCCGCCGCTCCATTGCGCTGCACCACCGACGCCAAATAGTTATTCTCTCTCGGCTCGAGCACTTGTGAATCAATGGCGGTGCCCGGCGTCACTACACGTGTCACTTCGCGCTTGACGAGTTTTTTCGCCTGACGGGGGTCTTCCATCTGGTCGCAAATTGCCACGCGAAAGCCCTTCCGGATGAGCTTGGCGATGTAGCCCTCGGCGGCATGATAAGGTACCCCGCACATGGGAATGGGCGTACCTTTTTCCTTGTTGCGGGAGGTAAGAGTAATCTGGAGCTCTTTCGAGGCTACGACGGCGTCTTCAAAAAACAATTCGTAAAAGTCGCCCAGCCGAAACATCAGCAGAGCGTTAGGATGACGCTGCTTGATGGCGCCGTACTGCCGCATGAGGGGTGTGGAGAATTCTTCCATGAGTGTGGCGAACTCGATTGGTCATTATAGCTTGCCCAGCGCGGGAACGAGCAAGCAGTTCTTAGTAGTCATCTGTCAGTAAGCGCGCGCTGTGAATTGATGACTGAATTCGTCAGCGATCAGTTTTCAATTGCCCGCAGGCGGCAGAGCCCCGGCTACCCGCCCTTCCTGAAAACTGATAACTGGCGACTGATAACCGTTGGTCACGCTGGCTTCTCGAACGAGAATAGCGTCTGCGGCGAAGGAATATGGTGGATGTCGGCAAGGTTGCGATACTTCTGGTCAAAATCCAAGCCGTAGCCGACTACGAATACATCGGGAATCTCAAAGCCCACGTAGTCCGCCTCCACGGGCAGTATGCGGCGCGAGTGCTTATCGAGTAAGGCGGCGAGCTTCAGGCTGGCGGGATCGTGCGCCCCTAGGACTTCCTGCAAGTAGCTATAGGTGCGGCCGGTGTCCAGAATATCTTCCACTACCAATACATCGCGGCCTTGGATGCTAACGTCGAGGTCCTTGGTGATTTTCACCTCGCCGGACGACATGGTGCCGGAGCCGTAGCTTTGGATGCTCAAAAAATCCACCGTGCAGTGAATGGAAACATGCCGTACGAGATCCGCCATGAAAACCCACGCGCCCTTCAGAACGCCTACCAGGTGTGGAGTCCTGCCTTGGTAATCTCGGGAAATGGCAGCAGCGAGTTCTGTGACACGGCGCTCAATTCTGGCCGCATCCAGAAGAATGGGGAGGTCGGATCCGAAGGGAGAAGTACTCATGTGGTGTTCACCGTTGACGCCTGAGCGAGTGATCTGTTAAATTGAGAAATTGCATTTTGCACAAAAGGAGTTTTCGTGGCAAGCCACAAATCTGCGCTGAAGCAAATAAAGCAAGTCGAGAAACGCACCGAGCAGAATCAGGTGCACACGTCGCGGCTACGTAACCAGATTCGAAAGTGCCGCGCCGCGCTGAAAACGAAGGACAAGGCCGCCGCTCTGGCGGTGCTGAAGCCTACGCTGACCTTGATCGACCATTCGGTTCACAAAGGCATCCTCCATGCCAATACCGCCGCCCGTTACAAGTCGCGGCTGACGCTCGCCTACAATACAATGGCGTGAGCTAATCGGGTGATCCGATGATCGGGCGATCGGGTAAACAAAAGCCAAATCGTTCTCGGCTTGCTTTCTGTTCACTGGTCATCAGAGCAGCCGGTCTCCCGATTCCGATCTGCGTCGTCCTTTGTTCGCTTGATCATCGGATCACCCGATCTCCCGATTAACTGATCTCCCGATTAACTAGCTATCCGCCGAGGGCAACGGAACTTCACCACCTAGGGCCGCTTCGCCCGAGGATTCCTTGCCCACCACGATTTGCCACACCAGAAATTCCAGCAGGATTCTGGAATCCTTCCAGGAAGACTTAATCCCCAGATCCGCGCGGCGCACTGCGCGCATGGCTTGCAACAATTCCTCGCGGGGATAGTTCTTTTGCGTCAACGGTGCAATCTCTGACGTTGAATAAGGGTTCGCGGGTCGCGACCACCCGCCGCGATTTCCGTAGCTTGACACTCCTCGTAGCGCCTGGCGAAACAGGTCGGCGATACACCACAGGATAAGAGTTTCCGCCACCTTGCTTGCCAGCAATTCCCGCAACGTAGCCAGCGCCACAGCGCACTTGCGCTCGCCAATGGCGCGCAGCAGCTTACCGATTTCGCGCTCCTCGCGAAATGCCACAATGACCTCTAAATCCCCGGCTTCAACGCGCTTCATGCCAGGCCGAGCCGTCAGCAGTTTTTCGAGCTCCGTGCGCATCCAGAGCAGATTCACGGCTGAGGGACCCGCCGCTGACCGCGAATCCTGGCTGATTTCAAACTTACCCGCAATTTCCTCCGCCAGGTTCTCGGTGATTTCCACGCTTGCTCGCCGAAGGAACTGCTTCACCCAATCCGCGGCCTCTCGGCGGTCCGGCGAGCGCAATTCCACAAGCTGCGCCTTTTTCTCGAGCAACTGGATGAAGCGGCGGCGGCGGTCCGGTTCCGTGGCCAGAAAAACCACGGTGGAAAAGGGCGAGGGACGCTCCAGGTACGCCCGGAGCGCTTCCACGTCTTCGTCGCCGGCTTGCTTGAAGTCTTCCGTGTCGGAAATGAGGAGAAAATTGTGGCCGCCCAGCATCGGCATCTGCTCGGCGCCTTCGAGTGCATGGGGCACTTGCCCAGCGGTAAACTCCAGTTCCGTCAGGCACCATTGCCGCGAGTCCGCCGGGATGGAGTTCACCACGGCCTTGCGGCATTCCTCCTGGAGGAACCGGTCCGGGCCTCGCAGGAAGTACGCTGCGCCAATTTGCCCTTTTTGCAACGCTGCGATGAATTCGGTAGGTCGCATCGAGAAGAGTTTAACGGCAAGGAGCGGATTGCGGAAGTGAAAAAACGAGAGATGCGGCAAACAATAACGGAGAGCCGCTCCAGACGGTGCTGCGCCCTACGTCCCGGGGAACCCAGAAACCACCCGGAACGGGTGGCTTGGCGAGTAAAGTCGCCCCGGAGGCGGTTTCCAGATAACGTTCGCTTTGTGTTCGGGTCGGCAGCCGCCGGAATCCCGAAAGGGTAAACATTGAGTAGCCGTGGGTAAGGGCACGCTTTTTGTGCCCGCCACCCACGGATTACGTCTCGGTGTTCCCCTACACGGGAACCAGAGACCGGTCAAACCTACTCAAGTTTCACAGCTCGAACCAGTGGCTCACGTTACTGGTTGTTGTTACTTGCGAAATCCCCTAGCGGCATAGAGTGAGTATTACGACGAACTGGCATTTGCCGAACGGTCCACCGCTACGATCGAATATCCATCCGAGTGGTCATTGCCGGGCCCGGCGTCGATGAATTCAGTCACGACAGTCGAGCCGATCCGAACTCCGCGATGGTAAATGCGGTAGTAGCAAAGGTCGGGCTCGGTATTGGGCGTCCAGCGCAAGCGGCTGGCGCCAGCCGACGCACCGGGGCTTCGCGTATCGCGAATGCGGGTGACTTCTAAACCACGTACGGGCGCCGGCGGAGTATCATCATAGGCGGTGGTGTACACGGCCAAGGACTCAGCCTGCAAGGTGTCAGCCAGAACTCCATTGTGCAAAGTTCCCTTGGCTGAGGGTTCCTGTAAGTCGCCGTCTTCAGTTACCGGAACGTGTTTGGGGTCATAAACGTATTTGCGGAAAACGGCGGCTTGGGTGGTTTCCGGGAGCAGAAGCTTCACGGGCACGTCCCGCGAGTCGCGATTGATAATGGCGATTGACCACGTCTTGTCCTGGTCGTGCTGAATGGCCAGCACACGCAGCTTTTCCTCCTCCGTTTTGACTTGATACACCGTGGCGGGGCCGCGAAAGAACTTGGTGAGGAGGCCGAAAGAATAATACGGGGCCCGTGTCGCGCCGTCATTGGTGAGCCATTTGAAAACGCCCCATTGATTAATCCAGTTTTCTCCCTTTTGATCCGGATAATCGGTGAAGGTCCAATAACTCAAGGCGTAAACTCCGGCATTGATGGCCGCCATGGCGGCCTCCGCAAGCTGCAGGCCGGCCAAAGGCTCCAGAGGAGTGCCGAAGTATTTGCACGTGTCCCAACGCACGCCATATTTCAATTCCTGATATTGAGCAGGCCCAAACTCACCGAGAATGAAATCCTTCCCTTTGGCACGGGCAAGATTAACTGCCCAGGCACAGCGCTCTTTGAACCACGAGTAGAAATTCAGGTTGCCGGGTTCGTGGTCGTTCAGGTAATGGTGGGCGCCGTAGATTCCCGTCACGTCGTCCATGTGTTCGGCGGCCCATTCCAGCGTGAGCCAATACTCGACGGGCGAGGCATCGGTGGCGAGCATCTTGATGTTCAGACCACGCCGCTTGATTTCCTCGAAGATGCTCTGCTGATAGCTCTGGTATTTGGGCAGGTCGTTGTGCATATCGGCCCAATCATCGAGTGAGAGCTCATTGGTACAGCAGTAATACTTCAGATTGGTAGCGCCCTGGTTGACGAGGTATTCGAGATCGTTCACCACGGCCCCGGCGTAGGCGCGGCGTTCCTCGTCGCTGACAGTTTCCTTGAGGTCGGCGGTGGTGATGTAGATTTCCGTGCCGGCGGCTTCTTTCATGAAGACCAACTGCCGGGCCATCGCTTCGAGCGCCTTCGCATCGCGTACGCCGGGATGGTCGGGCTGCCAGTGGTGAAAGAGACGGGCGAATCGTGGATTCAATTCGCGCCAGCGCTTGGCCAAAACCTGCTCGAAAAAGTCCTGGGTGCTTACGTCCAGGAACATCTCTGCATGAAACCCTACACCGCCGAATCGTTCGCGCACCGTGGTAGAGGTAACTACGATGTCGGTTGGACGAGTTGTTGCCGTTTGTGGTCCGAGCGTGGGGCAGGGAAGCGCGGGGCGTCCTGACGCTGCAATCGCGGCGCCTGTTCCCGCCCCCAGTAGGCCAAGGCCGGCAGTGCCCTCCATACCCCGGCGAATGAAATCACGGCGTGTATAAGAAGCCATAGAAACCCCCATAGCGAGATTTGGGTGGTCGCCAGGAACCCCTTCGGGGCATATCCCAGTAAGGGGTGCGCGGCGGTTCTTAAAGACCTTAAACCGGCGCAATCTATACACCTATTCCCGTCGCACCGCAAGGGAAGGAAAGTCCGACGGTCTGGCCACCCGCTGATGGAGCGCTTGTGAGGCTGACAATGTGAGACCTTAGAC
Organism: Terriglobia bacterium; assembly: GCA_052139985.1. Lineage (GTDB taxonomy): Bacteria > Acidobacteriota > Terriglobia > UBA7540 > UBA7540 > Bog-366. Next base: position 11,832 of record JBKQVI010000540.1, read on the forward strand.
TGGTGAAACTTTCAATGGGATGAAGGCCGTGGCATGCATCTCATTCCAGGTGGAATACGGCAATCTCGGCATGGTTCCCCGTGCGCATCGTCGGCCCCCAGAGGCCGGTGCCGCTCGATGTGTAAAGGTTGAAATCTCCCTCCGTAGTGAGGCCGTGGTAATACCTTCCAAACATCAGCCTGGTGATGAACTGGAGCGGAAAGATTTGGCCCTGGTGAACGTGTCCGGAAAGCTGAAGGTTGATGCCTGCCGCCTTCGCCTCGGCGATCTGCGTTGGGCTATGGTAGAGCAAAATCGAGGGCAGGCCCGGATCGAAACCCCGCAGCTTGGCCATCTTCTCCGTAAATCCCAACGCATGGCCACGCTCCGGATAGCTGATTCCGACCACCTGTAGGCCGTCGAGGTCCACCTTTTCGTCAGCCAGAACCCGTACGGGAGTCGTACGCAGCGCCGCCAGTGACCGCTGCACCCCCAAGTAAGTCTCGTGGTTTCCCGTAACAAAATAGATTCCGTGTGGGGCGACCAAACGGTTGAGCGGTGTGACCAGTTTCTCAAGATTACCATCGGCCCCATCGAACAGGTCTCCGGTGATCAGCACCATCGCGGGATCTTGGGCGTTGACCTTGTCCACCACGCGTAACAGAAAATCCGCGCCCAGGATTCGGCCCAGGTGCACGTCGGAAAGCTGCACCAGCGTCTTGCCTTTCCAGCTTGGAGGAAGATTCTTGATTGTGACCGTGAAGCTCACCACGCGCGGGTGGTAGGCATTCCAGACACCGTAAGCGGAGTACAAGACCGTCAATCCCACTGGGGCTAGGCCGAACCAAATCCGGTTGGGGTCTTGCCTGAATGCGACGGTAGCACCCCAAGCGGTCCAAGCGAAGACGAATGCGGTAAGCAGCGTCAGGCCGACACCCAGCCACAGGGTGGAGAAGAAATAGAGCACGCGGGTGAGGAGGCCGTCGTTCCAATGGGCCAGGAAGAGCGAGGCGATGACACTTATCGGGAGCACCAATAGAACCAGGGCCAGCGCCGTCCGGTGCTCGAACGCGACAAGGCCGAAGAAATACAAGACCGAAACGTAGACAAAGTAATGGCCGAGAAAAAGGACCGCAAGGGCGATGAGGATGAAGAGTGGAATAAGAATGAAACCTCTCGAGATTAGGGCTCACGGAACGAAACGTGGCTGTTCATTCTACACACGCTCGCCGGAAACACCAAGGATGGGACAGCCTGCGACCAGTTGGGTCCCTTGGTAGACCATTGATTCGTGGCACCGCCCATTTCCTTTCCCTGCATTTAGTTAGATTCGGTATCCGCGTGAATGATTCAAGCAACCACCCGAAACGGCCGGAACCCCACTGCGCTTAAACTCATTGCCCAGAATCAGTTGACCTTGATTGTGGCCTGCCATTACGATGGCAGAGTCTTGGGAAATTCATCGCCACCACCCATTCCGGCTCAGGCATCCGCAGGGCCGAACGCGGTCGCTGCCCGTGAAGACACGCTGGCTCGCCGCCTCAGTTCCCGGCAGGTGAGCATGATCGCTCTGGGAGGGGCGGTAGGCACCGGGTTCTTCCTGGGCTCGGGAGTTTCCATTCATCTCGCTGGCCCCGGCGTCATTATTGCTTATATGTTTGGCGGTTTTATCGCTTTGGTTATTGCCGGATCCCTGGCCGAGATGGCGGTGGTGCATCCCGTGGCGGGCTCCTTTGGTGTTTACGCAGAAATCTATTTGCACCCCTGGGCCGGATTCACCATGCGCTACTCTTATTGGGTGGGCGTGAGTATCGCCGTGGGCAGCGAGGTGGTTGCCGCAGCCATCTATTGCCACTACTGGTTCCCCCAGGTCCCCGGATGGCTTTGGGTTGTGATGTTCTCGGTGACCCTGTTGGCCGCCAACGCCTGGACGGTTTCGAGCTTTGGAGAGTTTGAATTTTGGTTCGCCCTGATTAAGGTCGTAACCATTGTTGCCTTCATTCTGGTCGGGGTGGCGCTCATATTTGGTTTAGGGCCATTCCAGGCGCGAGGGCTCGGCAACTACCATGGTCAAGGCGGAATCCTTCCCAACGGCTGGCACGGCGTTCTGTTGGCAACTTCGCTCGCCACGTTCAGCTACTTCGGTGTGGAAGAAGTAGCGGTGACCGCCGGGGAAGCGCGTGACCCGGCGCGCTCCATTCCCCGCGCCATGCGGTCCGTCTTTTGGCGGCTGGGGCTTTTATACATTGGGGGCATCACCGTGCTCGCCGGGCTGGTGCCCTGGCCCATGGCCGGCCTGGATGCCAGTCCTTTTGTGCGCGCTTTCCAGGCAGCGGGCATGAGCGCCGCCCCCACGGTGATGAATCTGGTGGTCCTGACGGCCGCGCTTTCGAGCGCCAATGCCCTGCTCTATCTTTCCGCCCGTATGGTATTCTCGCTGGCGCGTGGGGGTTATGCTCCGGCAGGTTTGGGACGCACGACGAGCCGCGGAATCCCGATTTGGGCGCTGGCCGCTTCCGGGGGCGGCATGGCTCTGGCAGTGCTGGCCGAGACGTACATTCCTGGTCGAGCTTACCTGGCACTGGTTGGGACCTCGATGTTTGCAGGTCTCTATGTGTGGGTTATGATTCTTCTCACCCACCTGCGTTTTCGCCGCACGCACAAGACTGATGCATCTGCCCGCTTCGTGGTGGCATCTCCAATCCTGAACGTTTTGGCTCTTGGCGGGCTAGTTGGTGTGACGGTCTCCACTTGGTTTACCCCGGGGTTGCGAGTTACCTTGTTGGCAGGTGTGCCATGGCTCGCGACCATTTCGTTGGCCTACGTCGTGTGGCACCCCAAAAAGCGCGCAGTGCCGATAGTCAGAAGTTGACTCAAGCCAAGTCTTGATATTCACCCTCTCGGGATCAGGAATGCTCCGGGGAATCCACCGCTCTGGGTGCTTCCGCGGCGGGTTCCGGCGTGGGCATATGGCACTGACCGTCGAAGAACGCCCCGGGGTCGATCAGCAGACAGGGGGTGTAGATGTCACCCAGCACGACGCCGTGCTCCTTGATTTCCAGGCGCTCCTTGGCGTGAATGGTCCCCTTCACCTTGCCGGTCACGCTCACCACGCGCGACTGGATATCCCCTTCTATTTCTCCCTGATCGTGGACTACCACGGCGCCGTCGGAAATGATCTCGCCTTTGAAGCGGGCGTTCATCCGGATGAGCCCCCCGGCAGCCTTCATCTTTCCATCCATCTCCACGCCGGGCTCGAGCCAGCCGATCCAATCCCCCGGTACGTTGGAGAGTTCGCGACGACGAGTTGAGGAATTGCTCATGCCGAATGCCATGTCGACCTCCTAAGAGCAGTGGTTAGTGACTAGCCAGCGGAAACCGCGGTGATCAGTGGTTAACAGCCAGTCGCTCGGAACCAAACTGTGGTCCCTAGTCCGTTGGGAGACCCCCCGGCTCTGCCGGGGAGGCAGCAAAAGTTTGACAGCTCCCGCAGTGCGTGGCACGCAAATCTACAGTGATGCAGGGCGGCGAATGCGAGGGGGCGGCAAACACGTCC
>JBKQVI010000541.1:0-4276 GCA_052139985.1 Terriglobia bacterium
GGAAAAAAGGGGAATAAAAAATAGGGGATAGTCCCACGATGTTGATGAAAACAAAGGAAGAAAGAAGTGACATATTGACTAATGCCACGATGTTGATGAAAACAAACGGCTTAAATTTTCTACCCCACGATATCTATGAAAAAAAAGGAGTTAGCTAAAACCGCAGGGCTAAAACGGAGATGGGGGCGCGCGCAAGATCGCTCTGGCTTTGTTGCGTCGCTTCCACTCTTATGTCGGGCACGCAACGTTTCCAGGGGTGCGTCAAAGTCCCATAACTGCAAGATAACAGGATAATGGCGATCGGGGCGAATTATGGAGTGCGGCAGCTCGCCGGCGCGCTCTGGGCGGGCAGCAAGCTGCCGGCCCAGAAAGCGGGAGCAAGCTCCCGCACTCCATATCGAGACGACTTTGACGTGATCCTGGCAACGCTTCAGCCATGCTTGACTTTTGCGAGTCTCCAAGGTAGCGTTGCCCCACTAACTTTGGCTTGTGAAAATCATGCAGGTCGGCCAGACGGGGGATTTAGAGTTGGACATTCGATCGGGAGGTCCTGCCATGTGTGCGTGGAAACGGGTCGTCGCTCTGGCATTTCTGGCATTGCTTACGGCTGGTTGGCTGCCCGCCGAGTCCCTCAAGGCTGGGGCCGCGGAAGTGGATATCACTCCGCCGGTGGGCGTCCCTCTGTGGGGTTACGAGCTTCGCGAGAGCACCGGCACGTTGGATCCGCTCTATGCGCGCGTTCTGGTTCTGGAGGTGGGGGACCAACGCTTGGCCCTGGTCACGCTCGACTTGGGCAGGACCTTTGGCCGTGATTCCATCGACCGGCTGCGCGCGGCGGCAAAAGCTTCGAGCGGGATCTCGTACGTATTCGTCGCCGCCACCCACGACCACTCCGCTCCGTCCCTTCAGGACAAGTACCGGAACGGAACGCCGGCCTGGGAAACGGCGATGCTCGACAAGATTGGCAAAGCCATCGCCGAGGCTCACGAGAGCGCGGTGGAAGCCCGGCTCGGAATGGGCTATGGAGTAGCGTACATTGGCCACAACCGGCACCGGCTGAATGCGGACGGCACGGTGACCTGGTTCGAGCACAATCCCACCGAAGTCCCGACCGCCCCGGTCGATCCTACCGTAGCCGTGCTGCGAGTTGACACCCTGGAAGGGAAGCCGCTGGCTGTACTTGTGAACTATGCCTGCCACCCCGTTGTCTTTGGTCCGGATAACACGCAATATTCGGCCGACTATGTGGGAGTCATGGAGAAAGCCGTGGAACAGGCCGTGGGCGGTCATGCGATCTGCTTCTTCCTGCAAGGCGCAGCGGGCGACATCAACCCGTACTACGCCGTGGTTCCCCTGAAAGAGGACGCCATCAAGCGGCGCGACTGGACGGGGCAGCGGCTGGGCGAGGAAGCCGCTCGAGTGGCCGTGGGAATCCATACGCAGGCGGCAGAAAAACCGAGCCTCGATTTCGCGGAAGATTTGCTGCCGTTTCACTTCCGCTATAGCGTCGCGAAATATAAGCAGGCTATCATGGGCAGTTCCGAAATCGACGCTGGAGGACTCGAAGCCTACATGCCATCCACCGATCCCGTGCAGCAACTGCCCGTGGCTGCGCTGCTCATCAACAAGAAAATCGCCGTCCTGGGAATGCCGGGCGAGCCGTTCGTCGACTTTCAAATGAATTGGCGTTCGCGCTGCCCCGTGGAGGATTGTTTGCTTGCAGGTTACTCGAACGGCTATTTCGGGTATCTGCCGACCATCAAGGCGGCCTCCGAGGGCGGCTACGGCGCCGCCAGCGCGGCCACGTGGATCGAGCCCGGCGCCGGTGAAATCATGGTGGACCACGCCTTGGTGAAGGTCTACCAGATGCTGGGGTTGCTGATCGACGCGCCCGAGGATCCCAAGGAGGACTACACGGTCACTCATCGCAGGGCTGCCCCGTGACCAGGCGCAAGGTCCGGCGTGCGTACGATGAAAGGCTACAGGCTTCAACCGGGAGTAGAACTCAAATTCAATTTCCAGTTCGCCGCAGCGCCGGTCCGGCTGCGGCTTCCTACTCGACGGAGGTCGTGTAATGAGCGAGAAATGCGTCTGTCACCTGCGAGTCCTGGGCTTTATGCTTCTTCTTTGTGCTGCTGCGCCGAACCTGCTGGCCCAGGCGACCCGCCGAAATCTTCCCGAGCGTGTTCCGCCCAAGCGCTCCTCGCAAATTACGGATGGCTTCGGCATCAACTCCGACATGCCTCGCGATCCCTACCTTCCCTGGGAGCGTTGGTGGTGGACTCGGATGTTCGACGCGGGCGTCAAGTGGATCCGTATCGGCCAGTATGAGAACAGCTCCGACTACACGAGTTGGGACTATGTGGAGCAAAAGCGCGGGGTCTATGCCGTCGATCCGAAGCTGGACGACTACGTGAATTCGCTGCTCGATAATGGCGTCGAGATCCAGGTCCAGCTAATGTACGGCAATCCAATGTATACGTCCCCGTCCGGCAAGAAGCCCGATGCCATCACTCCGGAACCGGGTACGTTTCACAATGACGACCGCAGCCTCTACTCCGCCTTCTGGCCGCCGCGTACGCCCGAGCAGATCGAGGCGTTTGACAAGTATGTGGCTTTTATGGTGGAGCACTTCAAGGGACGCATTCATTACTGGGCGCTCTGGAACGAACCGGACATCGGCTACTGGAACCCCTGGGGGAATCCGGAAGACTTCGGCCACCTGCTCAAGGCGTTCGTCAAGACTGTCCACACCGCCGACCCTGAGGCCAAGGTCATATCCGGGGGCTTGGCCGACCCCGTCAGCGACTGGGCCAAGCGCTTCCTTGACGCCTGCGATTGCGCATCCGGTATTGATGTGTTTGCTTATCATACCTATCCAGGTTATGGCCAGAACCTAAATCCCGAGTCTATGGACTACGGTGCTTATGGCGCTGAATCCCCGGCGAAACTGCGCGACATGGTGCGTCACTATCCGGGAATCCGTCCAGATATCCCGTTCTGGGATGACGAATTCAATTCCATCCCCTCCTGGATCGGGTCGGACGAGTCTGTGCAGGCCAAGTACGTTCCGCGCGGCTTGCTGTACAACTGGGCCGCCGGCGTCAAGACGTTTGTGTGGCTGCTCGCGGCCGGCACCGACGGCAATGAGTACGACGATTTCGGGCTCATCCACGGATTGCGCAATCTCCCCGACGACTTCACCCCGCGCCCGGTGTTCTCCGCTTACCAGAATACCAATGCCCTCTTCTCGGATACCAAGTTGGATCCAGAGATCAAGATTGAGGGCTCGGAGATTCCTGCCCTGCGACGGAAGTCCGGTTTCCCCTTCTTGGCGTATGGCTTTCGAGGAAAAAACGGCAAGGCGATCGTTGCGTACTGGCTGGCTGCTCACAGCTTGCCGGGCAATGTGTCTACACCCTTCTACGCGAGTCTGACGCTTGAGAATACGAGCATTGAACACCCCGTCCTGATTGATGTTGTCTCGGGTGAGATCAAACCGCTCGAGTGGAAGACGGGAACGAGCAACGTTCTGGAGTCCGTCCCGGTCCGCGACAGCGTGTTGGCCATCGCGGATGAAAGCTATTTCGATTGGGCGGTGCTACCGGAGGCGCCCAGCGGGTTGACGGCGCGGGCTTCCGGCAGTGCTGTGGAGCTTTCGTGGGAACTCCACGAGGGGGACGTCACGAATGTCGCCGTCGAGCGCCGTCAACGTGACCGTGGCGCGTGGGAACGCATCGCCAAGCTGGCGGCGAATGCAAATTCCTATCGAGACTCCACCGCCGCGTCGGCACAGGCCCTCTCTTACCGCGTGCGGGCGCTTAACGGCGCGGGTGAGTCGTCCTACTCCAACGTCGCGCGCGTCGCGAGATAACGAACTTGCTCACCCTGGCCATTGACAGCTCCCGTTGTGTGAGATACATTGTATCTCACTGAGGTTTAAATCTTATGGCGACGACGATGGTCCACATTCGGATAGACGAGAAGGTGAAGGAGCGGGCGGCAAAAACCCTGTCGTCTATGGGAATGTCAGTGTCTGACGCGGTCCGCATTTTGCTTGTTCGGGTGGCTGCGGAGAAGGCATTGCCCTTCGAGGTGAAGGTCCCGAGTAAAATCACGGTGAAGGCAATGGAGGCAGCGGATCGAGGCAAGGGGAAGCGCTTCAAGTCTGTCGGCGCTCTGTTTAAGGACTTAGGAGTTTGACCGCGCGAAACCAGATACGCCTCCGGACCTGGCTGGGGAAGAGAAGTTTCTGCAAGAGTTGCAGACCAAGGGA
>JBKQVI010000542.1:0-34137 GCA_052139985.1 Terriglobia bacterium
CCTTTCATCGAGAACCTTGCGCAGAGCGCCGAATCTTTCTTTGATACCAGCCATGGCATCCATCCTGCAAAGAAGATACACCAAGGCTGCCTAAAATGGAACTATTATTTGCTAACAGACTCTAAGCTGATAGCTGATGATTGACAACAGATAGCTGAGCCTTGTGAAGAGTGAATGATGAAAGGTGAATTATGAATTCTGGATGACGAACGGAAATCGGGGGTAGCACACCCACTCCTGGCTGTGAAGGAAAAGCAACGCAGGCAGGAGTGCCCGTGCTACTGCGCATGTGACCCCCGTTGGGTGAGAAACGGCGGTGGTAGCGCCCCGGTGCATCGGGGGGTCGTCCCCAATCGACGACAAAACGTCGCGAACCTGACAAAGCAGGCGCTACGCTTGTTTGTAGGGCCGAACGGCGTTCGGCCTTTTGGCCAGCGCCGCTGGCCCCTACACGAACGCGCGCCGTGGCACGGGTATCCTGCCCGTGTCGAATCATGGCCGCGAGGCCGTCCAGGGGATGTACCGTGGGCGTCCCGCCCGTGCGCGATCATGGCCAAGATGGCCATGCCACGACTCTGTTTGCGGCTTCGCCGCGCGGCGCTACGCTTTGAGGTCGCGCAATAACCGTTCGAACGACTTCTGGTATTCGTCGTGATCTTTCCAGGCGCGGAAGTCGCCGATGTGGCGAGTGCGGCGCAGGCTGGCGGCCCAGGCTTGATCGGTTTCTACTACCTCAAGGTGTCGCCACCAAGGGGATTTCGCGCTCACGAACCGCCTCGGCGGCGTATCGTAGGGCCTCGCGGATGTCGTCGCCGGTAAGGTCGGGAAAGGCTTTCAGAATATCCTCGGCGCTCGTTCCATCCGCGACCATTCCCGCCACCGTGGCCACGGGGATTCTCAACCCACGCACACAGGGCACTCCGCCCATTTGATAGGGATTTACGGTGATTCGTTGAAACGTCATAGGACTCAACCCTTCGCAATTGCCATCCTACCAAATCTCATCGGACTTCGTTCTTGCCACTCGTCACTCGTCACTTGTCACTGCTGTATCGCGTTGGCCCTGGATTGAACCTCGGTAACGGCGGTCGGACTGGAATACTCGCCTGGGCCGAGAGGTTTGTGAGGAATGAGTGATAAAAGGGGGAATTATGAATTCTGGATGACGAACGGAAATTCGCCAAAGCGAGTTTGCCCCGAATCAGCAAAAAAGGGCCGCAGGCCTGATCATCAGATCTGTGCCACGGTTCCCTTTCGCCATCCGAATGCCTACGCTTCTGCCTTGATTTGGCGCTTGGGCAGGCGTATAAATGGCACGCTCGATGACGTGGCAGACATTGCAGATACAGCACTGCACAAAGTCGGGTCGCGCCACTGGTGCAGAGCGGTGAGTGCTCCTATTTGGTCGCCCCTCGTCGGGATGGGCTGCTTGCCGAAAGGTCGGTGCACTTCATCTTGTTTCCCAACACGCTGGAGAAGGGACGCCATTACTTATGAGACTTGGAATACTCCACCTAAGTGACATTCACTTCAAAATCGGGAAAAATTCTGTCCTCGAAAGGGCGGACCGGATCTTTCCTGCTGTTAGAGCCGAAATACAGGGCTTTGACGGTTGCTTGCTTGTCGCCTCGGGAGACATCGCTTATTCAGGAAACTCAGCCGAGTACGAGTTGGCGCAGCGATTCTTCAAAGGCATTCAAGCGCAAATCGAGAATGAGACCAAACCAGGATTTCTAGACTGGGCATTCGCTCCAGGCAACCACGATTGTAATTTTGATAATGACAATAAGCTCCGGCGAGGTGCCATCGCAAATATGACTATTGGAGCCTCCCCCATTGAAGATGGGGATCATTCAATCGTGGATCAATGCACCCGCGTGCAAAGCGAGTTCTTTAAGTTCCTCGGCGGGATCGCGCCCCCTCTAAGCGACCTAATCGGACCTCGACGGATGGAATATGGGAAGAAGACCTCACTTGCCGGCATTAATATTCGCTTGCAGTGTTACAACACAGCTTGGATTTCGCAGCAGAAAGAGAAGCAATCCAGTCTTTGGTACCCGCCCTCTCTTGTCCCGCGAATCGATGACGGATCAGACATTGTGGTCTCCATCTTCCACCACCCGTATAATTGGCTTGAAAACGGCAACGCACATGCTTTTCGTAAGGCGGTCGAACAGACCTCCGACATCATTCTTACGGGACATGAGCACGAGTCCGAAATCTATGAAAGACAGTCTGTAGGGGGGGACGCCTGGTACTACGTCGAAGGGTCCGTGTTGCAGGCGGATGACGAAGACGTCAGCGGGTTCAACCTTGTTGTCGTTGATGCGGAGACAAAATGCTGGAGGGCTTCTCAGTTCGAATGGGATAGCAAACTGAAACTCTATGCAGAGGCCCACGCGTGCGAATGGAGGCCCTTTCACCGGAGCTCGCTTCTTCGCTATAACTCGTACAGCATAACCAAGACATTTTCTGAGGCTCTCGACGACCCCGGCGCTAACTTCACACACCCGAGAACCAAGACACTAAAACTCAGTGACGTTTTTGTTTATCCCGACCTGACCGTCCGCGACCTGGAGCGGGACAAGGAGAGGGACATCAAGAGCGGAAGTGTAGCCGATTTCGCCGTGACTGAACCCTACCTGTTTATTGTCGGTCCTGATCGAGCCGGAAAAACGAGCTTGACCAAAGTACTTTACAGAGCCTTCTTGGACAGAGGCGTCGTGCCGGTACTGATCGACGGGTTTACACTAAATAGCCGAAAGAGTGGGTCCTTCACAGAGCAAGTAGCTACTGCGGTCGAAAGCCAATTTGGTCGGGAACATGTTACAAGATACGCCCAACTTGAGCCTGAATCAAAGGCCGTAATAATCGACGATCTTCATCTAGCAAGACTCAACAATCGAAACCGAATGGCCCTATTGGATGAGCTCGTGGCATATTCGCGGCACGTTATTCTCCTGGCTGGCGACGCCTTCGACGCGAGCACGCTGTCATCAGGTGAGGGTGGAGAGCCTTTCCTTATTAGATTTAAGCGTTGCGCGATTCGCCCGTTAGGACACTTCACCCGGGGAGAAATTGTCCGGAAGTGGCACCGACTCAATAGCGAGGATTCCGACATCGACGAGATAGATATCGACAGGAACATATCCGTTTGCGAACAGACGCTTAACGCAGTTCTTCGAAAGAAGCTGTTGCCTCCCTATCCGATATTCGTTCTCACAATTCTGCAATTGATGGAGTCCCAGATCAACCCCTCAGCTTTTTCTGGTGCGTACGGGTATGTCTATGAGGCCCTTATCACCGCAGCCCTGACGAAAGTCTGGAAGGTAAGCTCCCTTGATACTTGTTATACATTCCTCTCACTCCTGGCGTTTCACATGTACCGGACGGGGACAAGAGTCGTGGGAACCGACGAGGTCAATTCAGTGTCGGAAGAGCTGTTTAAAAGGCACAAGATACGTATCAGCAGCGAGGAATTTCTCAGGGAACTCCATAAGGCAGGAATGCTAACTTACCAACAAGGGCAATGCAGATTCAGGTATAAATACTTGTACTTCTATTTTGTTGCAAAGTACATTGACCGCTATTTATCTTTGGTGGCCGATGGTCCTGGGTTTCGGAACGAAATTCATCAACTTGTTCTTCGAATCTACAATGAGGACGCAGCAAACATACTCATTGTTTTTGTTTATCTCTCCAAGGATTTGCCAACTATATCTGACATTTTAGCACGGGCAGAGGATGTGTTCAGAACTTTCCAGTCATGGAATGTCGAAACTGAGATTCCGCTAATTTGCGAACCCGAAAAGAGTGCGCCAGAGTTTGCCTACACGAAACGAGATCCGGATACGGTCAGGAAGGAAGTTGGACGGGCGCTAGATGACCTGGATTACTCCCGCGAAGACCAGGGAGAGGAAACTGAGGAACGGCCAGAGCGTGATGGTCCCGCGACCGGGGCAGCAGCAATAAACGAAGCGTTCAAAATGATCGAGGTTTTGGGCCAGATCCTCCGAAGTTCCCCAGCGTCACTAGACGGAGACACCAAGCATCTCGTCGCGCGCGAGTCGTATCGCGTCGGCCTACGACTGCTTAGCTTCTTCTTCAATGAGTTGACTGGGAACGCGAAGGAGATCCGGGAGACACTCCTAGACAGCTTATCGCAGAAGTATTCCTCGCAAGGCAGATCGGAGTTGACAGGAAAAGTGGATCGTATTTGTTTCGTAATCAGCATGATCATTACGTATGCAGTTATTAAGAGTATTTCGTTTTCGGTCGGCTCTGAAGAGCTTAGGGAGACCTTCAAGGATGTCCTTGCAGAAACTCAAACTCCCACGTTCGCGATTGTCGACCTCTCGATTAAGCTGGATCACTACCGGTCAAGTCCGGAGGGAGATGTCCTAAAGCTCAAAAAGCGGTTTCGTTCCAATCCTTTTGCTATGTCTTTGCTACAAGTCTTGGCGTTGGAGTACATGTACCTCCACAAGTGTACCCGCGAGACGGTACAGAACCTCTGTGACGTTCTTGAGATTACACTTAAAGATTACAGTGCGAGGATTCTCGAGGGTGGCAAAAAGGATATCGGGTAGATAAGGGCTTGCGGGTGTCCCCTGTTCTTGCGGTCGCGCTTTCCCGAAGGGACTTGTGGGAGCGGGGAAAAGCAGTGGCGTGAAGGGCAGTGGTTAGTGGCCAGAAAAACAGTCCGCAGTCCGATGTCCGGTGTCCGGGGTCGGAACGGCAGTGACAAGTGACAAGTGGCGAGTGACAAGAAAGACTGGCCGAAGTCCGAAGTCTTAGGGACAGTGCTTAGCGGTTAGTGGCGAGAAACACGTTCCGAATCCGCATATACCATCTACCACCTACCCCATTCGGGCTTTCAAGTAGCCGGGGCGCCGATGGCCATGAGCAACGGCCACGACTTGGATGGAGGAGGGTAGCTCGCGGTAGACCACCGCGAAAGGAAATCGACGCAGTAGGAATTTGCGGGTACCATGCTGACCGGCGGGCCAGCGTTGCGGCGCTTCAGCAATTATGTCAATGGCTTGGGCAAGCTCCTGGGCAAACTTCGCGGCGCTCGACTCACTGCGCGCAAAGTACCAGTCAAAAGCGTCTTCGTATTCCGCGCTTGCTTCCTTGAGAAACTCGACGGATTTAGCGGCCATGAGTAAGTTTGGACGAAATCCGGTGACGGACATCTTCCCAGGGAACGGTTTGGGCCTTCCCGGAATCGAGGTCCTTGATGCGGCGGGCGATTTCTTCGCTCCAGGCGGCTTCCACGGCTTCGGGATCGTCATCGGCGCCATCCAGACTCTCTAGCAGAGAGCCCGCCAATTCGGCGCGTTCTTCCGAGGTAAGGGCAAGGGCGCGCTTCAATAGTTCTGTGGCGTCGTGCGTCATGGGACCATTATACGTCCAGAGTCAGAACACGGGCCAGAGGATAGCGGAAAAATAGTGGGTAGCCAGTCAGTGCAGTTCTGACTGTGGGTCCTTCCTTGTGCGGGAAACTTCCTGTTGATTGTCGCGGGCATGGAAAAGCCCACGGTCATAAAGGCAGTGACAAGTGACGAGAAAGAGAGTCCGAAGTCCGAGGTCGGAAAGGCAGTGACGAGTGACCAGTGACCCGTGACAAGCGGGCAAAGGCCACTGGCTGGCCACACTAACAACCGGTCGTCTACGCCAACCCGTTGTTAGGTTCGCTCGACCTTCGGTGGGGTGGCCACTTCGAGCTGGCTGCCTTGATCAGCACTCGCAGGGCTTGATTGACGGACTCCGAGCCGTGGAACACCGCGGCCACATCGGAGTCAAGCAGCGCAATGTTCGTACCCTCCCGGTACTGCTGGTAGTATTTGCCGCGAACGCCACCGCGGAGGTCGTACTCCGGCCGCATTTCGTCATCAACTCGCATTGCCGAGGCCTTCTTCATATTGCGTGCGCTCTCCTCGGGTGGGCCGGTTGCCCCAATTGCCGCTTGGACTCCGGCAATGCAGCGATTACGGAACGTAAGAGGGCGTTGACCGCTTCTGACGACTTGAATACTGCGGCAACGTCGGGTTCGAGGATAACCACTACAACTCCTTCCGACATCTTTTCGGCAAGGCGATTCGGCTTGGCGCGGCGGTAATCAAACCGATACTCCCTTCGCATCGTGTCGCGCAGGGACGTGTGCTTCTTACGGGTGGACATTTTCCTCATAGTCTGTACGCTCCAGGCGTGTGGCTTTGCGCGCGCCGATCAATGTAGTTCTTCCCTCGTGGACAGTGAAGCAAGCCAAAATCAGACGCTGTTTCACGGAGTGGCCAATGATGATCTCTCGCCGCTCATCTTCAGAGTGCTTCTCATCGTCGAAAATGCGGGCGAGTGGGTCTCGAAAGACGGTCAGCGCCTCTTCAAAATCAATCCCGTGACGAGCATGATTTGCCTTGGCCTTCTTCGGATCCCACTCAAACTCGACGCTCATTCTCACTAAATCATACCATGACGCCCGGGCAGCAACGCCATTGATCAATGCACGACCCGCGGCAGTCGCCCCGACAGGTCGGGGCGTTTTCCCGAAGGGACGGCGAGAGCAGTGACGAGTGACAAGTGGCGAGTGACCAGCAAGACAGTCTGGAGTCCGGGGTCGGAAAGGCAGGGGTTAGGGATTAGGGGTTCGGGATTGGGGGCGGCAAAGAAGCGTCCGGAGTCCGAGGTCCGAAGGACAGTGCTTAGTGGATGGTGGCGGGTGGCATCGCTGTAATCGAATCCAGTCTTTGCGTAGGGCCATTGGCTCTCATCCGCAATTGAAATCTCGCTTGCGCTCTCTGCAACCAGGATCGCGCCTTTCGGCTTGGCAAGCTCGGAGTTGTTCTTGAACTCCGCGGCTTGTATACTTGGTAACCGTCGAAGGGCTGAAGAGCCATAACTCAACGGTGTGCTGCCCGCCGTCGTGTGTCGGGCAGGGAAGAAGTTCCTTCTCACCAAACTGCCGACTGTAGTTGCCGCGCTGGTCCGCGCGCTCGGGTTCTGAAATGGCGATTACTCTGCCGATGAGGCCGTATGGCAAGAACAGCGAAACCTGAAGCTCCGGTGACTCAAGGCGAACTGGCGAGTTTCGTGGCTGACGACTCCGACTTCGCTTTCGAGATGCAGGTGCTGGCGAAATTGCGGGCGCTGGGCTTCGTCTGCGCGCACTCGGGAACCTACCCGGATCCCGTCACGGGGAAGGTTCGACAGTTCGATATCCGCGCTTGGAAGGACCATGGCGCATCAACGCTAGCCCTCGCGGTGGAGTGCAAGAACCTGCGTCGAAGCCGACCGTTACTGATTAGCGCCGTTCCCCGGACGCAGGGCGAGGCTTTCCACAACGTTGCCGTATTCGAGCGGGTCCAGGCGTTTCGGGCCCCAAGCATCCGGCACATGAGGGGGGAGCTTTCCATTTACAAGCCGGACGAGATGGTCGGAAAAAAGACCGATCAGATTGGAAGGGACTCTTCTGGCGACTTCGTCAGCGACGACCAAGTGACCTTCTACAAACTCAATCAAGCCATAAATAGCTGTCAATACCTCGTCCAGCGGTTTGTGAGAAAGGACTCTTCGCCGCTGGTCCGAGCCATCGTGCCGGTGCTGGCGGTCCCCAGCGGCCTGTTGTGGCAAGTCGACTACAGTGCGGATGGCGCCCTGCAAACCCCACCGCGGCTGGTTTCGCGCGCGACGCTGTTCGTCAATCACGGCTGGTCGGTCGATACCGGCACGTTTGGGAGCGTGGCGTACTGTCTTTCGCACATCGAGTTTGTAACCCTGAACGCACTTGACAACGTAGTGGGCACGTGGCTCGGCAATGAGGGCTTCTTTCCTCCCGGCGCGATGGGATTGACCTAAGCTCCAGCAATAAAATCGCGTGTTATGGAAGCACTGGGCGGCGGGGCCGTCACAACGACACAATGTCAGCATGAACGCTCCATACGGTGCGCAGCGGAGCCGTGGCCCAGCACTATTTCTTCGGGCTCAAGAAGTGCCGAGTGAATTGCAACGCCCGGCTATGCCGTGGCGATTTGGGCGGCTTCTTCCAGGCCCATTTCTTTGATGGAGATTTCCCGCATCTTGTATTTCTGGGTCTTGCCGTTGATGGTGATGGGGAAGGAGTCGACAAACTTTACGTAGCGGGGAATTTTGAAGTGCGCGATGCGGCCCTGGCAGAACTCGCGAATGGCTTCTGTGCTTGATGTGGCGCCGGGCTTGAGCTTGATCCAAGCCATGACCTGCTCTCCGAATTTGCGGTCGGGTATGCCGATCACCTGGACTTCGCTGATGGCCGGGTGAGTATAGAGAAACTCTTCGATGTCGCGCGGATAGATGTTCTCGCCGCCGCGGATAATCAAGTCTTTGGAGCGGCCGGTGATCTTGCAATAATCATACTCGTTCATGGTGGCTAGATCGCCGGAATGCAGCCAGCCGTCGGCATCGAGGGTTTGGCGGGTGGCCTCAGGATTCTGGTAGTAGCCCTTCATGACGGCATAACCGCGCGCGCAAAGCTCCCCGGGCGTTCCGCGCGGAACAATGCGGCCTGTGCGCGTATCGACGATCTTGATTTCAGTGTGCGCCATGGGCTTGCCCACGGTGGTCACGCGCAGTTCCAACGGGTCGTCGGGAGTCGTTTGGGTAATCCCCGGGGAAGTTTCCGTGAGACCGTAGACGATCGTCAGCTCCGAGCAATGCATTTCCTCCACGACGCGGCGCATGATATTGATGGGGCAGGGCGATCCCGCCATGATGCCCGTGCGCAATGAGCTAAGGTCAAACTCCCGGAAGCGCGAGTGTTCCAGTTCGGCGATGAACATGGTGGGCACCCCATGCACGGCAGTGCACCGCTCCTCGGAGATGGCTTGGAGCGTCGCCAGTGCGTCAAAGTATTGCGCTGGAATCACCATGGCCGCGCCGTGCGCCACACACACCATATTTCCGAGTATCATTCCAAAGCAGTGAAAGAAGGGCACCGGAATACAGAGCTTATCCCGGCTCGAGAACCGCATGCCCTGGCCTATCAGCAGGCCATTGTTGACAATATTGTGATGGCTCAGCAGTGCGCCTTTGGGCGTGCCGGTAGTGCCCGAGGTGTATTGAATGTTGATGGGATCGTCAAATTCCAACATCCCGGCGCGGATCCGCAAGTCGTCGGGGGGAACCCCCGCGCCCATTTCCAGCAACTCGTTCCAGGATATCATGCAGGGGGGCGCGGCTGAGTCTCCCATAAAAATCAGATTACGCAAGAGGGGCAGCTTGGCCGAGTGTAGTTCCCCCGGTACACTGCCGACGGCCTCGGGACAGATTTCGAAAAGGATCGATAGGTAGTTGCTCTTGCGGAATCCCTGCGTCATCAAGAGCGTCGAACATCCGGACTGCTGAAGGGCGTGCTCAAACTCCACGGTGCCGTAGGCGGGATTGAGATTCACCAGGATGGCGCCGATTTTGGCTACCGCGAACTGCGTGATCACCCACTCGGCGTAGTTGGTGGACCAAATTCCCACCCGTTCGCCCTTTTGGATGCCCAAACGCAGAAGTCCCCTCGCAGCGCGCTCGACCTCGCGCAGGAATTCCTGGTACGTGTAGCGCTTGTTTTGGTGGCGAACGATCAGGGCGGGGTTCTGCGGGTAGCGGGCGGCGGTGCGGTCCAAGAGTTCGCCGACCGTAAGGCCCGCTAATGGCAAAGTCCCGAGGCCCTGGCTGTAGCTAAGGTTTTGCACCTTTTGGTGTTCATCGCTCATTCGCGCTCCCATGGAGATTCTCTTTCCCAGCCCGGGAAAGTGCTTCCCGTTCGCACATGTTAGAGCTTGCGCTCAAAGCGTCGTAGTATCCGAGGCAACTGGGGGACGTGTCAAGACTAGTATGTCGTTTCGTCAAGACCCATTCAACTAGACCTGTTCTCCTTTGGCCTCAGGACCATAGCCCACAACAAGGCTGGAATGTGAGACGCCGGCGGCACCAAGTGGCTCGGCAGAGTCTTCGGCTCATCGCTCTGGAAGACCTTCAGGAAAAACTGACAGACAAATACTTGACTCGTAGCCATTTAAGCACTATGCTAGCGACATATTGTCTGGCGCTGCGTCCACGGGGATTGTGAGAGGCAATGGGCCGGGGCTTTCACCTCCGGGTTGAGGTTCCCGCGAAAGAGATTGCTCTCGAGACGATTCTGGATGAAGCGTGTTAATAAGGCAGACCGGGCATCTGCCAAATTTGTAAGACGGCTTTGGAAACAACAGCAACTGTTGCAATGTAGTGCGATTTTTGCGGTCTAGATGCATGGACTGATGCAAGCCGCTCCTGGACCCATTCTTGGGTGCTGCCGCGGTTGGCCTCAGCATATCTTAGAGCTGATGTGTAGCCTCTAAAGCTGTGCAGTCTGAGAAGATCGGCAGCGTCGTTCGGCATACTATCGCACGTGGGGAGCAATAAGCTCTGACCGTCGCAGGGAAGCACGAGTGCACGCGAGTGTCGCTTGGCTTGGGATGTTGCGTGATAGCTGACGGATGTTCTGTTGGCAACTGGAAGCCGGGAACCTCTCATCGAAAGAAGTGGGACAGCAGTGGATCATTAGACGAAGAGGAATTTAGGTTGCGGTAAATGCTTGCGATCTAAGCCATTTCCCGGCTGATGACGTGGTTCGGTTCCCAAAGTTGAAGATCGAACATGGAGTAACGGAAAAGTATTTTGAGAGAGCTCAGGGTGAGACTGAGATGATCGGCTTTCGGCTATGTACAACTTACTCGTTCGGCGTAAACTTTTCAGTGCTTTCGGGTAGCGCTGTCTTTCCATGGGACGATATGTCATTAATTGTCATTGAGTTACCAGCAATGGCAAACGGCAACTAGCCTGCAGGGTGATAACGTGCCCCGCACAGGGCTTGGGTCGTGGGGCTTGGCGACAAAATGGGTTACAAGGTTCCTGTGCACGCGAAGTCGGGAGCTCGGTGGGGCCCTTGGACCTGCTGGTTCCCGCAAGACTTTGAAAGCCTCGCGGAACTTCTCGTATGTCGCGGGGGGCTCCTCGAAAGTTTAGCTCGTGCGGCGCGCACGCGCGCCGTAGGTAGTGGTATCTCAGGGCGTTGTTGGGCTGGGCAATAAATGGTAGGTCCTCGAGGGCGCAAAACTCAGGAGTAGTCGTCGCAGTCGTAGTTTGTGCTTCTAAGCACCGCTGGTCGACGAATAAAACAGAGCGGCCGCGCGCGAGCTGATGACTCGTGCGCGGCCTCGCCAGACCGCTCTCATTGGCGTCGACCGGGAGAGAACGTCGTGGCACTTCGCAAGCCTATCGCAATCTCTGCGCAAAGGCAACTCGCCACCTTCTCTCTTCAACTTTGAATCGAAGCGGTTCGGTCTCCGTGGCCGGGCCACGACGTTCTTGAATCCGCTGAACAAAGGAGGTATCGCCTCCGAGGAGGCGTCTTTGTTCTCACTGAGATTGAACATGACGCGCGGCTGCGGACGGGGCGGTTTCCTGTCCAAGAGAACGCTAATACCTTCGACAGAGGAGGAACAATTGATTTCCAAGATGACATTTTTGCATGCGGTGATCCTTCTAGGCTTAGTTGCGCTTAGTGCTGGTGCTGATGACCAGAAGCAACAGCCTCCCGCTCAGACTGATCCCGTGATGAATGCTCTTAGCCACGGCGTTGACCACATTGACGGAGTGGGTTCGCCAAGTTCATCTGGGCTCGAACACCGCGGCGCGCGCTATGAGGTTGAGAACAGCGACGTGCTGGATCTGCAATTTGAATTCACCCCGGATTTCAACCAAACCGTTACCGTCCAGCCTGATGGTTTTGTCACCCTGAAGGAAATCGGAGATATTCAAGTTCAAGGGAAAACCGTCCCGGAAATTAAGGAAAAGCTGCAACAAGCCTATTCTAAGATTCTTGCCAAGCCCGAAGTGACTGTCTATCTTCGGGACTTCAACAAACCCTACTTTCTAGCTCTGGGGCAGGTAGCCCGTCCCGGGAAATACGATCTGCGCGGAGACACAACCGTCGCCGCGGCGGTGGCAATGGCCGGCGGATTCACCCAGGAGGCCAAGCACTCGCAGGTACTGGTCTTCCGGCGCGTGAACGACAACTGGTCTTCAGTCACTAAGATCGATCTCAAGCATATGCTCAAATCCCGCACCCTCAACGAGGATTTACAACTGCATCCGGGCGACATGGTCTACGTTCCGCAGAATACCATTTCCAAAATCAAAGCATTTGTTCCCAATTCCTCTGTAGGGACGTATGCGCCGCTTCCGTGAGAGGAGGCAGCACCCCAAGCGTATCTACTTTAAGGTGCGAGGAGAACTCATTGATGCCACAGAAAAGTGAAATTATGGTAAGGACGCCGAACCCTATGGCGGCGCAGTCTGCTCCTTCCGTACGTTCCTCTCCCAACGCGGTGCGGGATTTGATGGCCATTTTCTTCCGCCGTCGGCGGCTCGTGCAGATGACGTTCCTCTGCACGTTCGTAGGAGCGGTTCTCTATGTGGTTCTGTTCGGCATCACGTACGAAGCGGATACGCAGATCCTGGTGAAGCACCGGCGGGCGGACGAGGTGGTATCGACGGACGCGAGTTCGCGGGACCAAACGAGCTCCACGGACGTGCCGACGGAGCGGGAAATTAACACCGAGATCTCGTTGCTAAAGGGTGGTGATCTGCTGGCGGAGGTGGCCCAGGACACGGGACTGGACGGGCGCGAGAACCACTTTTGGAATGGCCTGTTTCCGGGGCGGGATGAGTCCTGGCGGGTAGCGAAGGCGGCGAAGAAGCTGAGCAACGATCTGAAGATCACGGAGATTCCGCAGTCGAATATGATCGAAGTCTCTTACCGGTCGAGCCAGCCGGCACTGGCCGCGCGCGTGCTCAGCGACTTGGACAAGCTTTATCTGGCCAAGCATTTGAAGGTTTATCGTCCCCCTGGGGTCTACGATTTTCTCCATCAGCAAACCGTACAGTATCAAAGCGAGCTGGAGCAAGCCGAGCAGCAGTTGGCCAGCTATGACTTGAACAAGGACGCTTCGGACCCGGACTTGGACAAAGAGATCCTGCTGCGTAAGGCGGGAGAGTTTGACGGCAACCTGCAAACGACGCAGGCGGACATTTCGGAGACGGGGAAGCGGATCCGGAAGTTGAATGATCTGCTGGGGAAGACGCCGGACCGGCTGACGACGCAGGTGACGGCGGGCGACAACCCGCAACTGCTGGCTTCACTGAAGTCCAACCTGGCGGAATTAGAGACGCGGCGGACGGATTTGCTGAGCAAGTATCAGCCCGGCTACCGGCTGGTGCAGGAAGTGGACCAGCAAATTGCCGATCTGAAGGCCACGATCGCCGCGGAAGACGCCAAGCCGGTGCGGCAGGAAAGTACGGGGGAGAATCCGACCTATGAACTGCTGAAGGCGGAACTGGTGAAAGCCAACGCCGACTTAACGGGGTACGAAGCCAAGGCGCGGGCGACGGCGCCGGTGGTGGAGACGTACCGCCAGCAGGCGCTGCTGATGGACCAAAAGGGGATTCAGCGGCAGGACCTGATCCGCAATATCAAAGCGGCGGAAGCCAACTATCTGCTCTATGTGGGGAAGCAGGAGCAGGCGCGCATATCCGATGAGATGGACAAGAATCGGATTCTGAATGTGGCGATCGCGGAGACGCCGGGGGTGCCGGCGCTGCCGGTCTTCTCGCCGGTGTTGCTGTTGCTGGCGGGGGGTGTTTTGGCGCTGATGCTGAGCACGGCGGCGGCGTTTATCGCGGATTGCCTCGACCCGTCCTTCCGAACTCCGGAAGAGGTGGTGCAATTTCTGGATGTGCCGCTCCTGGCGTGCTTTGCCAAGAATGGTCACGGCCCCCGCTTCGGGCTCTTGACGCCGGGCTCCGGGCCGGCGGGGCAGGAAATTCGACCCGTTCATCGCCCCAATCGGTTTCTGATTGCTAACCCGGTGACGGTGGGTCTGGGGAAGTTCTTCGGGTTCCGGGGAAAGAGGCAATAGCGATCCATGTTTCTTCAATTCTATGGCCTTAGTGAACAGCCATTCGGGGTGACTCCCGATCCCCGGTTTCTCTACATGGGACCGGCACAGCAGGAGGCCTTCTCCTCGCTGATTTATGGGATCGAGACGGGCCGCGGATTCATGGCTCTTATCGCCAGCCCGGGCTTGGGCAAAACGACAATCCTCCTCCGGCTTATGGAGCGGCTTCGCGAGTCTGCCCGCACCGCCATGTTGTTCCACACACACGCGAATTCACTCGAGTTCCTCCGAAGTCTCCTGGCCGATCTTGATATTGAACCCTCGGGCCACGATTTGGGGGCGTTGCAGCGGCAACTCGGAGACGTGTTGATCGCGGAGGCAAAATCCGGCAGACGAATTGTCGTGGCAATTGACGAGGCGCAGAACCTCGATGATGAAGTCCTGGAAATGGTCCGCATGCTCTCAAATTTTGAGACTCCCCAGGCTAAGCTCATTCAGATTGTCTTGGTTGGCCAGCCGCAGCTTGCCGACAAACTGGCCTCTCCGCATTTGGAGCAACTCCGTCAGCGCGTGTCCATTGTTACCCATTTTCCCCCGCTCGACGGAGACGACATCCCCAAATACATTGATTACCGCCTGCGAGTTGCCGGATATGCCGGGCGCGGGCTATTTACCCCGGCGGCCTTGGAACTAATTGCGACTTACAGCAGGGGAATTCCACGGAATATCAATAATCTCTGCTTTCAGGCCTTATCGCTGGGATATGCCAAGAATCAAAAGAAAATTGATGATGCTGTTTTGCGAGAAGTCATCGCCGATCTGAGCCTAGAGCCGATGCGGACTAGCGCAGCCGGAGCCCGGACGAAGATTGCCGGGCAACACGGAAGCGGGGCAGGGGACTCACGAAACGGACGCAAGAGGGGCGGTCAAACACCAGCGTCCCCGGTCGCGGTTGGGACAGTTCACGACGATCGGTGTTTCTTGGATGAGGTAGACCTCTCCCCCCGTTCAATGCGTGCGAATGCGGACACGCTCCGCTCCGCCGACGGTACCGTCTATCGCCGGGTTTCCATCAATCCCGGACGCGGTCGCCGCAGTGGATCTTTCGCCTTGGTGGGATTCGCGGCGCTTCTGCTTTGTATCTGTATGGCGCCCTGGCTCAAGCCCGAACTCGATTCCTTTAAGCGATTCGCCCGGTTGAGTGCATCAGGCGGGAGATCCGGAGATCCGACAACCACTTCTGTTCCCATGGCAACGAACCCAACGGAAGCCAAGACGGAGCCACCGGAGAACCCGGGGAGCCAAACCCAGGATTCCGTAGCGCCGCCGACCATCGTCGCGGATCCGGTGCACGATCCATCCCAGAGGCCTTTGGGAGGAACCGACGCCGCGAAGTCCGTCGCGCCGGAAATTACCGACAAATCGCCGCGAGTACCCGAGCAGCAAATCGACAACGACCACGAATTGGTTTCCACCGGCGGAAGCGAGGGTGGGTCAGGCAATGGCCGGCTAGTGGTGGAATCGAGCGTTAGTGGCGCGCGGATCACCGTCAACGGAGATAGCAATCCCAAGTGGATAACCCCCCGACTTTTCTCGCTGGCCCCTGGTACGTACGTGGTTTCCGTTTCTCAACAGGGGTACGAGCCTTGGACGAGGCGCGTGCACGTTGAAGAAGGCCGCGAGAGGTACCTCGTCGCCGATTTGGAGGACCGGGAGGGAGGCATCTTCACCGTGGAGACCGACCCACCGGGAATGCAGGTATTTATTGACGGGAAGGCCTTTGGGCCAAGTCGCGTAGAGACGGTGCTGAGTTCGGGATGGCACGTGTGCGAGGTCATCCCCGGGCCGGGCCTTCAACCGATGGTGAAGAAATTTCATCTGAAACCGGGCGACGCCCTGACGAGAAGAATTCGGCTCAATAGTCCGTCGGGTTCCACCCGAAATGACATGCAACTTCCCGGTACCAATGTGACGACTTTAGCGGCAGCTCCACAGGGAGGGACTCCTTGAGCAAATATTACGAGCTTTTGCAGCGCGCATCAGTGGAGGGAAGCGGCAGACCGGGCACGCTTGCGACGCCGGCGAGCCGGACGTACGAGATGCGGCCGGTACCCGACGCGCACGTGCTGTCGCGGGAAGAATTGGTGAAACTGATTCAGACAGTCTTCCTGTTGCCGGGAAAGAAGTCTCCCCAAGTGGTTGTCTTTACAGGGGCGGAATCTGGGGCGGGTTGCTCCTCAATCTGTGTGGGGGCCGCGGAAGCCCTCGCGGCCCACGTGGGGGAGCCGGTGTGCTTGGTGGACTCCAATCTGCGCTACCCCTCGCTGCACTTGTGCCTGGGAGTTGAGAACGGCAGAGGGTTGGGTGAGGCCTTGATGAATCCCGAGCCGATTCGCGAGTATGTCGTACAGCTCCCCGTCGAGGGCCTGTGGCTGCTATCGAGCGGGCACATCTCGTCTCCCCACGCCAACACGATTAACTCCAGCCGATTGGCGGCGCGTATCGGTGAGTTGCGCCAGGAGTTCCGGTATATCGTCATGGACTCTCCGCCGGTGAACGTTTACTCCGACGCTATTTCTTTAGGTCAAGCGGCGGACGGCGTGGTGCTGGTCGTGTCGGCGAACTCGACCCGGAAGGAAGCCGGACGAAAGGCCAAGGAAAGCTTTGAAATGGCGGGGGCGCAGCTTTTGGGCGCGGTCCTAAACAATCGGACCTATCCCATCCCTCAGCCCCTTTACGACCGGCTCTGAACTTCGGGCTGAACTCGCGACGGTTTTGTTCGACACTGCGGGCTCTACGGTTATTCTCTTCGTAGTCTAAGGTATACGCATTGTTTCCTATTGTGCCGAACCGGCTAAGATTGAAAGAGCAAGAGGCAAGCTGAGCCGTGAAGGCGGATAGCAAACCTCATTGGCGCAGGGTTCTACAGGGCATACATTCAGTGCATCGAGTCTAAAGTGATGGTCCCGCATTGGGACTGAGAGGGCGGAGCTATGGCTACAGGGGAATTGACAGGTACAGGTAGTGCAACGGCTTACCTGGGTGTCGATACCGCGGTGGTTGAGGCGCGATGGTTCGCCCTTCAAACTCGCGCCCGGCATGAGAAAAAGGTCGATACCCAACTGCACGAGAAGGGAATTGAGTGTTTTCTTCCCTTGAGTAAGGAAATGCACCAATGGAGCGACCGCCAACGGATGGTGCAACAGCCTCTGTTTACCGGTTATGTTTTCGTGCATATCGCCGACGCTCAGCCGCTGCGAAGATCGGTGCTGCGCACGCCCGGCGTGTGTTGGTTTGTGGGCAACCGGGGGATGGGGCTGCCCATTCCGGACAAGCAGATTGAGGATATTCAAACGCTGCTGAGCAGTGCGGTGCCTTTTACCCTCTTTCCTTTTGTCCGTATCGGCCAGCGGGTGAGGATTCGCGGCGGGTGTCTGGATGGAATTGAGGGGGTTTTGATTTCCAAAGACGCAGACCGGACAGTGGTGGTGTCGGTGGAACTGGTGCGGAGATCCCTGGCGGTTAGCATCAATGGTTACGACTTGGAGGAAGCGTGATCGCCCGCCGGGTCTCTTGGCCTCCGCCTTCAATCTGTAGTACTCGCGGTTAGTTCAAGGTCCACTCCCGCCTCTTCCGGACGGTAACATTTTCTCTGAGTAAAGGAGGTCACCTATGGGCGCATCGCGCCGGCGGCTGTTATCGAACACGCTAAAAGTGGTCGACTTGTTGACCATGGGGGTGGCGTTTTTGCTGGCGGCGGTGCCGGTTTCGCGGGGTGGGGAAGGAGTGTCATTCGCGGCTTTTCTGTCCATGCGCATTAAGGTGGAGAACTTTTTTCTCTTCGTGGGCATGGTCGGAATGTGGCACGTCCTTTTCGTCGCCTATGGGGTGTATCAGTCGCAGAGGCTGGCATCGCGGCAAGAGGAGTTGGCGTGCATATTCAAAGCCACCTCGACGGGAACCTTGGGCGTGGGCCTGGTGGCGCTGCTCTTCCACATTCGAATGGTGACGCCGATTTATCTCGCGGCATTTTGGCTACTCACGAACGCTGCGGTGATCGCCAGCCGCTTGGTGCTACGCTTCTTCCTAGAAGGCATCCGCCGTCGAGGGCGGAATATCCGCAACGTGCTGATTGTGGGAACGAACACGCGGGCGGTGAGCTTTGCGCAGAAAATCACGGCGCGAGCCGAATCCGGGTACCGCATCATTGGGTTTGTGGACGAACCCTGGAGCGGTCTCGAGCGGTTTCCCAACGAGCGGTATCGGCGGGTTTGCGACTTCCAACACTTGGCACCTTTCTTGCGCAAGACCGTGGTGGATGAAGTGGTGATCGGGTTGCCCATCCGCTCCTATTACGAGCAGTCTTCTGCCATTGCGGCACTGTGTGAATTACATGGCGTGGTGGTGCGCTTTCTGCCCGGACTGTTCAATCTCAAGTTGGCGCGGCCGCGGGCGGAGGAATTCGAGGGCGATCCTCTTATTACGCTCTCCACCGGCCACTTGGATGGGTGGCCGGTCGTTCTGAAGCGAGCGATCGATATCGGCGTTTCCCTGCTGATGCTGCTGTTTCTCTCTCCCTTGCTGCTGGTGGTGGCGGGGCTCATCAAGCTGACGTCTGAGGGGCCGGTGTTCTTTATGCAGGACCGCCTGGGGCTGAATAAGCGGCGCTTCCGCATCTGCAAATTCCGCACGATGGTGGCGGATGCAGAACAGCAACAAGCGGCGCTCGAACATTTGAACGAGCAGCAAGGGCCGGTGTTCAAAATCCAAGCGGACCCACGCGTAACGCCTCTGGGCCGACTGCTGCGAAAAACCAGTTTGGACGAAGTTCCTCAGCTAATAAATGTCTTGCGGGGAGAGATGAGTTTGGTGGGGCCTCGTCCCTTGCCCGTGCGCGACTACGAGGGGTTCGATCAGGACTGGCACCGGCGGAGATTCAGCGTGCGGCCGGGGATTACCTGCTTGTGGCAGATCTCGGGGCGTAACTCCATTGGCTTTGACAAGTGGATGGAGCTGGACATGCGCTATATCGACGAATGGTCATTGTGGTTGGATTTGCGCATCCTCGCCGGGACTATCCCGGCGGTCCTGAAAGGTACCGGGGCAGCCTAGCTCCTAGCAGAAAGGCGAGGTAATTGACATGGAAGAGATGAGCTCCCGTGTCTGTTCGGTGCAGTGGCATACTGCAGAGTATCTTAGCCGGATTGGAGTGCGCGATCTTCCGCCGTTAACCAGCCCCTTCGATCCCGGCTACGATCCTCTCACGTTGGAAGCTCACCTCGAACAGAGTTCGCACTTGTATTCCATCCTGAAGGTTTCCATGGCTTGCTGGATGATTGCGCGGGAAGATTGCACGCGGAGAAAAATCGCCGTAGCGCGGAGCCACGGAGTAGGCGTCGTTATGGGGGGAGGACCCTTTGAGATTGCGGTTGCCCAAAATGAGCTGCCGGCGTATCTCGATCTGTGTGCGAGCGTGGGCGCAACGCGGATCGAGTGCGGAGAGGGATTTACACGGTTATCCCTCAAGCCCCGCCAGGTGGTTAGAATGGCGGCCGAACGAGGGTTGGAGGCTCAGTTCGAACTCGGCAAGAAACATGATGGGACATTTGGAAACGAAGTGATGAGCGCCCTGATTGCGCAGGGTATGGAGTGGCTGGAGGCGGGAGCCGTGCAACTGGTGATTGAAGCGCGCGAGAGCGGCAAGGACATCGGTGTATTCGATGGCGGGGGCGCCCTTAACGCCGGTTACGCCGACGAGTTTGTGGAAGCGTTCGGCCTGGCGACGGTAATGTTTGAGGCGCCGAATAAGCTCAGCCAGTTTGCCTTGCTCGACCATCTTGGCCCTTACGTTCACCTTTCCAACGTCCGATTGGAAGAAGTACTCCGGGTGGAGATTTACCGGCGGGGATTGCACTCGGACGCCTTCGGGAAAGCCAACCTCCGGCCGGCCTTCCCGCGTCAATCCCTCCAAGGACTTGAGCCAGTTCAGGCAAAAACCCCATGACACCGCGCGTCGTTATCGATTGTTTTCCGGAAAATGCACTCCGCTATCAACGTGGCTATGCGATTGTAGCGGTGGACGTCATTCGCGCCACGACGACGATTGCCTCGGCTGTTTCTCTGGGCCGCCGTTGCTTCCCCGTCTCATCGCAGGAAGCTGCCCACCGGCTATCAGCGGGGCTATCCAATCCTCTGCTTGCGGGCGAGCTGGCAGGTGTGGTGCCTGCAGGCTTCGACATGAATAACAGCCCGGCGGATCTGGTTGAGCGAACCGACATTTCCCGCCCCCTGATTTTGCTTTCGTCCTCGGGAACAAGGCTGATTGACGCTGGACGTCAGAGCGATGCGGTTTATATAGGATGCTTGCGGAACTTCGCCGCCGCGGCGCGGCACGTGGCCGAACGGCATGCAGAGGTGGCCATCATTGGTGCGGGAAGCAGGGGAGAGTTTCGCGAAGAGGACCAGATGTGTTGCGCATGGATTGCGCAGCAGCTCATGGAAATGGGGTTTGCCTCGGAAAATCCAGAAACTCTGGAGCTCGTTGAGCGCTGGCCGGTTGGGGTCCTCGATGGAATCTTGACCAGTGCAAGCGCCAATTATCTCATACGGAGCGGTCAGGGAAGGGACCTTGAGTTCGTCTTAACCCATGTGGCGGACCTCAATGACGCCTACATATTGGACGGCGACGAAGTCATGGCGGTGAGCGCACTAGACAATCCCTTGGTCGCGTTAGAAGCACGGTCCTATGGAGCGCGGCCGTGACACATACTGTTATGGCGATACGCGACACTAGCACGCCCGTCCTGGTCTTGCGGTCGGACAGCCATGGTGGCCTGAACGTTATGAGAAGCCTGGGGCCGCTTGGCGTGGAGGTCTATAGCGTCGATCCGCATCGCTTTGCTCCCGCGCATCATTCGCGCTACTGCCGCCGCAAATTCCTTTGGGATATTGAACATGCCTCCGCCGTAGACTCCGTGGCCTACTTGGCTGCCGTCGCGGGCAAGATTGGACGCAAGCCAATTCTCATTCCCACTACCGATGTCACCACGCGCTTCGTGGACTGCTGGCGGCTTGCCCTTCATGACTTCTTCATCTTTCCGGATCAGCCCTTGGGTCTGGTGGACTCGCTTTGTAGTAAAAAGGAGATGTACCGCTTGGCCAAGCAGCACGGAGTTCCGACGCCGGAATGTGTTTTCCCGTCGTCACGCGCGGAGGTGGAAACTTTCATAGAGAACGCGATGTTTCCTCTCCTGCTTAAGGGTATTGACGGTCAACGGCTTTGGAAACGGACAGGAAAGAAGATGTTTATCGTTGGGAATCCCGATGAGCTGATTGAGACATACATTTCGGCCGAGGATCCCGAGCGCCCGAATTTGATGATTCAGGAGTACATCCCCGGAGGAGACGACACGATCTGGATGTTTAATGGTTACTTCGATCGCCAGTCGGAGAGCGTGGTTGGATTTACGGGAAAGAAAATCCGGCAATGCCCCATCCATACGGGATCTACCAGTCTCGGGATTTGCCTGGCCAACGAAGCCGTGGAGCAATCTACTCGCCGATTCATGAAGGCCTTGGGTTATCGAGGCATCCTTGATATCGGCTACCGCTATGATGCGCGAGATGGATTATATAAGGTTCTCGACGTCAACCCCCGAATCGGAGCAACGTTTCGACTGTTCGTTGGCCCCGAAGGTATGGATGTCGCGCGTGCGCTTTACCTTGACCTCAGCGGTCAGCCGGTGCCTGCCAGCAGTACTGTGGAAGGACGGAAATGGATTGTGGAGGATTTGGACCTAGTCTCCTCCTATCGATACTACCGTGAAGGTGGGCTGACGATCTGGGGTTGGCTCAAATCCCTCCGAGGCATCAATGAAGCGGCATTCTTTTCAAAGCGCGATCCGCTACCCGTACTCTTCATGTGTATGAATCGGTTGCGAGAGCTCGTTGAACGCGTCTATCAAAAAATGAAAACGGCCCTACTGAGGAGCCATGCTTCCACTCAGGGTCTGTCGGGCGCGGGTGAGCTTCGACAGCAAGATTTGCCGCCTGCCTCCGGCCAGGTGGGCGGAAGATTTCAAGAGTATACTCGGCCTCCCGTCTGACTTCCAATGATTCCTCGTACGTTCGCGAATAGTCACGCTGCAGAACGGTTCTTTCTCGCGGGAACCGCTGGGGAACTCCGCCGGGCGCTGAAGGTCTGGCCGCTACGCGGTTTTTTCGCGCTTCTCGACCAGGGGCTCATCTCAGGTTCGAATTTCATCGTTGCTATTTTCCTGGCGCGCTGGCTGGCGCCGCGAGAGTATGGCGCGTACGCGCTGGCGTTTGAGGGGTTCCTCCTGGTGTCGGTCGTATACGGAGCGCTTATGCTTGAGCCCATGAGCGTTTTTGGCCCTTCGGTCTACAAAAGCAGCTTCCCCGCCTACCTAGGAATTCTTTTGCGCATTCATTGCATTCTGTCAGCAGTGATGATCGCCGTGGTCTTCGGAGCGGCGGGGTTAATGGCTGCGCTTAAACCTAACAGCTCTCTTCCCCAGGCGCTGGTAGGAGTGGGCGTGGCGTGTCCATGCTTGCTCCTCTTTTGGCTGGCGCGCCGGGGGTTTTACGTTCAGCTTTTACCCCAGAAAGCCGCTTGGGGTGCATGTGCTTATTCTGCAGTTGTATTGGCCGGGCTGTGGCTTGTGTACAAGATGCGGAACTTGTCGCCTCTTTCCGCATTCCTCATGATGGCCGCCGGCGCGGTGCTTACCGGTCCGGTCATGCTGCACTGGTTTAAGTCGAATATGCCTTCGTCCGCCGGGCGACCGTTTCGGGTCAAGGACATTGTGCGGCAACATTGGAATTATGGCGGTTGGGCACTTGCCAGCTCAGTGGTCATCTGGTTCTCGACTGCCCTTTATTACCCGCTGCTGGGAGGCTTCTTCACACTCGCCGAGACCGGGAAGTTCAAGGCTCTGATGAACCTGGCCTCCCCCATAGGTCAGGCGTTCGTCGCCATGTCGCTTCTCAGCTTGCCCTACGCGTCACGTACTCACTACGAGCAAGGCGGCGGTGCGGCCGGCCGACTGGTGTGGAAGCTCTCGGGCATCTACATCGGTGGGACGGCGGCATACTGGCTGATTGTGCTATGGGTTCGTGCTCCCGTTATCCGACACCTCTATGGTGGGAAGTACACCGCAATTACCGCTTTGCTGCCTTGGGTGGCGTTGGGGTCGATACTCAGGATTGCGGCGACCGCACAAGCAATTGTCCTGCGAGCGATGCGCTCGCCTGCGAGGGTGTTCGTAGCGTATGCTGCGGCGTGCGTTGTAGCCGTGGTGGTGGGAGTACCGTGTACACGCTGGTTTGGACTGCGCGGCAGTCTGTTCGCGTGGGTACTCTCGAGCGCCGCGGCCTTAGTGGGAGCGGCGCTCATGGTTCGGCGAAAGTCAAGTCAATCCGCGGCGTTGCCGGCCGTTCCCGCGAACGCTCTCGTAATGCAAGGCTAAGCCTCCATCAGTTTGCAGGGATAAGATCAAAAAGAGCCCTGTCCATTAGAATTTGGCATTCTCTCGAATGAGTTCCTTCACCTCCAAAGTCGAGAATTTGACTATGCCGTCCTCACTTGTTGAAAAGAAGCGTGTCGGCGTGGCGACGCCACTGCCGATGGAGAATATCCACTGCCGAATAGCTTCGGCACTCAACGTCGCTCCTGAATTTGTGAGAATTGAGGGCCGTCGTACGCGGTACATGAGTCTTTTCCTGCAGTGCTGGGGCCTGGCCGCTGGGACGCGGTTTTTTGCCAAAATCTTTCTCGTTGACCGCTACCCGATGCCAGCGCGGTTCGCCACCCCGTGCGAGGAATTGGCCGCCCCAGAAAACCCCGATCGGCCGGTGGAGGAACAGATCGCTGTCGAACGGACAAGGTTCCAGCAAATGCGCTGCTTGATGGGGAGGCAGAACATTCCGGCACTTCTGGGCCATTCCATCCCTGATCGGGTTCTGGTCTACGAAGAAGTGAATGGCTCGCAGATGGATTCTCTCTTAAACAAACACGTTGTGAATTGGTGTCGGCCAAATAGCCGGAATGTGAGCTCGGCGCGAAGAGCAATGGCTGATGCCGGAGCCTGGCTGCGTCGCTTGCACGACTGTTCCTCGCGAGGCTTTGAAGACATGGAATCCGGCGAGATTGTTGATGGGTTGCGTGCCCTGATTCGGAAGAGGCAAATGCAATCCTCACCCTATGCCAGGCTTGCACTGCAGCTACTCGAAGGCGTTCACCCGGATCTACTCCCCCGAACCGTATTGCGGATTCCAGTGGCGCTCAATCACGGCGATTTCTCGCTGCCCAACCTGATTTGGAACGATCAAGAAGAGCATCTGTGGGTCATTGATTTCGAGCTTTCCAGCTACCGTCCAATTCTCCATGACTTGTGTACGCTGATCGCCACGCTTCGGCGTCAGCTTTTGATGCCGTTCACATCGCCGCGTGTAGTGCAGCTTCTTGAGCAGGCATTCTGGAGCGGTTATGGGCCGGTCTCCGAAGAGGTCCGAGCTACTGTACATAACCTCTCTAGTGCTTGGAACTTCTATCACACTCTTCCGCGGTTATCTACTTTAAGGGAACGGCGCGGATGGAGAGGCGGCCTGAAGGCGCTGGCATATCGAAGCCTTTTTCAGCACTTTATGATCGCTCGGTTCCTGCGCGCGCAGCGAAGCTATTAACTCAGGGTATCCTGTCAGGTCTTGATCGGGAGACGGTGACTTTTGAGTGCCACTTTCCAGGAATCGGTGCCGCAGCTTCTGGGCGTTGAAATCACCCGCGAGAGGCTGCGGTTCTGGGGAATTCGGTCTGGGCTTTCGGTTTTGGATCAGGGACTCACATCGGGTGCGGGTTTCTTGCTGAACCTGTTCTTAGCTCGCTGGATAACGAGTGAGGCATACGGCGCTTTTGCCGTCGTCTTCGCCACGATGGTGTTTATGGCGAGCTTCCAAAACGTCCTGGTGCTTGAACCGATGACGGTCCTCGGGCCGGCGCGATACTCTCCAGGTATGTCCATGACGGGATATCTTCAAGGGCAGATTAAGGTGAATACCCTTGTCGTCGGGTCCCTCTCCGCATTGATGTTGTTGGCGTGCGGAATTATGTTGGCCTTTAACACACAACATGCCTTGGTGGTAGCCACCGCTGCCAGCGCGATCTCCATACCTTTCCTGCTCTTTTTCTGGATGGTGCGGCGGATGTGCTACGTCGTGCAGCGCCCTGCTGTAGCGGTGTGGGCGAGCGCAGGATACATGGCACTCATGCTTGCGGGGCTATTGGTTCTCCACGTGAAGGGTGTGCTGGACGTGGGTGCCGCCTTTTTGTTGATCGCCGCCGTCAGCATAGCGGCAGTCCTCGTGCCTCTGCGTCAGCTTGGGCTTCTAGAAACTAGCCGGAAGACCGCACCGTCATGGAAGAGTCTGGCAGCGGAGAACTGGAGGTTTGGCCGCTGGTTGATGGCGAGCGCAGTTCTGTTCCCACTCTCCAGCCAGGCGCAAACATATCTGGCAGCAGCGACGTTAGGACTGGGCGCGGCGGGCATCCTGCGAGCCGTGCAAATTCCCGCATTGGTAATGACGCAGCTCATCATTGCCACGGCGTTGTTAATGCTGCCCGCGATGTCCCACGAATTTGGAGCCGGTCAGACGGAAGAGCTGCGGAAAAAGGCATGGCTCTCCACGCTCGCTTTAACTGGTATGGCGCTGATTTACGCGGCCGTCCTTGCCCTCTTTGCCAAGCCGATCGAGCACAGTTTGTTTGCGGGGAGATTTGAAGCCTATGCATGGCTTATTCCCCTCCTTGGCTTGGTTCCGTTATTCACCGCCTTCGGCACAGGGTTTTCGATGGGACTCCGGGCTGCTCAGAAGCCCCACTTGGATCTGGTCGCCAACGCCGTCGCCGCACCGGTCGCCATTCTCACGGCAGTGGTTTTCATCAGGTTATGGGGGATCAGCGGGGCTGCCTTGAGTCTTGTGGCCGGCGCTGCGGCACGAGGTGGGGTTCTTTTCTGGTTGTTTATTCGAGTGCATAAAAGAACGAAGTAGTGATGCGAGTCACCGGAGCAATCGCGCGAATTTCCGAACGCCTCACATTGAGTGTCTCGATGAAAACATTCGTAACGGAACAACATGCAGCCCCGTCTGACCACGCGGCTACAACTGTCCTCAGTCGACAGAATGAGTCGAATGCAGCCGCTCGATCTCGGGAGGGTAACAAGCGATTGGTCTTTTCCATCGTGATTCCTTGCTTTAACGCCGAGCCGTACCTCGCAGAAACACTTGAGTCCGTCCTGAGGCAAAGGTACGGGGACTTTGAGGTCCTGATTGTTGACGACGCTTCCACAGATCGAACCGTTCAAATCGCTCAGAGCTATGCAAAGCGTGATAAACGGATTAGCGTGATTACCTTCGAGAAACGCTCGGGTGGACCGTCGGTTCCCCGCAACCGGGGGATCTTGGAGAGTAGGGGAGGCTACGTGGCTCTTCTGGATGCCGATGATATTTGGAACCCGGACAAGTTGCTAAATGATGCAGATTTTTTGAACACGCACTCAGCGGACATTCTCTTCTCCGGCGCGTACTACTTTCGGGAGCGAACTGACCACATACTACGAGTGCATCCGCCCCGCCGCATCGGCTGGACGTTCCAGTTTCGAAATGCTATTCCCATACTGACCGCGTGCATCAAGAGGGACCTCTTCACGAAACATAATCTGTATTTCAGCACCGATCCGATCCTCCACGAGGACTATCACTTGTTCCTTAATGCCTATCTGAAAGGAGCAAAGATTGTCTGCCGGCCAGGTATCGACTCGTACTATCGGATGCAGGCAATCTCGAGCCGCTTTTGGCGAGAGGGTTTTGCCGGCATCATGCGCCGTCATATTTACACTTTGACGAAGGTCGCTTGCGAACACCGTTTTGGGCCGCCCAAGCTTCTATCCACGCTTGTTATGTGTGTTTCCATGCTTTGCTTGAAGCGGCTAACCAGGAGAATGTGAATGCCCTCGGCCGAAGAACAGGGTGCTGTCTCGATTGAAATGAAAACGAAGTCAGAGACCAAAGCAACCCCAAGGTGAGTGCGACGATGCATCAGACTCCCCATCGTGATTTCCGGTCACTTCAAAATGAACGGCACTGGGTGCTGGCCGTTCCAGCATTTATACTCCTCGGGCTAGTGCTGACAGCAGTAGTAGAGAGTCTCGCGTCGCATTTTCGTTCCGGCGGTGCCTTAGCGCTGGGAGTAGTTTTACTTGGCCTGCCCGTAGTTGTCCTGAGTGTAGCGGCCGTGCGCCGCGCGGCGAGCGACGCCTTGGCGTATCTTTCCTCATCCCTCCGCTGGTGGAACCTACTGTGGATGCTCACTTTTGTGAGCGCCTTGGTCTTCCGAATCCGTAGCGCGAGCGAGATTGCCGCCGAGCCGCTGGATGGTTGGGCGATCTTTCGCGTCGCCGTGGATATGGTGGTGGCCTTCATTTTGCTCGGACGCCTCGCTTTGCGGCGAACGCATTGGGTTGGGTCGATGATTCGTGGGACGGTAGGGGCGCTCTCGGTATTCGGCTTGGTTTGTTTAGCCTCAACGGCATGGTCTGTGTTCCCGCCCTGGACTCTCTACAAATCTCTCGAGTATTTGGTGGATATCGCCTTGCTGGCGGCGATACTAGAGACTCTCGATTCGATCGACGAGTTCCGCGACCTTTTCAATTGGACGTGGGCGCTTTATGGCTTGCTGCTTCTGAGTGTGTGGATGGGCGCGGTGATTTGGCCCAAGGAAGCTTTGTTCTCGACGAACTTTCAGGGCGGCACTCTGGGAATGAGGCTGCAAGGGGTAATGCCAGCACTCAGCGCCAATGATGTGGGAACCTTCGCCGCCATCATTGGGTTACTCGCTCTTGCGAGGCTTCTGCCTGCCATAGAGGAGCGCTACAACAAGCCGTGGTACGGCCTGCTGCTGCTGGCCAGTCTGGTCACGATGGTGTGCTCACAAACGCGGACAGCCATTGCCGGATTCGCCCTCGGCGCCTTGCTAATCATGATTTTCACCCGCCGCAAGGGCATTGGAACAATGTTGACATTCGTCGCTGCGCCGATTATTGGGATCGTGGCGACGGGCGGGCTAATCTGGTCCTATCTGGCGCGCGGCCAGACAGAGGAGCAATTGTCCACGCTTAGTAGTCGCGCCCAGTGGTGGAGCTTCGCCTGGCAGACCTTTCTGGAGCACCCGCTGACGGGATTTGGTGCCTACGCCGCGGGAAGGTTTGCTGTCCTGGCAAAACTCGGTCTTGGCG
This sequence comes from Terriglobia bacterium, assembly GCA_052139985.1. GTDB lineage: Bacteria > Acidobacteriota > Terriglobia > UBA7540 > UBA7540 > Bog-366. Next base: position 28,274 of record JBKQVI010000542.1, read on the forward strand.
ATACTTCGACGATGCACAGCGATTATCTGGAGATCACCGTTGGTACAAGTATTTGGGGAATGGTTCCTTTTCTGGTGGCCCTCGTGTTCACGTGGTGGCTGATGTTTCGATACGTTCGCGAATCCCCTCCAGAATCGCAGCAACGCCAGTTGGCGTTTGAGGCCTTGGCAATCTTAGCGCTACTGACTTTTCGTTCGGTGTTTATGACCATGCTGACATGGCATCCGCCACTGCACTTCCTGGCGGTGCTGGGATATGGTGAGTTCCTACGCCGCCACCAGAATGCAGCGGTGGCAACGCGGTTGCATCCACAAGGCATTCTCACTAGGGAGCCGGAGGGTCTTACCTCCGAACTGGTTTTTGAGGGTGAGGGCGCAGTTCGCCCCGCTGATTTTCAACTTTGAGTTTACTTTCGGATACATCATGGATGCCGATCGTAAATGCAAAGACATCTGAACCATAACGGTCACGGAGAACCGAGGGACCGGCTATTTCCAGGCGGCCAGCCTGTGCAGAAACGAACCCTAAAATGAAAACAGAAACCATTCCAGCGGTAAATAACCTGATGACTCATCCCCCGGCCCCAGTAGAGGATACGGACGCCGGCGGAAATTCCTTATTGAGAATGGTCACCACGAGTTGGGATGATGGCGACCCGTTCGACCTCCGGTTGGCGGAACTGCTCGCTGCGCGAAAGATCCCAGGAACGTTTTATGTGCCCATCAAGGGTCACCACAAGTCCCACCGCATGCAGTTGGCAGAGCTGGCGGAGTTGGACGCCCAGGGATTTGAGATCGGGGCTCACGGAGTCTCCCACCCGAATCTTCCCCAGTGTGACGCGCAGCAACTACTTATCGAGGTCGAGAGTTGCAAAGAGCAACTTGAAGACACCCTGGGCAAGAGCGTTTCGATGTTTGCCTATCCCCGCGGCAGGCATAATAGAAAAGTCATTGCCGCCTTGAAACAGGCCGGATATTTGGGAGCACGGACGACCGCGATGATGGGCTGCCATCTGACTTTCGATCCCTTTCGCATGCCGACTTCCGTTCACGTGTTTCCCCATACGCGGCTTGACTATCTTCGAAACCTGGCTCGCGCCTGGGAGCTGAGGCGCGCCTGGGTGTGCGCCACGCACCTGCACCGCGCCCAGAATTGGATGGACCTGGCGAAATGCCTTTTCGACTCCGTTCTCCGCGACGGAGGCGTATGGCACCTCTACGGGCATTCGTGGGAAATTGACGAACTGAGGCTCTGGGGCGGTCTCCAGGAGGTTCTGGATTACGTCGCTAAGCGGCCGGGGGTCCATTACGTGTCGAATAGCGGAGTCCTTCGCCTGGGGGCAAACAAACTCGCCGTCATGGCGCCGCGCTAGCAGCCGACCCCATCATGAAGATTGTTCTCGTGCACAACTTTTACCAGCTTCCGGGAGGTGAAGATCGGGTTTACGCCCAGGAACGTGAGCTTCTGGAGAGCCGTGGTCACGAAGTTGTGACCTACCAGCGGAGCAACATTGAAACTCTCCAGTACTCTCCTTTTCAGCGGCTGAGTTTACCCAAGAGGATGTTTTGGGCCGCCGATACGCATCAAGCGGTTCGCGAGCTGCTTGGCAAGGAGAAACCGGATATTGTCCACGTTCACAACACCTTCTTTCAGATTTCCCCTTCGATTTTCGCCGCTTGCCAGGAGGCAGGCGTTCCTGTAGTCCAGACGCTTCACAATTTTCGCTTGATGTGTCCCGCGGCAACCTTCTTCCGCGAGGGCAAGGTGTGCGAACAGTGCCGGGAATCAAGTCTCTGGCAAGGTGTCCGGCACGCGTGCTACCGGAAATCGCGTGGCGCTACTGCTGCCGTGGCGCTCATGTTGGCTGTTCACAGGAAGGCTCGGACATGGATTGACAAGGTTACCCTTCACATCGCCTTGACTCAATTTGCGCGCCGAAAGTTCACCGAGGGTGGACTGCCCGAGGCGAAAATCCGGGTCAAGCCGAATTTTGTTTCTGTTGACCCGGGGCAGAGAAATGGGATGGGCGACGGGGCAGTTTTTGTAGGTCGCCTGTCGCCGGAGAAAGGGCTTAAGACATTACTCCGAGCGTGGGGGCAGCTTCGCTTGTCCGTCCCGCTTCGAATTATCGGCGATGGCCCACTGCGCGGGGAACTGGAGCAGATGGCGTACGATCTAAAGCTATCGCACGCAACCTTCGTCGGCCACGCGGATCATGATGCTACCCAGTCGGCGATCAAGAATGCCCGCTTTCTAGTCTTGCCCAGCGAGTGCTACGAAAACTTCCCTCTGACCCTCGTGGAGGCTCTTTCCTGTGGGACGCCGGTGATTTGCTCGCGCCTGGGCGCTATGCAGGAGATTATCACGGATGGGGAAACCGGTCTGCACTTCACGCCTGGAAGGCCCGAGGAATTGGCCGATAAGGTGGCGTGGGCGTGGGACCACTCCCAACAGGTCGCGGAGATGGGAAAAGCGGGGCGGCGCGACTACGAGCAGAAGTATACCGCCGGGAACAACTACGAGTCTCTCATGTCCATTTATCGTCAAGCCATAGCGGCATCGCGTTAACCTTATGACACCCTGCATTACCCGCTCTCCAGAATCCTTCAAGGTATTAGGTGTCCGTGTGGACGCCGTGCAGATTCCTGACGTGATCTCCCGAATGATCGAATGGATCGAAGAGGACTGCCTGGGAAATTATATCGCGGTGACGGGAATGCACGGAGTGATGGAAGCCCAGGACAGTGTTCAGTTCAAGGACGTCCTGAACGGCGCGAGTTTGATTGTTGCCGACGGAATGCCTCTGGTTTGGGTTGGGAAGGCTCGTCGATACGCCCTGAGCCGCAGAGTATACGGTCCGGAACTCATGGAAACTTTCTGCCGAGTCACGGGTGTCCGATTCAGCCACTTCTTCTATGGAGGCGCGCCTGGGGTGGCAGGCAAGCTCGCTGAGGTAATGAAACAGCGCTTCGGCATCCGCGTGGCGGGCGCTTACTCGCCACCCTTCCGGCACCTGAATCCTGATGAAGAGCGAAACTTGTTCGATCTCCTACGAACATCGCGTCCCGACATCCTGTGGGTGGGGTTGAGCACTCCCAAACAGGAGTCCTGGATGGCAGAGTACAGGGAACGCGCTGGGGTTCCCGTGCTTGTCGGAGTGGGAGCGGCGTTTGATTTCTTCACTGGAAGAACCCGACAGGCGCCCTCATGGATGCGGGAACACGGATTGGAGTGGCTCTTCCGGCTGACCACCGAACCCAAAAGACTCTGGCGTCGCTACCTTGTGTACGGATCGAAGTTCGCGTGGAATGTGGCCCTCGAGTTGGCAGGCATCAAGCGGTTTACGTGATCGCCGACCGGCAGCGGTCAGAGCACACTGTGGACTGGCCGTTATGCGTGCGGCAAATACTCGGGGTCCATTTCGGGTTTGCGCAGACCTGCCAATTCGAGAGCTTTCAGCACGAATGCGTTCCACGCGAAGACCCGGTGATAGCCGAAGAAGGGGTGCGCCACGTCGGTGGCGAGGTACTCCTGGCTGGTGGGGAAATCGGGCGCAATGTTGATTTCCGCCCAAAGGCGATTGGCGATGGCCTTGTCGGCTTGTAGCCATCCGTGCAGTTTGCCCGCCACGTATCCGCAGATCTCGATTCGCATCCAGCTTCCGCCGTTGTAGTAGATGCCGTCCATGTTTTGATGGGCGTAACTGGCGCCATGCTCTTTGCCGATCATCGGGTGCCACGAGTCCGTGAAATAGCTCCAGCCCTTGGCACCCGAGGTCAGCCCGATGAAGATGGGCCGAACCGAGCCGCCAGCCTCCGGGTAGGGAGCCTCTGCACGCGGCATCAGCACCGGGATGCGATCGAGGTGGTTCACCATCATCTCGTCCGTCAGGATCTTCCGGTGGAATAGCCACAGCGAGAGGAACTCCGGAAATATCTCTCCGAAGCCGATGGCGTCCGTGATGTTGCGCGCGGGGCGAACGAATTTCCGCTCGCGATCGTAGTAACTTCGATAGACTTCCTCGACCTTCCCCAGATAGCCTTCCGAAATCCCGTCACTCACACCGGAAATCCCCAATTCCTTAATTGCGCGCAGGGTGATCGCCAGCATCCCCTGGTTCTCGCAGAGATCCGTTGTGCCTTGCGGGTAATCGACGACATCGAGTTGCCCCATCACGAACTGCGCCCAGCAAACGCCGTTGTGAAGGCGATCATAAGTGTCCAGGCAATACTCTGCCGCCTTGCGAACCTTGTCCATGGGCAGATTCGTGCCGAAGCGCCTATGGTTCTGAAGCGCCCACATCAGCCATAGTGAGGTGGAGTCGTTCGATTTACGCTCCAGGTTGGCCTTGTTGGGTTCGACAAGAGTGTTGATGGCGCCGTTGGTGCCCTGATTGGCGGCCCACAGATCGAACACGCCCTCGTTGACTTCGCGGTCGTGGACGCCGTTCAAGGCGTAGAAACTGTCGCGTAGGTACATCTCTCCCGCTGCGGAGTACCAGATGCTGGGGGCCACCATGGGGCGGCAGTACCTCGGTCCCGCCATCCAGGTGAGCATCCTGAGGTCAGCGTATAAAACCTTCTCGGTTTCGCCGCCGTGAAAACCCAGGCCATCCGCCAGGTGAATCTGGCTGGCCAGGCGGTAGCCGCGGAGCGTGTCGGGGACCTCCGCATCCACAAAGATGTAAGTTGTTTTCTCCTCAGCACTGTCCATATCGATACGGTGGTACGGCTCGCGATGCGTGACAAGCCGCTTCAGCTCGAGGGTGCGAATCTGGATGGTGCATTTGCCGCCGGAGGCTTCAAGGCCGATGCCTTGTTCCGATGGCGGGGCCGCGATGAATAGAGCGGCGCCGGTTCCCCGCCGCGTGTACATATACACGATCGTACTGAATTCCGACCAGCCGCCGTTCGACTCCGGTACCCGATCGTTGTATAGAGTGAGGTCTTCCAGTTTCCGCAGTTGGTCGTCCACGTCCCAAACTTCCACCGCAAACGGCCGCTCTGCCCGGTACTCGATACGCAGTGAATAAACCTCGCCGTCGCGGGTGGGGAAGGGAACTACGACGCCGTCCCCGGAGCCGCGGCTGGAAATGGCGATGGTTCCCGCGCGCTGTTCCAGATTGACCTCGCCCTGCCTGCCCCACGACGCAACGGGTGGCAACTCGATGGCCTCACCGGACTCGTTGCCGTCCGCCCGCACCAACATCTCACCGAACGTTTGCTGCACGAATAGCTTCCCTCGCGCGCGCTCTTCCGGACCACTCACACGATAAAGGTGGGCATCGGGAATATTGCGTGGCGCCGGCTTCACCGGTTCGCCGTCCATGCGGATCAGGCGCGTCCAGCCGTTGCGGTAGCCGGAATCGGTGAGCAGGCCGACAGTCAGTCCGTTCTGCGTCCGGAAGCCGGCGACGGGGAAGTACTCACGCAGGGTGCCGCCCCGGCAATCCGCCTGATTGAAGCTCCAGAACTTCTTCGGCGGCTCTTCCGGCACGAGGCGATTGCTTACCTGGTAGAACAACATGTACAGGTCAGGTTGGTGCAATCGGATCTGCTTGCGCACGACCTTTGACGTGACGATGCGGTATTCCACCTCAACATGAATAGTGGCGGATGCCGCCGGTGTTTGGTTATTGCGCGAGACGTTCGGGAGTCGGCATTCGCCTTTCAGCGTCACGTGCGAGCTGTCACCTGTCCAGGAACTTGCCTTCCAATTCTCCACTCGGTCTTCCAGGCTGCGGTCAACGTTCTGGAAGACGGCGGAAAACTCTCCGCCGCCATCGTGCCGCGCTACCGGTTGGCCATTCCAGAGAAAGACCACGCCATAGCCCTGTGCCGAATCGCCGACCACCTTCAGCCTTA
>JBKQVI010000543.1:0-8120 GCA_052139985.1 Terriglobia bacterium
GTGGGCAAAGAAAAGCCGCGGACCTACAGAACAGGTCCGCGCTACGTACCCCTCGGGGAATTGACAAGACGCCCTAAAGACTGTATAAAGACTCTATGAAGACTCTTACCATTACGGATGCCAAGAAGAATCTGAGCCGCTGGCTCGACGCTGCTGCCAGCGGGCAAGACATCGGGATCATCCGGGGTGCCGAGATCATTGCGCTCCGTCGCGTCGAGGTAGAATCCACCGATTACGCCCAACGCGAATACGCAGCGACGCCGGAACAGATCGCGGCTTTTGCAGACGCTACGGAGAAACGTTATCGTCGGCTCAAACGGTCGGGGAAACTGGTGACCGTCACCTCCGAGCAACTGAGGCACATGCTTGAGTAAGCTTCTCTTGATCGACCCTGCCGTGTTGCGACGCCTGCAGAACCTGCCGAAAGACGAAAGAACCGAGTGCCTGTTAGCGTTGTGTGAGCTGCCGGAGACGTTTGGCCGCCCCCATGTGCACAGCGGCCTGGGAATTCGTAAACTGGGCGATGCGATTTTTGAATGTCGCGGCAATGCTTCGCTACGATTCATCTTTCAGGATCGGCCATCTGACTTGTTCGTCTCCTTTCTGGGGAATCACAACGAGGTCAAGGCGCTGATCCAGACCCGCAAGTATCGTTGAGGCGGTCACTCGACACGGCGAAAAAGAACAACGCTCACCGCTCGCTGAGGCGCAGAGGTCTGAGAACAAAAAGGCTTTTCTCCGCGGCTCAACGCCTCGGCGGAGAAGTGCCCGAAGTTTCCATTTCACCTTTCAGAGTCGTTCCACTAAAATAAGGACCATGCCTGCAAAGGAAAAAATCATCGTGGCGCTTGATGTCCCGAGCGCCGATGCCGCATTGCAGATTGCGCAGAGACTCCACGGTCACGTGGGAATGTTCAAAGTCGGAAAAGAGGTCTTTACAGCCGAGGGACCGGCGGTGGCCCGATATCTGGTGGCCGCAGGCGACCGAGTCTTTCTCGACCTCAAGTTCCACGATATTCCTAACACCGTCCGTGCCGCCGCGCAGCAGGCGGGTATGCTGGGAGTAAGCCTGCTGACGGTCCACGCCTCGGGCGGGCGCAAGATGATGGAAGCTGCGGTGGAAGGTGTCCGCGCCGCTGCGAAAGCGCGAGGCGTGGCGCAGCCCACTCGCGTGCTGGCGGTCACGGCCCTCACCAGCCTTGGCGCGGACGACCTTGCGGAAGTGGGATTCCAAGGCTCTCCGGAAGAAGTCGTGGTCCGGCTGGCGCGGCTGGCGCAGGCCGCCGGGGTGGACGGCGTCGTAGCTTCGCCGCGCGAAATCGCCGTCATCCGCCAAGCGTGTGGCACCAACTTCCTGATTGTTACCCCAGGCATTCGGCCGGCGGCAGGATCGAGTGATGACCAGGCACGCACCGCCACTCCCGCGAGCGCCATTCGCGCCGGAGCGGATTACCTGGTGATCGGACGGCCCATTACCGGGGCCTCAGACCCCGCCGCCGCCGCGGACGCCATTGCCACAGAAATGGAGAACGCACTGCTTTTGTCCCGGGCCCAAATATCATGACCGAAAACGAAATTCTCGATATCTTTCGCAAGCATTCCGCCCTTTTGGAAGGTCATTTCATTCTTTCCTCCGGCCTCCACAGCAATCGCTACGTGCAGTGCGCGCTGGTGCTGCAACATCCGCGCGTGGCGGAGCGATTGTGTTCACAGCTCGCGGAAAAACTGCGCAATTTGGGAGCAGCAGTCGTAGCCGCGCCGGCGCTGGGGGGAGTCCTGGTGGCGCACGAAGTGGCTCGCGCTCTCGGCGCCCGCGCGCTTTTCACCGAGCGGCAAGAAGGCGCCATGACGCTGCGGCGCGGGTTCAGCCTGGAGCCGGGCGAACCCACGCTGGTGGTGGAAGACGTCATCACCACGGGACTTTCCACCCGCGAGACGATTCAGTGCGTAGAGCAGGCGGGCGGCAAGGTGGTAGGGACCGGCGCCCTCATCGATCGCAGCGGCGGCAAAGCGGACTTGGGCCTGCCCAAAGCTGCGCTCATCACCCTCGCAATTCAAAATTACAACCCCGCTGAATGTCCCCTCTGTCGCGCAGGGATTCCCACCGCAAAACCGGGGAGCCGGGTCAAGAAGTAAATTCAATCACCCCGCAGGCGCGGGCTCGGGCGGTGGCTCGAGAATGGGCGGCGTGGTGTCCACAGGGGAAGGTGGATTCTCCGGCGGGGGCGGGAAGAGTACTGCGCCCAGTGCCTGGTACCGCGAGCCAAGAAAGTGGAGCACGTAAGATTGGAAGAAGACCATGGGCGCCGTATTGAGCAGCGCGATCAGGTAGATAAAAGCGAGCAGGATCACGCCGCCCAACAGGACCAGAATGCTGATGGTGCCCGCATTCATAGTGAGCCCAATCGCCTTGCCGCCAAAAAAGACGATGACCGCCGCGATGCCAAGAGGGATCAGCAGGACAACAAAGGTCAGTAGTGTGGCGATGCCAACAATAATGGCGTTGCCGATGGCCAGCACAATTTTCATGAGCACATAGCCGGTGAACGCCAGCTTTTCCGCCGCCAGCATCGGGAGCAGCCTTCGCCAGGCGTCCAGAACTCCCACGTTCTCCATTCCCATGATGGGCACGCAAAAGTCCTTGGCAAAGAGGCCGATGACCGCGTCCAACACGAAGAAGGCAAGCATGAGGAAGAGTAACGCTGCGCCGCCGAGGATCAGAGCGGCGAGGTGTTCACCCGGATGGTGGAACAACCCGGCGCGCCAGGCGAGGAGCAGCGGCACGCCGATCAGCAAGCACGTCCCAATGAGGGAAAGAACAATGAGCGCGAGAGTCCAATAGAAATAGCTTCGGCCACACGGCTCCCAGCGCCTCCAACTGCCTTTCAGTTCGCAGCGATCGTAGAGCACCGAATCGAATAGCACGAAGCGAAACACCGAGGCGACATAAATCCAAAGGAGAATCAGTAAACAAAGCAGGGCGACGCCACCGAGGATCCACGGCAGCCACGGGAGGATCTTGCTCCAATCGATATGGGGGATCGCGAGCAACCCGCTGCCGCGCTTCGGGTGTGAAATTGGCAAATGGAAATTTCCTGTGGTCCCGCCGCCGCCCCCGCCCCCGGCGAATTCGCCCGTGGTGAGGCAGACGAGGGCCAGGCGCACCCACCGTTGGAATCGAAAGGGTGCGAAAAGCTGTTTCTTGGTCTGAGCGAATGCCGGAGCAATGCAATCTACAGCGGACAGTGGTTTGGACATTTTGAGACCGCTTTCGGGGCTCTCTTCCGCACATTCAGAGGGCCATTCCGCGCGCTCGTTGTCCGAGAAGATACCGATTCACGCTGAGGGAGTCAAGCGGTTCCGCGAGAGGGTTGTGTCCTGATTGGACCATAGCGCCGGCCTTCAGGTCAGCAAGGGGTGCACGGCACGCCATGGCAAGGCCGGCGCCCCGACACCACCCCTTGGCCCAAGAGGCAAGCGTATACGCGCTATCAAGGTAAAGTCTGGATGCCGTGGCTTTCTAGCGAGGCTACAAAGTGGTCGGGTTCGATGCAGGAGGGGTTTTACGACAAGGGACAAAGCGTCCGTTTTCGCCTCATATTCGCTTTTTGACTAACTATCTTTTCTCTCAGTATGTTCTCAGCTTCGTTTTTGCCGATCTCCCCTTCGACGCCCTTTGTTTTCAGCATGTTCTCAGCTTCGTTTTTTGTGGACATTCTGTTCCTGCATGGAATGCCGCCCTGCCGGGATGGCCCATGCATCGAGCGTCATTAACTAGCCTTAGAAAACTCCACAAGGCTAAGCTAGCACAAAGTCGGGAGATTGTCAAGCGAGAAGTTCGAACAGAAGTAACGTGGCCGAACGCCTGGCACCAGCTTCCGTTCGGCATCGAGCCACAGATAGGGCACCGCTTTGTTCAAACCAGGACACCGTCCGCGAGAGGCGGGAGGTTGGGGAAGCCGCCTCATGGTTCAGGAGGCTGGCCGGAAACAGAGCCAAGAGCTTCGGCGGCGATGGGCGGAGGAGCGGAATTGACTGCGCGATGACGGTCCAGCCAGTAAGCCCAGAGGACGAACAGCCACATGCCAAGAGCCGCGAGGGCCACGGCTTTTTCGCTGGGCGGCGGCGGGCCGAAAATGTTGACGAGGTACAACAGGAACAGCAAGGCGATAAACGAACGGAAAGCGACGAAGCCGACCCGGTCGCGGGGACGGGTGGCCTTCGCGTAGATCATTGCCCCGAGTGCGAAGATCGCGCTTTCGATGACGATGGTCCCGAAGCGCGAATTCCAGAGGCCGAGGCCAACATACGTCGAACTTCCGGGATAAAGCGGAAGATCGGGCCGGTGGCTGAGCGCGTCGAGCACCCAATGGCTGATCACCACGAACCACAGGCAGACCGCTCCCCGAGAGTCGCGTTTAACTATTTTGTAAATGCCCGCGAACAGGCAAGCCCAGCCGAGACCGCCGAGGAGGCTGTGGGTTATGGGGTAGGAGATGAAATCAAGCGGAGTAACCGCGGTGTCGCCCGGTGCAATGATCACCCGCTCGACGCCCAGCAGAAGAAAAACCGGCCAGAGCAGGTCCACGAATTGCGCCGCCATCACCAGCGTTCCCAGGGAGGTGCGAGGCGCAACCTTTTTTGCCGCAAGGGCGACTCCGAAGTGCCCAATAAACACAACAACTCCCTAAACCAGTGACGAGTGACAAGTGGCGAGTGACAAGCAAGCGCGACGGCGCCCGACCGTGACAAGTGACAAGCAACAACCGAAACTCGAAAATCGAAGCTCGAAAATCGCTGCGAGTTTCGAATTTCGAGTTTCGTTTTTCGTCTTTCAGTTGCTCGTCACTGGTCACTCGTCACTGGTCACGGTCTTCGTCACTCGTCACTGTACTTGGAACTCGCGCTTGAGCTTCTCCGATTTCTCAACTACCGCGCGCGCCAATTGTTCCTTATAGTCAACGAGTTTTTGCGCCGTGGCGGGGTCGGCGGTGGCGATGATTTGCGCGGCGAAGATCGCGGCGTTAATCGCGCCGGGCTTTCCGATTGCCGTGCAAGCTACCGGCACACCGCCAGGCATCTGAACTGTGGACAACAACGCGTCGAGTCCCGCAAGCGTGGTGGTGGCCATGGGGACGCCAATCACCGGCAGGATAGTTTCCGCGGCGATCACTCCGGCCAGGTGTGACGCGCCTCCGGCCCCCACGATGATGGCTTTCAAGCCCCGCTGGACGGCCGTGCGAGCATATTCGGAAGTACGCGCCGGCGACCGATGGGCGGACGTGATTTCAATTTCAAACGGAATATGGAACTTCTTCAAGGTTGCGGCGGTCTCGGTCATGACCGGCAAGTCCGTGTCGCTGCCCATAACGATGCCAACCAACGGCTTCTCAGGCATCTCTTCTTTCCTCCCTCCCGATTCAAAATGAGTTGAACCCTTCGTGAACTGTCGCTATTTGCGCGAAGACGGGCGCTCTGCCCTGGAGACGCGTGCGCGCTTGGCCGCCGGTGCTTTCGGAGCCTTCCGCAAGGCCTTCGCCCCGATGTCCTTCCGGTAGTGCATCCCGTCGAACTGAAGCTTGTTAACTCCCGCGTACGCGCGCTGGATGGCGATCGGCAAATCCTCGGCAATGGCAGTTACCCCCATAACGCGCCCGCCGGTGGTGAGCAATTGACGATCCTGCACTCGCGTGGCGGCATGGAATATCTTGACGCCGCCCAATGCTTCCACCGCTTCATAACCGGTGATGGCCTTGTCAATTTCCGGCTTTCCCGGGTAGCCTCTGGAGGTCAGCACCACGCAAACGGCGGGATTGGGGCTCCAGTGGACGTCTACCGTTGCCAGCCGGCCCTCGCGCGACGCCACCAGCAGATCCACGAGGTCGGAACGTAAGCGCATCAGGATGGGTTGGGTTTCGGGGTCGCCCAGGCGGACGTTGTACTCCAGCAGCATGGGACCGGTGGATGTCATCATCAGTCCGCAATACAGAAAGCCGCGGTAGGGAGAGCCTTCCATTTCCATACCTGCCAGCGTGGGCGCGACGATGGAGCGGAGAATCTCATCGTGCAGCGGCTCGCTGAGAATCGAGTCCGCGCTGTACGCACCCATGCCTCCCGTGTTGGGTCCCAGGTCTCCATCGAGTAGGGCCTTGTGGTCCTGGGTCGGGACCAAGGGAAGAATGCCGCGGCCGTCGGTGAGAACAATGAAGGACGTTTCCTCGCCCGCCAGGCACTCCTCGATCACCACCCGCTCGCCCGCGCTGCCCAGGGTCTTGCGGAGCATGAAGTCTTCCAGCGCCTGTTCCGCTTCCAGGTGGTTATGGGCAACCACCACGCCTTTGCCCGCGGCCAACCCGTCCGCCTTCACGACCACCGGAAGCGGGAATCGTGCCAGAGTTTTCAGTGCGTCCTCGAAATTTTCAGCCACCTCGAACCGCGCCGTGGGAATGCCATTCCGGCGCATGAATTCCTTGGAAAAGATCTTGCTGCCCTCCAAGCGCGCCGCCGCCTTGCTAGGGCCGATGATGCCCAGGCGCTCCTTCTCGAATTCATCGACGATGCCGGCTACCAGCGGCGCTTCCGGACCGACCATGGTAAGGTCCGCGTGTAATTGCTTGGCCAAAGCTGCGATAGCCTTCGTATCCGAAAGGTCGATCGGAACGCACTCCGCTTCCTGTGCGATACCGGCATTGCCGGGGGCACAATACAATTCTTCCATCTGCTGGCTTTCATGCAGCTTCCATGCCAGCGCGTGTTCCCGACCACCGGACCCGAGTACAAGTATCTTCATAAGAAGGCGTACACTATTCTCAATGACCTGAGTTTGTCAATCCGTTAGATGTGAAATCTCGTGGTACGGCTGCCAAGCTGTTGATTTTGCGGGTTGACCGGTTGCGGAAAAATCACGAGTTTGCCTGACGAGCCGATTAAACTTCCCGTGTTCCTGTTTTCGAAATTCTGAATTCTGTTTTCTGACCTCTCTCCCGTTCATCTCCTCCCGCCCTTTGCCCATTGACCTTGGTCCCGAGAATTTCGCTTGATAAGAATAGAATGATGCGTCATTCTTTTCTTGAAGCAGGGTAGTCGGCACTTTCAATATTGCCCTGCTGCGCCAGCGTACGGAGGCTTTGGATGGTGTACCGCACAACGCCGAAGATGGCCGAGCGAAAAGAAGCGCGGCGCAAGAAGTTGCTGAGCGCCGCCATAAGCATCTTCGGACGGAAGGGATTTCACGCCACCACGGTCCCGATGATTGTGCGCGCCGCAAACAGTTCGGTCGGCAGCTTCTATTTCTATTTCCGGGATAAGGAAGACATCTTCGCGGCGGCCCTGGCCGCCTTGGGCGAGCAGATTTCTTTCGCACTCAATGAAGCCATTCGTGCGGCCGGCCCCGAGGTGGTGGCACAGATGAGCGCGGCGGTGAAAGCGTTGGTCCGGTTCCTGGCGGAAAATCCGGAGGAGGCACGGATTCTAATTGTGGAGTCATCCGGGCTTGGTAAGCGTCTGGAGGCGGTGCGGCGGCAGGTTATCGAAAGCCATACGCGGGGTGTAGAACAAGCGCTGCGCGCGCTGGCAGACCGGTTGCATCCGCTGGACTCAACTGTGGTGGCAAGCTGCTGGGTCGGCGCGGCCTACGAAGCCGTGTACCGCTGGCTGGACCGGGCCCCGCAGGAGCGTCTGTCGGCGGACCTTCTCGCCGAAGCCATCGCCGAATTCAATTTGCGAGGGATTGGAGCGCACCAAAAACCAAAGACGAAAGGATAGGACCATGACCTTTCCCCTGCATCTCCTGATGGTCATCAGAGTGGCCGCGATCCCCAATGCCCAACTCTTCTGGGCTTGGATTGCTCTCTGCCTGGCGTTGGCTCTGCACGTCGTTGACGAAGCCAGCACCGGCTTCCTTTCTGTTTATAACCCCACCGTGGTTGCACTGCGCAAGAGCCGGCCTTGGCTGCCATTTCCGGTTTTCACATTCGGTGTTTGGCTGGCTGGTCTAGTCCGTTGGGAGACCCCCCGGCTCTGCCGGGGAGGCAGCAAAAGTTTGACAGCTCCCGCAGTGCGTGGCACGCAAATCTACAGTGATGCAGGGCGGCGAATGCGAGGGGGCGGCAAACACGTCC
>JBKQVI010000544.1:0-3466 GCA_052139985.1 Terriglobia bacterium
GAAACGATTCTCGCTGCGATCCTGTCGCGGAGCGGGACGGAAATCCGGGCGGTCGCCGCGGGGCTTGAAAGGTGGGCGTGGTGCGCCGCCGTAGGGCCGATCGTCGCGATCCTGCCGCGGAGCGGAGCGAAACTCCGGCCGTTCGCTGCGGGCCGACCGGTCGAAGCTCCGGCCTTTGCGCTGTTCCCGTTTCTCCACCGACACGCCGGCTTCTTTCGGGAGCATCTTCGTGACTTTGATGCGGCGCGGTTTCATCTTGCCCTGGGCGGTCAGGCGCAGCGCGTTCACTTCATCTTCGGTGAGCTCGCGCATGTTTCCCGGTTCGACATCGAGTACCAGGGGTCCGTAGCCGACGCGGCGAATTTTCTCGGCAAAGTGTCCGATGGCGGCGAACATTTTTCTCAATTCGCGGTTGCGGCCTTCGGTCAGCACCACTTCAAACCAGGGATTGTCGCCCTCGCGGAACTCGCGGACGCGCGCCGGGGCAGTACGCACTCGCGCCGAACCGGGCTCGCCTTTTTCAATCGTCACGCCGCCGCGCAAGCGCTCGAGTTCTTCCGCGCTCGGCTGCCCGGCGACCTTGACGAGGTACGTCTTCTCCACGCCCGAACCGGCTTTGCTCAGCAGGTTGGCCAGTTCGCCGTCGTTGGTCATTAGCAGCAGGCCTTCGCTCAAGTAATCGAGCCTGCCGACCGGATACACGCGCTCTTGCGCCTTGGCGAAAAACTCCATCACCGTGGGGCGGTGCTCAGGATCGCTCACCGTGGTGACGTAGCCGCGCGGCTTGTTGAGCATAAAGTAGCGATGCCGTTCGGCGCCCTGCAGCAACTTGCGGTCGACACGAATGTGATCGCGCCCGAGATCGGCCTTGCTGCCGAGTTGCGTCACGACCTGGCCATTCACCATCACGCGCCCGGCGACGATCATCTCCTCAGCGTGACGACGGCTGGCAATGCCCGCCGCAGAGAGAATTTTTTGCAGCCGCTCGAGTTTCGCCGGCGGCCGCTTGACCGGCTTGCCGGCGGGTTCTGCTTCTACGTCCGCTTCTAATTCCGTTCCGGCTTGAGTTTTTTCCTCGGCGTCGTGGCGCGCGCGCTCTTCCGTTGCCGCCTGCGCCGCTTCCATTCCGGGCCCGGCTTCGAGAACTGCGTCCGAGGCCTCGTAGTTGGTTTCTTCTTTGAACGCGTCGACTTCGGCCTGTGCCAATTCCTGCCGCGCCTGCGGGTTCGCGCTGCCCAGGTATTGACGGGCCTCGCCACTGGTGACGTCGCCAATGGGATCGAGCACCGGCTCGTTAAGGCGTATCGCGGATTCCTCTTCGACTTTTGCGGTGAGCCTTTTGCTTTTCGCCGCGGGTGCTTTGGTCTTTGCGGGAGCCTTCTTCGCCGGCGTTGCGCGCTTCTTTGCGGGCGCAGGAGATTTCGCTGCGGCTTTCGTGGTTTTCGGGGCGGTTGCTTTGCTTTTGGCCGCAGGCTTCTTGCTTGCGGCATCCGCTTTTTTGGTTTTGGGCGCGGGCTTGGCTGCGGGCGCGGCGGAATTCGTTTTCTTTTTGACTGTCATGGGGAAACCTGTGACCTTCTGCTTACTCCGCGTCGCTGGCTGACGCATCGGAAGCGGCTTGTGGGGACTGCGCCGCGGTTTCTGCCTCGTGGTTAGCGCCGGTTCCGTTGGTTTCTGTGCTCAGATCGGGATTGAAATCGGCAGCGGCTTCGGCGGCTGCTTCGCCGCTCGACGGCTCGGGCTCGGCAGTTCCCGTTTCGGCAATACTCGATTCTTCTAGTTCGCTCGCCGCCATCTTCTCGAACTCTTCCATCGAGGGCAGCTCAGAGACGTCTTTCAGTCCAAAGCGCAGCAGGAACTCGCGCGTGGTTTTGTAGAGAATCGGGCGGCCGATGACGGGCTTGCGTCCCGCGGTGACGATGAGCTTGCGCGCCAGAAGTGATCCGAAGACGCCAGAAGAATCCACGCCGCGAATCTCGTTGACCTCCGGCGCGGTGACCGGCTGCTTGTAGGCGATGACCGCCAGGGTTTCGAGTGCGGGCAGTGAAAGCTTGAGCGGCGGCTTCTGTCCTTTGATGAATAATCGGACCGCGTCGTGACACTCCGGCTTAGTTGCCATGCGGTAACCGCCGGCGATCTCGCGGATCTCGACGCCGCGGCCATCGACGGCATAGTCGGCGATCAACTCGTCGAGCAGTTGTTTAATGACGCCGCGGGCCTCGCGATCGCGGATTCGTGCCGCGCGCTTTTGCTCGGCCTCTGCCTGGTCGGCGTCCGGCGCGGCGGGTTCTTCGCTGACGGTTTCCGCAGCGGGCTCGGAATTTGTAGCGCCGGTCTCCTGGCCGGCCGTTGCGGGGACGGCCTCGCCCGCGCTCTCTTTCAACGCTTCCGCAGCTTCGGCTTCCTCGATCGCGTCCGGCGCAACTGCCAGATCGGGAAGGGAATCGCTCTGAAACGGTAAAGGCGCATTCTCGGGTGCGGACGGCTCTTCAGCTTGCGCTCGCGCAGCCGCTTCCTGCTCCGCCTTCCACTCCAGGGCTTCATCGGCAAACAGGCCGGCCAGTTGCGCCAGCGTTACCGGCTCTTCAGAGGCGTAAATTACGGCTTCAAGTTTGGCTTTCAGACTCATTCTTTGTTCAGCACCATTCTGTATGGTACCGGATGTGGCTCTCGTCGCGCTCATTGAAACGGTGGGTTCGATGTTCCGTTTTCCCACCCTAACGCAAAGGCGCGTTTAGGATGGGACACTCAACGGTTTTTTGTGAGCACACAAAAAAGGCGCCCGGCTGCAGCCGGACGCCCTGGCCAAGTTGGCCGACTTCGTTTTAGCTCATCAACTGCCGGAAAAGGAAGTACAACGCGCCGGAAAGCAGGGCCGCGGCGGGCAATGTGAAGACCCACGCCATGGCAATGTTGCGAATGGTGGAAACCTGCAATCCGCTCTTATTTGCCGCCATGGTTCCCGCAATCCCCGAGCTCAATACGTGGGTTGTGGAGACGGGCAATCCGAAGTTGTCGGCAGCGGAGATCGTCGCCATCGCCACCAATTCTGCGCACGCGCCCTGGGCGTAGGTGAGGTGCTCTTTGCCGATCTTCTCGCCTACCGTGACGACGATGCGCTTCCAGCCCACCATGGTGCCCAGGCCGAGCGCCAGCGCCACGGCCACCTTGACCCACCCGGGAATGAACTTGGTGGCCTTGTCGATGTGGGTCTTGTAGTTGTTCAAGATTGTGACTTCGGCGGGCGTGAAATCGCCGATGTGGTTCTTGAGCATGAGCCGGATGGCTTCGCTGACCACGTACATGTCGTTGCGCACGTTGGTTTGCTGATTGGCCGGGACTGCCTTGTATTCCTTGTAGAGCGAGATCTCGCTGCTCAAGTCATTCACCAGCTCGCGCAGCGCGATCATGGTGTCGGGCTGCAAATTCTTGGTGGAGATGAACTGGGTCACTTCCTCGCGTGCAT
>JBKQVI010000545.1:0-3015 GCA_052139985.1 Terriglobia bacterium
CGATGCGCCCGCGGGGATCCCGCTTGGGATCTCCGAAGGAATAGAGCTGCTCCAGATAGACGTCCGCGACGCCGGTTTCTTCCCTGAGCTCACGAAGGGCGGCCTGATCGAGATCTTCGTGATCAAGAACGAAGCCGCCGGGAATCGCGTGTTGCCCGACGAATGGCGGAATCTTCCGCTTCACAAGAAGGACGTTCAGCTCTCCAGACTGAATGGTGAAGATCACGGTATCGACTGCAACTTTCATCAAGGTCCTCAGGATACGACAAGATGTGCACGTTGTTCGGCGGCGCGAACGCGAACGATAGCTCCGGAGTTGAATTGAAGGAAGTCCGCTTCCATTCCGTCCGAGAAGATCGCTCCGCCAGATGGCATCAGCGATTCGAGAACCAGTTCCTCGCCGGTTTCGAGCATACCTGCGACGATGCCTGCCTGCGAGTGGCGGCTGATAAACGGCTCCCGAACGACATATAACAGACGCCGATCCTCCCACGGCATGCGAATGCCCGTGACCGGTCGTCCGCCGCAAAAACTAGTCACACCCGAGGCCATGTTGAATACAGAGGAAATCCAGCCGGTAGAGCCCGCGCCTGTCGAAACCAGAACGCCACTTGAAGATTGCGTTTCGGAGCGCTTGCCGCGCACGATCCGGTAGAGCGCAGAAACGTGACTCCGCGCTCCCAGGAACAAGTCGTTGAAAGCGAGCAACCGCTGACCGTCATTGAGGGTTGCGTCCGCCAGCGTCACTTCGCGGAACGCTGCTTTCGCGTCGAGAACCTGTCCAACCGCGGCCCTCGCCTGGTCCGGCAGGAATGGCAGAAGAATGCCGTCAAACCTGGATGGCTCAGGATTGACGGCAACAATGGGTTGGGCGCCGGCATACTTGGCGGTATTGGCCACCAGTCCATCCTGGCCCAGAGTTACGACGACATCTTCCTTCTGGAACTTGTACGTCGGAACCAAGGCGCGATCGACGACCTGATGCGGCAATTCGAAATCCAGTGAACGCCGAACCAGATCCAGGGCGGTTTGGTAGGAGTCGTCCTCGCGTTCGTAGTCCGCGAAGTCGCCGCCCGAATGCTCGATATAGAACTTGGCCTGCGAATGCGTGTTGAATCGTTCAACGAGCTCCTGAAGCCTGGTTCGGCGTGTAACGATGACGATCTTCTTGAACACGGCTATTTCCTCACCGGTGCGGAGGCTACGGTTGCCGGTGGACCCGGCTTGGTCAGCGCTGTCAGGAGATCTGGAGAGATGTTCAACTCCCCGATCTTTTGTGCATTCTCTGCCATCTGCTGGAAGGCCAAAGCAATCATGGTCCGCGCGTCTCCATTATTGCCACCCAGCATCATGAGAGTCTTCCAATCGAGTTCTCGCACTGGTTTCAGCGTTTCGGTCAATGCGTAGGCACGGCTGTCGGCATCCTTGCGCTCGTTCTCCACGCGGCGGTCGACCAACTGAGCTCTTTGCTCTTCGACCGCGATTTCGGCGGCCATTTGTGTCTCGCGAATCTGCCGTTTTTTGGTTTCGACGGCGATTTCGGTGTTCAGCTCCGATTCCTTGATCAGACGCTCCTGCTCGACCGCTGCATTACGGCGGGCGTAGATGGCTTCGTCGGCTCGGCGCTGCAACGCTTCCCTTGCCTCGGCTTCAAGCGCCCGGCTGGTTTCTGGAGTGGGTGTGATCGCAAGAATGGAAAGGGAGAGGATCTCCACGCCAAGCGTTGAAACTGCTTCGGCCCCCTTCAATCCATCCAGGGCCTCGGCGACAATTGCGTCGGAACTTGTCAGCGCGTCCCGTAGCGCAAGCCGTTGGGTGATTGCCCGGGTCAAGGTCTGCAGCGTGTGTACCAGGCGTTCAGACAGCTTCCGTGGATCGTCGCTGCAATAGGCGTGCCGCTTATCGATACTGAAATCCAGCAGCGAAGCCAGCCGTTTCGGATCGGCGACGCGGTAGGTGAATTGCCCTTGGATCGTAACTGCCTGGAAATCGGAAGTTGCTTCCTGAAAGACAAAGGGCACGTCGGTGCTTGCCATCGGAATGGAGACGATCGTAGTGGTAGGCGCGTAGTAGAAGAACGAGAGACCGGCTCCTTCACGGCGGATCCTACCGCTCTTGAACTCGAGGACGTAAGTTGTGGGCGGCGCCTTCATGAAGCTGATCATTTCCTGCCTCCTTTGGTGTGCTACAGACACCAATATAGTGTCTCTATGACACTATGTCAAGAGTGTTTCTTCTCTTGCAAAGGAGCAAGGCAAGCCGCTTGTTTTCGGTCAGTTGGAGCGGGCGGTGGGATTTGAACCCACGTATACCAGGATGGAAGCCTGGTGCCTTTCCGCTTGGCAACGCCCGCTCAAGGGCGGTCCAGGGAGTGGGATTTGAACCCACGACCTCGCGATTATCGATCGCGCGCTCTGCCAACTGAGCTACCCCTGGATACAGAATTCAAATTGGTGCCGGGTGCAGGAGTCGAACCCGCGTAGCTTGCTTGTAAGACAAGCGTTCTTCCGTTGAACTAACCCGGCAATAGAGCGCGTGATGGGGCTCGAACCCACAGCCTTCGGCTTCGGACACCGACGCTCAATCCGTTGAGCTTCACGCGCGTGGACGACAACACTGGAACCGTCCGCGGGACTCCAACCCGCATCTTCATCGTTAGGACCGATGCACTCTCTGCATTTGAGCTAGGACGGCGTTGATCATCTGGAGCGCCAGGCAGGACTCGAACCTGCGTGTGGCGGCATTAGAAGTGCCGTGCCTCATCCATCTCAGCCACTGGCGCTCATTGGTGGAGCCGGTGGGACTTGAACCCACATTGGGATTTCTCCCGCTGATTAAAAGTCAGGTCTCTGCATCCAATTCGAGTACGACTCCAAAGTTGGTGGGTCACCGGGAAGTCGAATCCCGTCCGAGCGGTTAAGAGGGAAAGGATTTCGACGCCAACCAGCGTAGACGGCCTTCAACTCGTTTCTCCTGATTTTGCCGGCGCAACCAAAGTGGCTCCATGGGCAGTCG
>JBKQVI010000546.1:0-5972 GCA_052139985.1 Terriglobia bacterium
GGAAGACTGGGTTTGGGCTCTTCCGCGTTCGCTCGCCGCTACTAGCGGAATCACTATTGTTTTCTCTTCCTCCAGGTACTGAGATGGTTCACTTCCCTGGGTTAGCTCGTACCCGCCTATGTATTCAGCGGGCCGTTACCGGGTTTTTCCCGGTAGGGTTTCCCCATTCGGACATCCCCGGATTAAAGGGTGCTTCCCCCTCCCCGAGGCTTTTCGCAGGTAGCCACGTCCTTCATCGCCGTCTAGCGCCAAGGCATCCACCGTACGCCCTTAGTAGCTTGACCATAATATCTGCTCAACACATCAAAAACAGTCGCCAGCTCTCAGCTTTCAGCCGTCAGCAGAAAACCCAATGATTTAAGGCCCTTACTGACAACTGACTACCGATAACTGACAGCTTGTTCGCAGATTCGCCTTTCTTTTTCTTACACCGCCCGGATCCAATCCCGGACAGTTTGTAGCCGCCAAACCTAGCCCCCTATTCCCGCTTGGCAATGAGAAAAAGGAACTAAATACTGACGACTACGACTACTAAGTAGACGCCACACTATTCAGTTTTCAAAGACCGTTGAGTGTCCAGGGCCAACTCGCGTTTCCCTGGACCTCTTCCTACAACCTTGCGTCCGTCATTCGACGGGACCGCTAAGTTGCTGGGCTTGATTCCCCCCGGATCACCGGGCGAGACCAACCTCAACAACTCGACGGGATTCCTCTGCGTTCCGGCTTAAAGCGCACAACATATAAACGCGCGCCTTTCCGGCCGCTGGGTTCGAATGCTGTTAGCTACGGGGTTTGAAACAGGCAGGGTTTCTTACTGGGGACCCACTTGCCTCAAGCCCTTATCCGATAGCCTTTCGCGTATCGACCTCCGACGAGTTTCAACCGAGACGATGTGGAGCCTTAAAACAAGCTCGGCTGAAACCAAGAATCAACCGTGCCCTTCTCTGACTTCGTCCACCTTCGTACTGGCAATCGGAAATACTACTGTAACACTTTCGTAATTGCAAGGATTTTTTTTGCCACCCATAAAAAATCTCCGCAGGAGTTTCGAATGTCCCTTTTCTCTGTGCAGACCACAGTTTTCCATGCGGTAAGGGTGACGGAAGCTATTATACAACGAAACCGGATTTTTGTTGCAGAAATGTGAACGTCGGCGAGAAAATCCCATCCGCTCTAGAATTAGGGCCGCGCCTGCGAGAGCATAGCGAGGACATGTTGGTCAAACATCCTATTCCATCAATTGCCTTAACTCTGGTAATCCTCCTCTCCGGTATTTCGCGCGGCGCCCATGTTCAGCCGGCCGCGGATAGCAACGCAGAGGAAGGCCCGGTCGTCTGCAGAGTTATGGAAGCGTTCGAAGATGGAAGATTGGGCGCGCAGGCCATTATCTTTCATCAGCGCGACAAGGCCGACGGGCCCAGACTCGGATCTTTCCTTTTGGCGCACAGCGGCACAGAAGTGGAGTTAGAAACGACTCTTGGCCAGCGTTATCGAATCACCGTCTTCCGGGTCAGAAGCGCTTTCGGCCGTGGCTTGGCGCTGGTCCCGACGCGCCAGCTAAAACTGGGCGCACATGATGAATTCACTTTGCGGGTGGTGACAGAGGATTGAGGGCGAGGACCGGCACACGGTGCGGCTGGCTCCACCCAGCAAGAGCCTCTTGCACACACGCCACCGTTGGATTAAGAATCAAAGGGCCGTAACACGTTCGACGTTCCAAGGCACCAAGTAAAATTACAAATCATTAGCTCGCGACCCGTCATCAAATAAAGAGGGGGATTACTCATGATCGTCGGTGTTCCCAAAGAAGCTTTCCCCGGCGAGCGTCGCGTGGCGTTGGTGCCGGTGGTTGTACCCAATCTGGTCAAGGGCGGTTTCCAGGTCCTGGTGGAAGCCGGCGCGGGAGCGAGTGCCGGGTATCCCGACGCCGACTACGTGGAAAAGGGCGCCAAGCTTGCGGCCTCGCGTGCCGAGGTTTTCCAGTCCGCTGAGGTCATCGTGCAGGTTCTCAGTTACGGGTCGAACGATGCCACGGGCAAGGACGACCTCACACTGTTTCGCCGGGATCAGACGGTCATTGGCTTCCATCGACCTTTCGGCTCCATCGAATCGACGCAGCAACTCGCCGCCACCGGAGTCACATCGTTTTCCGTCGAGCTGATGCCGCGGATCACCCGCGCCCAAAGCATGGACGCGCTTTCTTCCATGGCTACGATTTGCGGCTACAAGGCCGTGCTGCTGGCGGCGGACCGCTTGCCGCGTATGTTTCCAATGCTCACCACGGCGGCGGGCACCATTACGCCCGCGCGGGTATTCATTATTGGTGCGGGTGTCGCTGGGTTGCAGGCGATCTCAACCGCGCGACGGCTGGGCGCAGTGGCCTCCGCTTACGATCTGCGCCCTGCGGCGAAGGAGCAGGTGCAAAGCCTCGGCGGGCGCTTCATCGAACTGCCCATCGAAGCGAAGGATGCCGAGGACAAGCGCGGCTACGCAAAGCAGCAGGACGAATCCTTCTTCCAGCGGCAGCGCGAATTGCTGGGTCGCGTGGTGGCGGAAAGCGACGTGGTGATTCCCGCCGCGGTGGTTCCCGGCAAAAAGCCTCCGGTGCTGATCACGCGCGAAATGGTGGAGCGCATGGCCCCTGGCTCGGTGATTGTGGACTTGGCCGCTGAGCGCGGTGGCAACTGCGAGTTGACGAAGCCAGGCCAGCGCATCATTGAACATGGCGTGACGATTATCGGTTACATCAACGTGGCGAGCACGGTGCCCTATCACGCCAGCCAGATGTATGCGAAGAACCTGACGGCCTTCCTGCTGCATTTGGGAAAAGAAGGCAAGGTGCAACTAAATCCTGAAGACGAGATTACCCGTGATACTTTGCTGACGCGCGGTGGTGAAGTGGTGAATACCCGGGTGCGGGAATTTTTCTCTCTGCCGGCTTTAGCGACGCAAAAAAGTTAGGCGTAAAATTCCGCGTACTGGGAAGCATATTTTGGGTCAGGGGCGGGGGAGCATTGTGGATACTCCGAGAATGCCCAAGATTCTCCGCCATGGCCCGGGAATTAAGTCCGTCGCTGGCCCAGGGCAGGCGCCCGGGGAATGACATTTTGTCCTTAACTTCCAGGAGGTACCTGTGACCTTCAATCTCATCAACTGCCTGTACGTATTCGTGCTGGCGGGCTTTATCGGATTTGAAGTCATCCGGCGAGTCTCGCCGTTGCTGCACACGCCGCTGATGTCGCTCACCAACGCTTTGGATGCAATTGTGGTGGTGGCGGCGATCATCATTGCGGGCCGCCACGACAGCACGCTTTCCACCATTCTTGGCGCGGTGGCTGTGGCCGCTGCTTTCAGCAATATGGTCGGCGGATTCCTGATCACCGACCGCATGTTGCGCATGTTCAAGCTGAGCAGGTCCAAAAAGCCATGAACCATCTCATGCAGCAGCAACTCATCGACGTTGCTTATATTGTGGCGGTCACGTTGTTTGTTCTGGCGCTCAAATGGCTGAGTTCGCCGGCGACCGCCCGGCGTGGTGTGTTGGCGGGCGAGTTTGGCGCCGTCCTGGCGGTGACCGCCACACTCTGCGATTACCAGATCGTCGAGTACAAATGGATCATCGTGGCGCTGGCGGTGGGAGCGATTGTCGGCGTTCCCCTCGGTCTGGTACCGATGACCGCGGTGCCCCAGCGGACCGCTCTAAGCCACGCTTTTGGCGCGTTGGCAGCGGCGATGATCGGCATTGCCGAGTATTACGTGCGCATCCCCCACCTCACGAAATTTGAAATGGTGGAGATCGCGATGGAAGTCGTTATCGGTTCACTGACCTTCACCGGAAGTTTGATCGCCGCGGGGAAGTTGCAGGAGCTGCTGCCGCAGCGGCCCATCACGTACCGCGGACAGAACTTTGTCAGCCTGTCGGTGCTCGGGGCGGCCATCCTGATCGCGCTTTGGCTGATGTTTCATCCGGAGTCCTCGCAGCTCTTCCCCGTCATGGTCGTTGTCTCGCTGATTTTCGGTGTGATGCTGGTAACGCCCATCGGCGGCGCCGACATGCCCACCGTGATCTCATTGCTGAATTCCTACGCCGGGCTATCCGCGGCGCTGCTGGGCTTCGTCCTCAACAACAAGGTACTGGTGGTTGCCGGAGCGCTCGACGGCTCGTCGGGGTTCATCCTTTCGGTGATCATGTGCAAAGCCATGAACCGGTCGTTCACCAACGTGATGTTCGGAGCCTTTGGGCAGGTGCAGGCTTCTGCTGCGGTGGTAAAGGAAGACCGCACGGTGCGCAGCGCCACGGCGGAAGAGGCTGCGGCCATCCTTGGCGCCGCCAGCACCGTGGCGATCGTGCCCGGCTACGGCATGGCGGTGGCGCAGGCGCAGCACAAGGTGCGCGAGCTTTTCGACGTGCTCACCAAGAAAGGCATTGACGTGAAGTTCGGGATTCACCCCGTCGCCGGCCGCATGCCGGGCCACATGAACGTGTTGCTGGCGGAAGCCGATATTCCCTACGACCGCATGCTGGATATGGACTCCATCAACCCGGATTTCCCGCAGACCGACGTCGTGCTGATCATCGGCGCCAACGACGTGACCAACCCCGCTGCCAAGACCGACCAGGGCAGCCCCATCTTCGGTATGCCGATTCTGGAAGTGGATAAAGCGCGAACGGTGATGGTGATCAAGCGCAGCATGAATCCCGGCTTCGCCGGCATCGATAACCCGCTGTATTACGAGGATAAAACCTTGATGCTCTTCGGCGATGCTAAAGGTTTTGTGGGAGACATCGTGCGCGAATTGACCGGCGGCGGCGGGCACTGAGAATTGTCGATTGCCGATTGAAGATCGTGCTACGTTGGTTTGACAGCCTTGGCACGATCACCGAGGACCGGCCACCGGGACCAGTCATTTCGGCACGCGCTTAGGTCGCATTTCCCGCATCTCACACGGTCGTGCTCGTAAACGAGGCGCAAGACCAGTTGCTCCTCAGTGGCGCTACCCACTCGATTGACTTCATATTCCTTGTGGAGCACGCGACGGTCTATTATCAAGTAGGGTCCCCAGTTGGAGGTGTGCCGCACAGCAAAGACGTATATAAGATCTGGTTGGCGGGGCGTCTTCAGTTGTGGCAGTCCAACGGCAAACTGCGCGGAATAAGCGCTTCCGGATGGTTTTGCGGTCGCTGTTTTGACTTGAATTCGATAAAGGTCTCCGTCCTCGTCTTTCACGACAAAAACATCATCGCCCACATCGACTTCGGGCAATGCTGCATTCCAGCCCCGCAGGAGGAACTCAGCCATAACCGCAAGCTGGCCAGCGCGTCCGACGTAGAGATTACTGTTGTTCGGCAAGTGTTCCTCATCCCACAGGGCTCGACTCGAACAAAACCTTGCCCTCTACCGGGGTGACGAACTCGACCCCCCCCACTTTTTGAAGTTCGCTCTCGTCGAGGCCGGTGAGAATCATGACGATGGGCTCACGAAGAGGCCCAAAATAATGTTCGAAGTCTGACGCGATTTCGTTGGAAACAAATACGTTGGCGGGTGGACGTAAGTTCTTAAAGCGCGATGACAAGAAAGCCCGAGTTTTCGGGCTCAGGCGAAACGTAGCGCCGTCCATTTGCTTGCCGACTTCAATGACAATCTTCGGCATACTCTCCCTCCTCAGAAAACAACGAACCTCGCCCCAGTCCAATATACCCTTTTCGTGCAGCGTGCGCCACCGCAGGCTATTGGCCACGGTCACTGCTGTCGCGACCGTGCCGACAGCGGTACGTTATGCATTTGCGTTGAAGGCGCAATTAGCTCGTCTGCCAAAAGGCCGCGGACCTAAAGTGCAGGTCCGCGCTACCCTGCTTATGCTGAGCAAAGTCTCAAATCCGCCGGCCGGCTTTGACGAGCTAACAGTCGAGGAGAAGCTCGACTACGTTGGGGGCTTTGGGACCGCATCGCTGCCACGCCCGAAACTGTTCC
>JBKQVI010000547.1:0-16203 GCA_052139985.1 Terriglobia bacterium
CCTTTCATCGAGAACCTTGCGCAGAGCGCCGAATCTTTCTTTGATACCAGCCATGGCATCCATCCTGCAAAGAAGATACACCAAGGCTGCCTAAAATGGAACTATTATTTGCTAACAGACTCTAAGCCGGCGTTGGGGGAGACGGCCTCTTCCGAAGTCACGAGTGTGTTGCCAATTCCCTATTTCTTCACTATACCTGATGAAATGAGCAAACGAGAGTATCTTGGTGAGTTCGAACTGACGGTGATGCTCGCATTGCTCCGGCTGGGGGAAGATGCTTACGGCGTTCCGATTGCAAGGGAGCTCGAAGCGAGTACGGATCGCGAGGTTGGCATCGCGAGCGTCTATGCGGCCCTGGAGCGCCTTGAGCGGAAGGGGTTCGTGAGTTCGTGGAGGGGCGAGCCCACGCAGGAGCGCGGCGGCAGAGCGAAGCGATTCTTTCGCGCCACACCCCTGGGATTACGGCAGGTGCGCAAAACGCAGAAAACGCTGGTCCGCTTATGGCGAGACCTTCCGCAGTTGGCCGGTCTCTTTCCTACTGCCCACTGCTCTCCGCCTTGCCCAGCTTCTCTCCAAAGTGCCGCCAGTGGTGCTCAATCGCTTCCAGGCTGCGACCTTTGGTCTCCGGCACAAAAACGTAACAAAAGACGAAGGCCAACACGCAGAGGCACGCGTAGATCCAGAAGGTATTCGCCGGCCCCGCGCCGCGGATGAGGGACAGGAACGTCGCCGCCACCACCCAGTTTGCCCCCCAAACCGTGAGCGTCGCGATCGACATGGCTTTGCCGCGTATCTTGGTGGGGTAAATCTCCGAAATCAGCAGCCACATCACCGGGCCCAGGCCAATGCCAAAGGAAACGACGTAGCCGATGACCTCATAAAACACCACGAAACTTGCAGACTTCTGGTGAAAGGCGACGCCTATCAACGTCAGGGCCAGCGCCATTCCGGCGGTACTCAGGAGGAGCAGGACCCGTCGGCCCAAACGATCGACCAGCAAAATGGAAACGATGGTAATCAGGACATTGGCTACCCCAATGATCGCCGCGGCCAAGATGGCAGCTTTCGCCGAGGGATAACCCGACATGCGCAGAATTTCGGGCGAATAATAGATAATCGTATTGATGCCGGTGACCTGTTGAAAAATGGCAAGGCCAATTCCCACTAACACCGCTATGCGAAATCCCGGTTTCAGCAGAATACCGAACCCCTCCTGCTCTTCTTGCAACGCGCCTTCCACCTCCGCCAGCTCTGCTTCTGCTTCATCCCCTCGGCCCAGGCGGCGGAAATTCTCGAGCGCCCGATCGCGAAACCCCTTGCGTGCCAGCCAGCGCGGGCTTTCCGGCAGAAAGATCATGCCGATCAGCAAGACGACGGCGGGCAGCACGGCGCTCGCAAACATCCACCGCCAGCTCTCGGAAGCCGCAAAGGCGTAATCCACAAAGTACGCCACGCCGATGCCCACGGTAATGGCGAGTTGATTGCAGGAAACCAGCGCTCCCCGAATGCGCGCCGGCGCCATTTCCGCGATGTAGAGCGGTGTCGAGAGCGAGGCGATGCCGATGCACGCTCCCACAAAGAACCGCGCGATGGAAAACGAAACCAGTCCCACGGCGAGCCCCGTCAGGACTGAAAACAGGCCGAATCCCAGAGCTGTTACCAGCAGCATCCAGCGGCGACCCCAGCGGTCCGTACAGTATCCCGCGCAGGCTGACCCCACGAGTGCACCCGCCAGCGCGATGCCCACTGCAAATTCCAGTTGCCGGTCGGAAAGGCGGAAGTCCGTGCGCAGAAAGAGCATGGCGCCCGAAATGACGCTGGTGTCAAATCCAAACAGCAATCCTCCCAGCGCCGCTACTACGGCGGTAAGCACCACGGTGCCGCGGTTGGAAGCGGAGCCTGGCGCGCGTGAGGCACCCGTTTCACCGCCCATCGATAAGTGTTGATCCATTGAACCCCCGGAAAGCAAAGTACTCGCCCGGATGGATTCCCATAGAGATCCATCCAGCCCGAGCAGTTTAACGGAAAAACGCCGGAAGTGGTGATTTGATTAGCTTGGGGCGACGACCTCGCGAAGGAACTGCCTCCGCCGGATGCGAAGGGGAGCGATCAAGGGCGCCAACCACGGCGTAGCAAAGTCCTCGGGTTTTTCTGCATTCGGCACTTTTTTCATATTACAATAGCGTTTCGCATCGATTTCATCTTTGGTTCTACGCCGGATGTGCGGGTTATGTGCATAGACCCCAAGCAGGTAGCGTTTGCGGCGAAGCTTGCATCAAAGCATTGTGTCCAAAACACTTGAGCACTCGATTGGAGACTGGAAATATGCGCAAACATGCCACGCTGTGCCTCATGATCACCTTGGCGTTGACCGTCTCGGCGCGCGCTAGCTCAAACCGCCAAGACGACATCCACCGTATCCAGGAGTCCGCGCAGATCTTTCAGGAGATGTTGGAAGCCCCCGACAGCGCTATTCCCCAGGATTTGCTGGATTCAGCGGACTGCATTGCGGTCATTCCGGCGGAAATCAAGTTTGCGTTCTTCGTGGGCGGCAATTATGGAAAGGGTTTGGTGACCTGCCGCGTCAACAGGAGCTGGAGCGCACCGGTATTCATCGCCATTGGCGGTGGGAGCTTTGGCTTCCAGTTCGGCGGCTCCTCCACGGATTTCATCCTGGTATTCCGCGGACGCAGGGGATTGCAAAAGCTTTTGAACAACAAATTTAAGATCGGCGGTGATGCCTCCGTCGCGGCGGGACCGGTGGGGAGAAGCGCGGCGGCGGGAACAGATATTGCCCTGCATGCTGAAATTCTCACGTACTCCCGCACTCGGGGCGTCTTTGCCGGGGTCAGTCTGAGCGGCGCCGTCGTGCAACCGGACGACACCGGCAACCAAGCTTTTTACGGAGGCAGCGTAAACAAACAAGACGTCCTCGACGGAAAGGTGCCCGTTCCGCCCGACGCCATGGTGTTGGTGTCGGCAGTCAGTAGAGCAACTCACATGCCGGTCCCCAACAGTCCGCCCCCCGTGACCAGCAGCAAAGTTCAATAAGGCGCCGCCAGCAGTGCACGGTGGAAAGTTAGAAGTGCGTGTTGCGCGGATTCCTTACTTCAATCCTTCGATGATCCGTTGGAAGGCCACCATTCCGGGGTCGTCCTTGCCGACGCTTTTCTCGCCAAAAATACGTGCTCTTCCTTGACGCGCGGGCTGGTCACGGAAACGATCGAGGCATTCGCGCATGGCCTGGTCCGCCGCTGATAGGAGCGCGGAGGGGTCATCGATTTCCGCCGAGGCAGCGCGCACTGCCTCGAGCGCGTCAAGCACGGTTTTCTCTCCCAATTTGCCGCCGCTGCGCTGCGCCATTGCCTGCAAGGCGCTCGCCAGCAACGCTGAGACCTCGGACCAAGGAAGTTCCGTCCGCCCCTTCGTGGCTTTTGCCGCGCTCATTAATCCCGTAGCCAACAACGTGCCATAGGTCGAGCCCGAAAGCTTGGTGAAAGCCTGTGCGCACTTCAACAGCGCCATGCCCACGTCATCCGGAAGCTTGGGTAGCTCGGACGCCACGGCTCGGGCGCCGCGCACCATCGTGACCCCCAAGTCGCCGTCGCCCAGTTGACCATCGAGCGCGTTCAACTCGTCCGAACAGGATTCCATCTTGGCGGCGATGCGAGCGAGGGCGTCACGCAAAGCCTGAGTGGTGATGGCGGCAGGCATGTAATTTCCTCTGTAGTCCAGTAGGCGGGGAGAAGCTCATTGCGGCTTCATGAAAGCCGCGATTCCGATCCCCGCAGGGAGTCAGTTTAATAGTGGGGGCGTTGCCCCCAGCGTGAAGCTTCAACATCTTCGATCAAGGCTATAACCCCGACGTACCCCCTCGTTTTTTCTCCTGCCCGGCAAGGCTCAGCCTCGCCAGGCCGTCACCGAGTCGCAACAAATCGTGGGCATCGGGAGTGCGGAGGCGTAGCCTCCCGCAAAAAGCTAGATCGTGTCGCACGGATGGAAAGGCCAAGCCTTTCCACAGAGCAGCGGGCGGAGCCCTCAGCGCAACACTCTAACACCATCGCCCGAACCCGGTGCCGAAAACGCAGAAGCTCCAGTCTGCGGGCGGTGTCCCGGCTTTCTTCTATTGCCCTTGCGGGCGCGCTGCAACACAGCACACTTCCGCCGCCTGCCCGTGGCGAGCCGCCCCGGAGACATCCTCAGCGGACAGTGAGAAATGGGCAGTCGCAGGGAGCTTTCAACAGCGCTTCGAGTTCCGCATCGAGCTTGCAAAACGTCAACGACATGCCGGCCATTTCCATGGATGTGGCGTAGCGGCCCACCAGCGGCATGACAATTTCGGCGCCCCTGCCGGTAAGTTTTCCGGCCACATAACGGTATACGATGTAAAGCTCTTCCGGGGGCGTCGCGCCCAGGCTGTTTACCAATAGCGAAGCGCGGTCTCCGGATTGCAAAGGCATGTCGGCCAGCAAAAGGGAGAGCATCTCCTCCGCGATAGCGTCGGCAGGCCGCATAGGTCCGCGGCGCACGCCCGGCTCGCCGTGAATTCCCATCCCGATTTCCATCTCGGTTTCGCTGATTTCAAAGGTCGGACGGCCCACCGCTGGAACCGTGCAGGGCGTCAGCGCCACACCCACGGAGCGGCAGGCGTCGGCGGCGTTCTGCGCGACGGCGGTCACTTCGTCGAGCGTCGCGCCCTGGTCAGCTTTGGCGCCGGCGATTTTGTAAGCGTACACCAAGCCGGCGACACCGCGCCGTTTCGAGCGCTCCTCCGGCGGGGCGCTGGCCACATCGTCCGCCACACGCACGGTGTTGGTCGAGATGTCCTCCATCTCTACCATTTCTCCGGCCATGTCGAAATTCATGTTGTCGCCGCCGTAATTACCATACAGGCGCAAAACTCCTGTGCCCCCGTTCGCAGCGCGGATGGCTTCTGCCACCTGGTCCACGGCGGGTGAGGAGAACACGTCGCCAATCGCACAGGCATCCAGCAGGCCCTTGCCGACGTAACCGGTAAAGACAGGCAAGTGCCCGGAGCCGCCGCCGGAGACGATTCCCACTTTGCCCTTGATCGGCCCGTCCGCGCGAACGATGACACGGCCGGCAGGCCCGGTCTGTCTGTAGTATTGCGGATGCGCCAGGCACAAGCCCTCCAGCATCTCGTCAACATAAGCAAACGGCTCATTGAGAATTTTCTTCATCGGGTTCTCCACTAACAGGATTTCACGCTTCCGTCGCCAAAGGAGAATGAATTGCGCGGAAATCTGCTCAAGCCACTTTCTCCGGTTCCCCACCGAGACGCACCCGCACATCAGCGGCACGGAAGTCTGCCGCATGAGGAAAGACCAGCAGAGGGTTGATCTCAATTTCTTCAACATCCGGCATGTCTTCAGCGAGCTGCGAAAATCTTTGCAGAATTTCCGCCAGCGCGTCGAGGTCTACTGGAGCTTCTCCGCGCACACCTCGGAGCAAGTTTAAGCCGCGTGCCTGCCGAATCATTTCGTGGGCCTCGAGATCGGAGAGTGGCGGCAGGCGCAAGACCACGTCCGCCGCCTCGACGCAGATTCCTCCCAGGCCGAACGTCACTAGCGGGCCATACTTCGGGTCGCGGGTCATGCCCACGATCACTTCACGACCGCCACGCACGTATTCCTGAATCAGAAAGCCCAAATCGGTTCCGGCCGCTTGCGTTCCTCGATGTCTCGAAACAGATTCCGTCATCTTTTCCGCGGCCGCCAGCAATTCCTCCTGATCACGGAGGTCCAAGAGAACGCCACCCGCCTCCATCTTATGAACCAAATCCGGCGCGACGGCTTTGAGCACGACCGGGTATCGAAGCCCCTGGATGGCGCGTGCAAGGTCCTCCCGCTTGGCGGCGGGAATGGACTTCGCCACAGGAATTCCGTAATGCGCGATCAAGCGCAGCCCTTCCTCCGACGTCAACTGGCGTCGGCTCTGGCGGCGGACCTCTTGAATCAGCTCTTCCGCCGCACCGCTGCGTACTTCAAAGCGCTTTAAGTCGCCTACCGGCTTTTCACGCCACACTCGGTAGCGGTCGAGGGCTGCGAGGGCGCTCACGGCCGACTCCGGGAAAATATACAGGGCCATGTGATTGGGGTGATCGCGGTTCAGCTCCACAAAGAACTCATCCGTCGCCATCATGACTCCCACCATCGGCTTGGGATATTTGTGGCGCAACTGTTCCAAGCCGAGCACGATATCCATCGTGTTGATCATCATGGGAGGAACACAAACCACCAGCAGCATGTCAACGCCATCGTCCTCCAGGAGAATCCGCGCGCACGCTTCGTACTTGCTGTGATCCGCCTGCGGAGTCATATCCACAGGATTCTGGATGCTGGCCTCGGGCGGCAGCAAGCGCCGGAGTTCATGGTGCGTTCGTTCGGAGAACTTCGCCATGCTCAGACCGTGGGCAATAGCCGTATCCGTGGCCATAATCGCGGGCCCGCCGGCATTGGTGAGAATGCCCAAGCGATTGCCCCGTGGCAAGGGATTCTTGGAAAATGCGAGTGCCAGGTCAAACAACTCTTCCACGGTGTTCACGCGGACTACGCCACACTGTTCCAACAGTGCATCGGTGGCAATGTCCAGCCCCTGCCGCGCCGCCAGCGTTCCGGTATGCGAGGTCGCCGCGCGCGCGCCCGCTTCCGTGCGCCCTGACTTCACCACCAGCAGGGGCTTGCGCTTGGAAACCCGCCGGCAAATCTGCATGAAGCGCTTGGCATTCCCGAACGACTCGAGATACATCAAAATCAAATCTGTCTGCGGGTCGTCTTCCCAATACTGCAAGAGATGATTTCCGGAGACGTTGGTTTTGTTGCCCAAACTCACAAAATAGGAAAACCCGATATCGAGCTGCCGCGCAATATTCAGGATCGCCACACCCAACGTGCCGCTCTGCGACATGAAGGCAATTCGCCCCGTCAAGGGCAAGGTAGGAGCAAAGGTGGCGTCCATGCGAACTGCCGGGTCCGTATTGATGACACCCATGCAATTCGGCCCGATCATCCTCATCCCATATTGCCTGACCCGTTCACCCACCTGGGCTTCGAGCTTGCTCCCTTCTTCGCCGGTTTCAGAAAAACCCGCGGAGATGACCACCAATCCCGCCACGCCTTTCTTTCCACAATCGTCGATCGTACTCAGCACCTCTTCCCGTGGCACCACGATGATGGCCAGATCCACCGCGTCCGGAATTGACGACACGGTTGGGAAGGTCTTAATAGAGTGGATAAAATCAGCTTTGGGATTAACAGGAAAGAGCTTGCCGTGGAAATCGAACTCAATAAGCTGGTGCAGGATTTCGCGCCCGATGGATCCCTCCCGGCGGGAGGCGCCAACCACGGCGATGGATGTCGGTTTTAAAATGGCGTCCAGGGGATTCACAGAATTTCCTTTCATGCGGGTGAGCCCGGCAATGGGGTCCGGAGCAAAGCCCCGCGTTCCGAGGAGGATGCGCCGCTCGGCAGGCCACCATTGGATGCCCGTTCAGATGCGATGTCAATGCACGAGTGGTAGAAGCGGTCATCCTGTCACCCACGGTCCCGAGCTGCGTTCCGGTCTTACGCCGGAGGCGCCAACAATTCGCCGCGGACGTTCTTCAAGACATAGAAGGCTCGTTCGACACCGACTTCGCCGGTGAGAATGGGGTCTTCATTTTCGATGCTCATGATTCCCTGGAAGCCAACGTCCATGTAAGCCTTGACGACGTTTTTCCAGAGATCTGCGCCGTGACCGTACCCGACCGCGCGGAAGTACACCGATCCGTCGGTGGGCTTCTCCTCCGGCACTTCCGGGAAATTCAACACACCAAACCTCGCGGCGACATCCTTGACGATAACGGTGTCTTTCATGTGGGCGTGATAAAGGGCGCCCTCTTCGCCCAGGTAACGGATGACCTCAACCGGATCGCAGCCTTGCCAGAACAGGTGGCTGAGGTCGCAATTGGCTCCGATTTCGTCCCCTGCGGCATGGCGGAGCTTCATGAGCGACTTCGGATTGAACACGCTCATGTTGGGGTGCATTTCCAGGGCGATTTTATGAATGCCGTGGACGCGTGCGAATGCCGCCGCCTGTGTCCAGTATGGAATCAACTTTTCCTTCCACTGATATCTTAGAGTCTGGTCGAACTCCGGCGGCCAGCGGTAGGTGGCCCAGTTGGGCATCTTGTCCTCGGGCGAGCCGCCCGGGCAGCCGGAGAATCCCACAATGACCGGCACTTCCAGGCGCTCGGCCAAAAGGACAGAGTTCCGGAAATATTGGTCATCTCTTGCGGCAATCTTCGGGTCCGGGTGGACGGGATTACCATGGCAGCTCAGCGTGGCCACCAGAATCTTGCGGTCTTCGAATTTCTTTTTCCAGGCTCTGGCCTTTGCGGGATCGGCAAGTAAATCCGCCACGGGACAATGTTTGGTACCGGGATAACCTCCGGTGCCCATCTCCACCGCCTCAATTCCGAGCGCAGAAAGCTTGTCGAGCATCTCGTCCAGTGAGAGGTCATTGTAAACGGGATCGAAGACGCCAATCGGAATCTTGCGGGCCGACGCGGGCGCAGCGGGGATGCCAGGCTGCACTGCCGGAGCGGCGCTGGCCGTCGGCGGGCCGCTTCCGCCTACCGCCGGCGCCGCAGCGATCACCCCCCCTGTGGTTGCCAGAAATTTCCTTCGGCTAATGGAAGACACCTCTATTCCTTTGGTCATTTCATCCCCCTTCTCTGCTGAGAGCGAAAGTATACGCCAAAAGCCCTCGCGTATTGCACGGCAAAGTCGCGGGCGCGAACCTTCGGTCTCAAATAGAACTGCCTACGGCTGGACGCACGTTTGCTGGGAATCTATAATCGCTCCTGCTACCTTCAGGGGGATGCATGAACTACTTTCGGGGTGTTTTCAGGTGCATGGCTCACAGAGGCGCAGTCCCGCAAAGGGCGAGTTCGCTCGCGCTTTTGGGCGCGCTGCTTGCGGTAAGTTGGGTTGCTGGGCCGTCGGACCTAAAGCTCGACGCCCATCCGCAGGCTTCACTACAAGCGGTTGCCGACCAAGTTACTTACAATGTCGGCGACACGGTTTCGCTCAGGATCGTTTCACCTTCGCCGCAGGCAGATCAGGATCAAGTCCAGTACTTCTTTACCGTGCGATATGCGGGAGAGGCAAAACCGCTGGCGGATGGGTTAGTCCTGGGTGATTCCGGTGGGCCCTATCGTCTGCTTTGGAAGGTGCCTCTGGACGCACGGGCGGGCAGATACGAGGTCGGCTTGCGCGCGCAGGATTCGAGGTCGCATCAGGTCGTTAACGACATCCCTGCCATCTGTTCATTTGTGGTTCATCGCCAGGAGATTCAGATCGTTTCCGCAGATGTCGCACACTCGTACTACACATCCGGTGACATCGTTGGCTGCAGCGTGAAGCTCGAAAACCTGAGCGGCAGCCCCGTGCAAGGACTTCGCCTCGAATTCTCTCAACGTTACTGGCCATGGATCGTGCAGCAGAGGGAGCAGATTGGGACGGACATAGAAACGTTGCAGAACGAAATCACCCTGAAGCCTCACGAGATGACTTCTATCAGCGCTCCCCGTTGCGCACAGGCCAAGAAGGTCGACCAGCCGACAATCCAACAGTATGCGGCGGTGGTCTGGGACCACGACCGCAAGAACGTTTTGGCGATTGCCTTCACTCCGCTGGTCTTCATCAATCCTCCGGGAGTGGTTGCGCCCCGGCCTTACCCTGGGCAATTCGTCTACCCCAGCCTCCACGCGGTCAACACTACGAGCTATCGGAAATTTCACCCTGAACCCTTTGGAGAAGGCGCGATTCGGTTTGAAACTGAACACACTATGTTCCCGTCGGGCTCGGAAGCCAAACTGAGATTTTCCCTGACCAATCCCACGGACACCGTGTGGCGCCAAGTGTCGGTACTTGCTCGGCTATTGGGCCCAACGGGAGCAGAGCTGGCGCATCACACCATGCTGGAACGCGCTGACCTGAACCCGCACAGCCCCGCACTGAGGCAGGAAGTGAGCTTCCCGCTTCCCAAGGACGCGAGCGGACTTTATCGCGTGCATGTGCAAGTGGCCGATGCCGGTGGACAAACCGTTGCCGCTAACGAGCTTGAACTTGGCGTTAATCCACTGCCGGGCTCTGTCCTGATCTTCTGTGCGCATGAGGACGATGATGGAACCCAGATGGGATTCATTCGCTCCTTGGTGGAGAATCAGGTCCCGCTCCACATGGTTTACTTCACCAGCGGCGATGCGGGCTCTTGCGATCGGTACTTTCAGCATTCCTGCGGACCGGCCGAGGCCTTGAACTTTGGCGCCATCCGCATGCAAGAAGCGCGCGCGGCGATGGGCCACTTGGGCGTTCCGCCGGAGAACATCTTGTTCCTGGGATTGCCAGACGGCGGCACGGGCAAAATCTGGTATGACCACCCCCACGCGAGCGATCCCTATCTTGCCGTGCTTTTGGCCAGCGACCATGCTCCGTACGAAGCCCTGTTCCAACCCAACCTGCCCTTCGCGCGCGACGCCGTGGTGAATGCGGCGGAAGAGATCATCAGGAAATTTCAGCCCGATGTCATCTTCACGGTGCACCCGCCGGCGGAGGGCCACATCGACCACATCGTCAACAACTACTTCGTGGTGAAGGCACTCCAGGAGCTGCTGCGCGCGGGCGCCATCTCACCCGACATGGAACTGCGGGTGGACCGCATCTTCGACCCCAAGGAACACCCCGCCACTCCTTACCAGCATGAGGATCACGAATTCTATGTCTCCGGAGAAGCCATGGCGCTGGCGCAAGAGGCGGGATGGCTTTATCAGTCACAGGGAGGGAACCGGGCGGAGGGGAACCTGCGCACCTGGGACCAACTCCGGCGCAGCGAAGGTTACCGCAAGGTGTTAGACTGGAAAGAGCACGCAGGCTGGAACGAGAAAGAGTGAAGGATGGAAACACCGAGCGAGTGGGCAAAGAGGTTCAACCCAAAAGCGAGCGAGGTGGCGGGCTCATCGCACCCGCAAGCCGAGACCGCGGATAATTCGGCACCCGTAACGGAATTCCCCAGCGAGCCGTTTCAATGTCCGGCGTGTGGCCAGCTACTCGCTCCCTCGTGCCGTGTTTGCGTGGCCTGCAAGCACACCATTGATCCGGCTAAGATCGCCCGGCCGCAAGAGGTGGCTCCGCCTGCGGCGAGAACCATTTCCAAACTAGAGCCGGTTCGCTACCCTTGGCGCCTTTTCTTCCTCGTCTTAGGATCGTCTTTCTTTCTGGCCCTCATCTTCGAAGGACTTTGGGGACAACAGAAAGCGCAACTAGCAATGGGGGGAGCACAAACCCTCGTCGGTGTCTGGGTCTTTTTCGATGCGCTACGGCAGCGCGTTCAGCGGCCCGCGCGGTGGGCGCTGGGCACCATGCTGCTACCCGTGGTTATTTTCCCTTGGTACCTGGCGCGAAGAAACAAGCCAAACGCAACGGTGCGCTTCGTTGAAGCGGAGGCGGGGCCGGTCACTCGGTTTCTGCTCTTTGCCTTGCTCGCGATTTTCCTGGCGAGTTTGATTTTCTATATCGTAAAGAACCCGCCGAGTACCATAGCGCCAACTCCCGCGCCCAAGAACCACAGGATCGCCGGCTACACCCAGGCCAGGAGTTATGACCTCCGCGCATGAGATCCCTATCAATGAAGCTTCCGCACCATGCAGCACCCTTTATGGCAGTGTCCTGATTTGAACATAGCGCCGCCCTTTAGGGCGGCACATGCCGGGCTCAAGCCCGGTGCTACTTTATTTTCTTCTTGACAGGACCCAACAACTTAGGCTAGCATACTAAAGTGGGGATCGAGGCCAGGCCCGTTGCGGGCTGCAGGTGCACGTCAGTGAGTTCGTCAGTTAGCGACAAGGTGGGCAGACTGGACGAATAGCATTACGACTTAATGTCATGTCGTTGAAAAATAAAACGAAGCTGAGAACTTATTGAAAATAAAGGAGCGGGAAAACGGTTTTCTGAAAACGAAGCTGAGAACTTACTGAAAGTAAACCCACTTACTGTAAATCATATAACATCTGAATATTGGTGCACATTGTCCGAATGTGGGCGCGCCAAGTTGCCGCTCGATAAGGGCAGATAAGGCGCGTGATGGTGAGGAATCTAGGCTGGGCGGGTGCGCCCACATGCTGGGGAATCAAGCAGGACAGGAGACTAGCGTAACTTGCGGTCAGGCGGATATCAGCGCCCCATCCGACGCACGGCAAACGTAAATCTCGCCTTTAAGGTCGAACGCTTCTTTATAACCCTTGGCCACAGCCTGCGCAAAACCTTCCGCGGCGTCTGCGCGCACCAGGTTGACGGTGCAGCCGCCAAAGCCTGCTCCCGTCATGCGCGCGCCCAGAACACCCGGCTGCCGGCGCGCCAACTCGACCAAGGTGTCCAGCTCTTTGGAACTGACCTCATAATCATCGCGCAAGCTTTCATGGGATTGATTCATTAATTCCCCGAACCGCTCCACGTCGCCGCCTTGGAGTACCTTGACGGCCTCGAGGGTACGTTGGTTTTCCGAAACCACGTGGTGGGCGCGCCGCCAGAGCACGTTGTCCATCGCGTTTCGTGCGGCGTCGAGATCGGAGAGTTGCACGTCCCGCAGAGATTTCACGGCGCGCCCGGTCGCAGTAGCGATCTTGACTACAGCCTCGCGGCACTGCTTCAGTCGAACTTCATATTCCGATTGCGCCAGCGCCCGCTTCACTCCGGAGTTGCACACTACAATCTTCACGTCGGCTCGCAGCGGTACGTGGCGATAGGTAAGATCGCGACAGTCGAGAAAAAGCGCGTGGTCGCGGCGGCCGAGCGCTGAGATGAACTGGTCCATGATTCCACAGGGCACGCCGACAAACTCGTTTTCTGTGCGCCGTGAAAGCTTCACCGCGTACACAGGATCGAGCCCGAGTCCGAGAAGCTTATTCCAAAACGCCGTGGCGCCTACCTCCACCGCCGCCGAGGAGCTCAACCCTGCCTCACGCGGGACGTCCCCGCCAAAGGCGATGTCCGCGCCGGCCAGACGGTGGCCATCTGCTTCCAGAAACTTCGACACGCCGCGGACGAAATTGCTCCAGGTGTTCTCAGCGGCTCTTTGAATGTCATCAAGGTCAAACTCGACGGTGGCTTTGAAGTCCTCGGAGTAAACGCGCACGCGGCGGTCGGCTTGGCGGCGCCCGGCGTAAGTGACCGCCCGGTCGATGGCGGCAGGGAGCACGAAGCCATCGTTGTAATCTGTGTGCTCGCCAATCAGATTCACCCGGCCGGGTGCGCGCACGACAACCTCGGGCAGCGAATTGAAAACTCGTTTGAATGCTTTTTCAATCATCAAGCTTCCCCTTCTTCTAAAGCAAACCTCAACTCCCAGATGAGCAGCCGTTGCAAACCTCTCAGAATAGCCGAACGTGCTGTTTGACCCTGCCCGAATTCGTGTAGGGCGGTTCGCGAGCCGCCCCTACTTGAGGTCGCAATTTGCGACCTCATAGTACAAGCGCCTATCGACGAATGGGCCGAAACCAAAGGTCCCAGGTTTTTGCTGCATACTGCCTACAGCCTTCTGCCTACTTACTGCCACCCTCGGAGACATCGGTCCAACTGACCGGCGGCACGGCGCGCAACTCCTCCGCTTTCTCTTCCGCCAGCGAATCGTTGAGAAAGCTTCCCCCGCCGGTTTCGACGCCCGCCAGGTACTTGAGTTTTTCCTTGCTGCGGTGGGGCGGGTAGAACTCAATGTGGAAGTGGAAATAGGGATACTGGCCGTGCGTGAGCGCCTGGTGCAGCAGCATCATATACGGAAAGGACATATGATAGAGGTTGTCATACTTCAAGGTAACCCACTTCAGGATTTCCGCCAGGCCCTGCTCTTCCGCGGGACGAAAGGCCTCCAGCGATCCCAGATGGCGGCGCGAGAAAATGTGAACCTCAAACGGCCAGCGGGCATAAAAGGGGATGAACGCGGTAAAAGTATCGTTCTCCGCGATGATGCGCCTGCCATCGCGACGCTCCTTTTTCAAGATGTCGCAGTACAAGCAGCGTTTATGCTGGTGTTGATGAGCACGGGCGGCCGATAGCTCTTTCTCGAGGCGCGGCGGGATGAAGGGGAACGAGTAAATCTGCCCGTGCGGATGCGGCATGGTGACCCCGATCACCGCGCCTTTGTTTTCAAAAATCAGCACATAGCGTATTCCCGGCGTGGCCTTGAGCTCCAGGAAGCGGCTTCGCCATAGGCGCACCAGCTTGACCAGGTGATCAACGGGGAGCTGCGGCAGGGAGGCCCGATGATCCGGGCTATAAAGCACCACGTCGCATTTGCCGTGGGAAGGCCGGACCTTGTAAAAGTCATCGCCCTTGATTGCCGGTGGAGGAGGAGGGATGGTGAAGGCCGGAAAGTCGTTGGGGTAGATGAGGACGTCGTATTGATCGGGCACGCGACCCGAGCCAGGGCAGAACGGGCACCAATCCTCGGGCATTTGGGGACGTCCCTGGCGATGTGAGGCAGTAGAAACCCACTCGCGAACGGTGGGGTTCCAGCGAATCTCCGTCATTGCTCACTGCGCCTCGAAGCCCGGAATGCCAGCGCCCCCATAAAAGCCCCAAATATCAACATCGCCAGTCCCCACCATAAGTCGATATTGACTCCCAGGGATTTTTCCTGGAACAGGGCAGGGTCGGCAACCATCCCGTAAATCATCAAGATGATGCCATAAATCGAGAAGATGATCCCTATCGGCAAACGAATATCTAATCCCATTGATTCCCGCCTAACGTAGATAATCAATCGCTGAAAGTCGAAGAATTGAAGAGTCGAAAACTCCAGTTCTTCAACCTTTCATCTCTTGAACCCTTCGACTCTGAAGTTTCACATTTACCAAAAAATCACGTTCAAAACCGCGCAGAGAGCCAAAATTCCGATCGCCCAAACCGACGGCCGTTCGTA
Source organism: Terriglobia bacterium (assembly GCA_052139985.1). Lineage (GTDB taxonomy): Bacteria > Acidobacteriota > Terriglobia > UBA7540 > UBA7540 > Bog-366. Next base: position 14,977 of record JBKQVI010000547.1, read on the forward strand.
CCACGGAAGGTCTGAAGTCTTGGGTCTGGGGGTCAGAGAGTAAACCAAGCCCACTAGTTCCGATTCCTTGCGCGGTTCCGTAAATAAGGTTACCACCACCGTGACGCCGAAGCACACGGCAAAAGCCCAGATGGCCTGATAGAAGTTTGCCGCCATGTCACTGGGATAGTGAATGTAATGAAAATGATAGAGCGTGTAGTGCGTGGCGGCGGCCAGGATACCACACAGCAATCCCCAGAATCCCGAATGAGCGCTGGTGCGCTTCCAGAACATCCCCAGCAGGAATGTGCCGAAGAGTGGCGCATTGAAGAATGCGAAAAGGAGCTGGAGATAGTCCATCAGGTTGTTGAATTGCAGAACGATGAAAGCGGTGCCAATGCCCACGACCACCGCAAATATCGTGGCGATACGTCCCATGGCGAGATAGTGCTTGTCTTCCTTACCGGGGTTGATGTGAGTCTGGTAGATGTCGAAGGTCCACACCGTGTTGAAGGCGGTGACGTTGCCGGCCATGCCCGACATGAAGCTGGCTAGGAGCGCCGTCAAGCCCAGGCCCAGCAGCCCGGACGGATAAAGGCTACTCAGCATGATCGGCAGAGTTTGGTTGTAGTTGTAGACGCCCCTGGCCGGGTCCCACAAAAGGTTTCGCACGGGCGCGTAGGCGATCGCCACCAGGCCCGGCAGGATGACCAGCAGGGGGAAAAACATTTTTGGTACGGCGGCGATCAAAGGTGTACGTTGCGCTGAGGCCATGTCCTTGGCGGCCAAGCCGCGCTGCACCACCAGAAAATCCGTGCACCAATAGCCGAAGGAGAGTACAAAACCCAGGCCGAATACAGTAGCCACCCAGTTGACGCCCATGGGATTGTCGGCGGCATGCCAGATGTTTGCCCAGGTGTGGGCATAACCGGGATTGGGGAGACTGGCCTTGAGCCCAGCAAATCCTCCTACAGCCTTCAAGCCCAAAATCGCCAGGGGCAGGAATCCGAAAACGATCAGGAAGAACTGCAGCACCTCGTTGTAAATCGAAGAGGTGAGCCCGCCCAGGTAAATGTAAATTGCGACGACCACCGCCGAGGCAACGACGCTCGCCCAAAACGGCCAGTTCAGCAGGCGCTGAAATAGAATCGCCATGGCGTAGAGGTCCACGCCGGAAACCAGCAGGGCCATGAACGCAAAGCAGAGGGCGTTCAGAGTGCGCGTCTTCTCATCATAGCGCTTGCGCAG
>JBKQVI010000548.1:0-33112 GCA_052139985.1 Terriglobia bacterium
GTCGGGGCGGTACGCGAACCGCCCCACGCCTGACTTGGCCATCTCGGCCATGACCTTCACGGGCAAGATGCCCGTGCCACGCCCTTGTGCCATGGCCATCTTGGCCATGACCGCGCACGGGCGGGACGCCCGCGCTACGTCCCCACACCTGACACCCGGCACCTATTCGTACCGCAGCGCTACCATGGGATCGACCGCGGCGGCTCGGCGGGCAGGCAGCCAACATCCCATCGCGGCGACCACTGCCAGCAGGCAGGAAACCGCCACAAACGTCCATGCATCGTTTGGTTGAGTAGCGAAGAGCAACGCTGCAAGGAATCGAGTCAGCGCCCAAGCGCCGCCCAGGCCTACGATGAGGCCCGCGGCCACAAGTCGCAGGCCTTGACTCATCACCATCACCGTTATTTCGCGTCTTTGCGCCCCAAGGGCAAGCCGAACGCCCAACTCTTTGGTGCGCTGCGTAACCAGAAATGACAGCAGACCGTAAAGTCCAACGATGGCTAACAACATCGCAATACCCGCGAACGCGGCCAGCAAAAGCATCGGGAACCGGCGCCCCGCCGTTTGCTCCGCGACGTAGTAGTTCATGCCTCGAACGTCAAACAGTGGAACATCCGGATCCAATTCCGCCAATGCCCGCCGAAGGGCAGGCACGGCGCTAAGTTGATTCGGCAAGGCAGTCCGCACCACCAGATTCATGTAGTCCGGTCCCATCTGGCGGAGCGCCTCGAAGGCCTCCGGCGCCGCCGCCTGATCGAGTTGATCCCGCCGCGCGTCGCCAATCACCCCCACAATCGTTGCGTACGGAGTCTTGCCCTCGGGAAAATCCTGCTTGATGCGCTTGCCCAGCGGGTCTTCGTGGGGAAAGTACTTTCGGGCAAAGGCTTCGTTCACAAGGAGCACCATCGGGCTGCCCGGTCCATCCTCTTCTGCAAAGTCGCGTCCCCGGACGAGCGGAATTCCCATGGTCTTTAGATATCCGGGTTCGATGCCATTAAAATTAGAGCTCAGCAGGTCCTCCGTCCGCGGAACGGGCCGTCCCTCGACCACGAACACCGATGACCAACAGCCATGCACATCGAGAGGCAGACAGTATGAGCCGCTCGCACTAAGAACACCGGGGATGGAATCAATCCTTTCCAGCATCCGGTCCACAAAGGCAGTCTGCTGGGGAATATGCGGATATCGGTTTCGGGGTAGATTCAACCGAGCCGCCAAGACACCGTCGGTGCGAAAGCCCGGATTCACCCTATCCAGCCGCACCAAGCTCTGGATCAGCAGTCCGGCCCCTGCCAGCAGCACAAGAGCGAGAGCGATTTGTACCGTGACCAGAAAGCTGCGAAGCGAGAGTTTCTGAAAGCCGGCACTGGACGCACGCAACCCGGTGCGCAGCGCTAGGTCGGGCTGACGCGACGAGATCCGGTATGCGGGAATGATGCCAAATAGGACTGTCGTCAAAAAGGTTAGCAGGAGACTGAATCCCAGAATTCTGAGATTGATCCCGACATGGACGAACTGGCGCAATTCCATCGGCAGGAGTCGCAACACCAGGGGAAGCAGAGCGATCGCGATCACACAACCTGCCGCGGCGCCGCACAGCGCCAGTAAACCGCTTTCGGTGAGCAGTTGCGTGATCAAGCGGCCGCGCCGAGCGCCGAGAGCGACGCGAATGGTCATCTCGCGCTCCCGCGTCGCGGCCCGAGCGAGAAGCAGGTTCGCGACATTCGCGCATGCAATCAATAGAAGAAAGCCAACCGCGCCCCAGAGGGTGAGCAGCGTCCTTTGCGCCGGGGCGGTAACCAGTTCAGCGAACGGGCGCAGTCTTGGAATGATGCCGTCGTTCGACGATGGATAGGCCTGTTCGAGCCGGCGGGCAATCGCGCTCATTTCGCCCCTCGCCCTCGCCATCGAGACTTCCGGCCTCAGCTTGCCGATTGCCATGATCCCCGGGTGATTTCCCCGCCCGCCCTGAGCGTTCGCAATGGTGCCGATCGGCCAATAAATGTCTGCGGAATAGAGGAACCGGAAGTCCGCCCGCAGTACGCCGATAACCGTCCCCGCCATCCCGTCCATCTCAATGGTGCGGCCAATAACATGAGGATCGGCGCCAAAACGCTGCGCCCAGACCGCGTTGGAGAGTATCGCGACCGGGCTTGCCCCGGGACGATCATCGGAGTCGAGGAAATCTCGCCCCAACAGCGGATGCACTCCTAATATCGAGAAAAACGCCGCAGAGACTTTTAGCGTTTGCAGCCGCTCGGCTGTTCCCGCACCCGTAAGAGTTGTGGTCCCTCCCTGCATAGCCGCCATGGCGCTGAAGCTGCGGCTCTGGTTTCGCCAATCGACGAAGTCCAACCATGAGAGCGAGTATTCGTCTCCCTTGCGATTCCCCTCGTGGAGCGCTACCAAGCGGTCTGCTTCCGGATACGGAAGAGGGCGCAGGACAATGGCGTCGATCAAACTGAAGATCCCCGTGTTCGCTCCAATGCCGAGCGCCAAGGTGAGCACCGTGACAACGGTGAACCCCGGATTACGGCGCAATTGCCGTAGACCGTAACGGACGTCCTGAAGGAAGTTCTCGATGTAGTTTACTCGGCGCATGTCGCGACACTCCTCCTTAACCTGCTCGACGCCGCCGAATTTGCGCAGCGCGGCGTAACGAGCCTCTTGCGCGCTCATTCCCGATGCAAGGTTCTGCTCGGTCTGTTTGTCGAGGTGGAACGCCAGCTCGTCCCCGAGTTGCTGGTCGAGTTTCTCTTTCCGGAACAGCCCGCGAAGACGATGCAAGAATTTCATTCTGATCTATCCTCTCTTTCCCGGCGATGAACTGTAGGGGCGGTTTGCGAACCCGCCCCTACGCATGGATTGGCCATCCCGGCCATGACCTTCACGGGCAAGATGCCCGTGCCACGCCCTTGTGCCACGGCCATCTTGGCCGTGACCGCGCACGGGCGGGACGCCCGCGCTACGTCCTGACACCCGGCACCTGGCAACCTACTCGTACCGCAGCGCCACCATGGGATCGACCTTGGTCGCCCGGCGCGCGGGAAGGTAGCAGGCAAGAAGCGCCACCGCCATCAGGAGAGCAGCGGCGCCGATAAAGGTAAGCGGGTCGTAAGAGGACACGCCCACCAGCAAGCTCACCACCAGCCGGCTCACGCCGAGCGCGGCCACTATGCCCAAAGCGATGCCGGCGGTTACCAGCAGAAAACCCTGGCCGATGACCAGCCGGAAGATGGTTGCGCGTTGCGCCCCCAGCGCCAGACGGACGCCGATTTCGTGCCGCCGCCGGCTAGCCGAGTATGAAACTACGCCATAGACCCCCACCACCGCCAGGAGCAGACCGAGGGCGCCCAGCGCGCCAGCGAACAACGCGCCCGCCTTAAAGAGGAAGAATCCATTGGCGCCTTGCAGTGCCTTCTCCATGCTCATGACGTCGTACACCGGCAGGTTCGGATCGAGCTGCCGCACCAGGCCCTCGACCACCGGCGCGAGAGACTCCGGCGGGACAGCCGTCCGCATCTGGAGAACGTGAGGCGAGCGGTAGTTCTGCGTCTGGGGCACATAGAAGTACATCCCCGGGGCGTGGAGAAGATCAGCATTTTTGACGTCGTGCGCTACGCCCACCACGGCGACGAAGGGACCGGAAGCGGCTTCATAGCTGAAATGTTGACCGAGAGCGTCGCGGTGGGGCCAGAGGTGCTCCGCCATCGACTGGTTGATTATGGCGACCGGTTCGGAGGTGGCGGTGTCGGCGCCGGTGAAGGCCCGCCCTTCGAAAAGATGAATGCCCAGGGTGGTGAAGTAATCGGGGCTGACGCGGTTAAACCCCACGTTCGGCACGCCGTGACCCGGCGCAGGGGCCTGGCCCTCTGCGTAAACGGGGGCGCCGTCCTGGTAGATGCCGAGCGGAACGGAGAACGCCAGACTGGCCGATTGCACTCCCGGCAGCGATTGCGCACGGCGCAGCACCTCCGCGAGCAGCGCCTCCGCGCGCGGCTGAGGGTAACCCTGCAAGCCGGGATCGAGGCTCACGTTCAACACGTAGTGCGGATCGAAGCCCAAGTCGACCGACTCCGCGCGGGTGAGGCTGCGCGTGAACAGGCCGGCGGACACTAGCACAATCATCGAGCCCGCCACCTGCGCGATCACCAACCCGTTACGAAGCCGGTGCCCTCCGCTTTCGCCCACCAAGCCGCGGCCGCCCTCACGCAAAGCGAGGTTCAAATCAATGCGGGAAACGCGCAAGGCAGGCACCAGGCCGGCGAGGATTCCGGCCGCGAGGGCCGCGCCGGCGACGTAGGCGAACACGCGCCAGTCAAAGGCGAAAGCGAGGTGCAGGGGGAAATTGCCCAGCGGCCGCACGCCGTTCAACAGACGGCAAAGCCAGTTGCCCGCCACGGCGCCGCCCAGCGCGCCTGCCACCGCAAGTAGAATGCTCTCCGTCAGGAGTTGGCGCAGCAAGCGCTTCCGGCCGGCCCCCATGGCGGCACGAATCGAGATTTCCTTTTCCCGCGCTGCCGCCCGCGCCAGCAGCAGGTTCGCGACGTTGAGGCAGGCTACCACGAGCACCAAGCCCACCATGGCCAGAAATACCGTGGCCACTAGAGGCATGGAATCGGCTACGGCAGGTTCCGGCCGGGCGATACGCTCCGGAAACACCCGTACCCTCTGCCCCTGGTCGGCCTGGGGATACTCCTGCGCCAGCCGGTGGCCAATCACGTTGAGCACGGCCTGTGCCTGCTCAATGCTCACGCCCGGCTTCAGGGTGGCGAGCCCGCGCATGTCACGCTCGGAACGCGAGGTGAAGAAGCTTGTGGGCGTGGGAAAGCCTTGCATCCCGATGGGCGCGTAGGCGTCCATCTCAACCACATTGTAGGGGCCGAGAAAATCCTTGGGGACCACGCCGATCACCGAGACCGGGGCGCCATTAAAGCGAACGGTGCGACCGATCACGCCCGGGTCTCCGCCGAAGCGATTTTCCCAATACGTGTGGCCGAGAACCACAACCGGAGCGGTTCCCGGCGCGTCGCCTTCGCCGGGCTCGATCAGGCGTCCGAGCGCCGGCCGAATCCCCAGCATCGAGAAAAAATTGCTGGGCACATAACTGATGATCAGCCGGTCGGCATGGCCCTGGTAGCTTAGGCCGACGATATCGAGGTCGTAGCCGGTCATGCCGGTGAAGACGCCGGAGGTCCCCGCCCGATATTCGAGGTAATCGGGATAAGAGATTTCGCCCGGGTCGGAGTCTGCCTTGCCCTGCACTGCCACCACCGTCAAGCGGTCCGCGTCCCTCACCGGCAGGGGGCGGAACATGAAGACGTCCGCCAGGCTGAAAATGGCGGTGTTGGCGCCAATACCGACGGCAAGGGTGATGATGGCGACGGCGGTGAAGCTGGGATTCTTGCGGAGCATGCGCAGGGCAAAGCGGATGTCCTGAAGCAACGCGCCAATGAACCGAGCGCCCCAGGCGTCGCGGCACTCTTCCTTGACTTGCTCCACCCCGCCGAATTTGCGTAGCGCGGCGTAGCGAGCTTCTTCCGCCCTCATCCCCGCCGCGAGGTTTTGCTCGATTTGCTTGTCGAGATGGAACGCCAGTTCGTCGCCGAGTTGATGGTCGAGTTTCTCTTTGCGGAACAGCGCGCGAAGACGATGCAAGAATTTCATTCTGATCTATCCTCTCTTTCCCGACGATGAACTGTCGGGGCGGGGCGCGAACCGCCCTTGTCCAAATTAAATTCGATCACAGCCCTCTAGCCTCCGGCTCCGCCGCCCGCTTCGCGGAAAGTCTTCGACTTTCCGACGCTGACCCTCTTAACTAACCTCGTCTGCGCCGCAGGAAGGCTAAGCCTTCCCGCGGCGCAGAAGAAAAGAATCAGGTGACTAGGCCCGAAAAGTCGGAGACTTTTCGCAAAGCAGACGGCGGAGCCGAGTCCACTCGAATCTGGTTCGCTAATTTGGACAACCCCAGTTAGCGAACCGCCCCTGCGCCTGGATTGGCCATCGCGGCCATGCACCAACACGGGCAGGATGCCCGTGCCACGCTCCGTGGCATGGCCATCTTGGCCATGACTGCGCACGGGCGGGACGCCCCTGCCACAGCGGGCGAGACGCCCGCGCTACCTCCTGACACCTGACACCCGGCACCTGATACCTATTCGTACCGCAGCGCCACCATGGGATCGACCTTGGTCGCCCGGCGCGCGGGAAGCAGGCAGGCCAACAAGCCCATGGTTACAATCACCGCAGCCACCGAACCGAGCGTCAAGGGATCAACCGGCGAGACTCCCCAAACCTGGCTTGCGATAAGCCGCCTGAGCGCGAAGCTCGCAATTTCACCTAAAAAGATGCCGGCCGCGATGAGGCGCAGTCCCTCCCACAAGGCAGTTTGAAGAATAGTACGTCTATGTGCACCCAGCGCCATCCGGATGCCGATTTCATGCGTGCGGAGCGAGACTGAGTAAGACATTACGGAGAGAACTCCGATGGCCACCAACACCAAACCTAGCCCGCCAAAAATCGCCAACGTGAGCAGGCCGAATCGTGGCTGCGCATAGGTATAACTGTCTAGTGAAGTTTTGACCGAGCCGGCATTCGTCAGCGTGACATCAGGGGCAACGGACCCGACCGCTCGTTGGAGGCTCGGCAGCAGCGAGAGGCCGCCCATCGAGGTCCGCACCAGGAGGAAACGTGGACCCCTCACAGTAATGGAGTACGGGAGGAAAGCCTCTGGCAGCACGGGGTTTCGTAGCCCGTCGTTCTTGATGTCCCCGACGACGCCGATGACCTCGAAGAATGCGTTGTGCGGCGCGTCCGGTAAGCGATCAAGGATCGCGAATTTAATCTTCTGCCCGATCGGATCTCCCTTACCGAAAAACTCGCGCGCTAGCGTCCGGTTAATGACGGCAACCAACCGCGCCGAATCAATATCACCCGCTGAGAGAAGGCGCCCGCGAATTAGCGGCAGCTCCAGGGTTTTGAAGAAGTCAGTGCTGCACAGAGCAAACATGGCATCACGAGGCTGTGGCCATGTCTGCCCGAGTACAACGATATTGTCATTGGGTCCGCCAAAATACGGAGGTACGCTGACGTTCACGGACGCCGCCTCCACGCCCGGAAGCGCTCTGACCCGGCCGAGTATTTCTTCCAGGACTACTTTCTGCCTTTGTGCCGTGTGGTCGCTCCGGCGCAGGAGTTCCACTTGTGCGTGCAGGATATTTTCCGGTTTGAAACCGAGGTCAACGTGCTCAAGCGCCAAGAAGGTGCGCATCATCAGGCCCGCGCCCACCAGCAGGACGATCGAGAGCGCCACCTCTACGACAACAAGACTTGCACGAAACCTTCCACGCAAAGGCCCAGCGTTTAACCCCCTGCCCGCCTCCCTTAGCCGCGTGTCCAGATCGCCACTCACAGCGTGGAGCGCGGGCGCCAAGCCACACAGAAGCGTGGTGAGCATCGTGACCCCCATCGCGAACCACAGCACTGCCGGATTCAGGCCGATCACGGCTGACGATGGGATAGTACCCGCTGGAATTACGGCCGCAACTCCCTTCAAGCTGCCATAGGCGAGAAGCCAGCCGCAAAGGCCACCCGCTGCCGCCAGCAAAAAGCTTTCGACCAACAGTTGTTGGATCAGACGGCCTCGGCTCGCACCCACCGCAGCGCGAACAGCAATCTCTCTCTGGCGAGTTGTAGCTCGCGCCAGCAGCAGGTTGGCCACATTGCTGCAGGCGATAAGAAGCAGCATCATGACTGCCGCCAGCAGGATGTAGAGCAGGGGTTTGAACTGCCCTACCTCAGAGTCTGCCAGCGTATCCGTCGTCACGGTAAACGGGTTTGAATAGGGCTTGTAGATTTTTGACAGCCTCTTGCCAATAACGATCAGATCGGCGGCCGCCGCCTGGAGACTGACGCCGGGCTTGCGAAGCCCTATGGGAAAAAGGTCGCGTGGAAGATCAGTGTCGCTGACGTTCGCTCCCGCACGGCCCACCCTGAGGGGCAGCCAGATGCCGGCGTCAGCATACTGGAATCGCGGAGGCATGATGCCAACCAGCGTCATGGGCTTACCATTCAGGGTTAAAGTTGACCCCACGAGCCTTCGCTCCCCATTAAACTCGCTTTCCCATAACCGGTAGTTCATCACGAATACGGGCGCAGACCCAGGTTTCGCGTCTTCAGGAGTCAGTGCACGGCCCCAAAGAGGTTCCACTCCAAGGAAAGGAAAAGCGTTGCCCGTAACATAGGCGCCCGCAATCTTTTCGGTCCCGCGGGAGCCCTTGTAAAGGATGCTCGTCCCCCCGTAACCGATCATGTCCTCGAAGACATGGTTTTGCTCCCGGTAGTCGAAAAACTCCGGCACCGAGAGTATGCCCCGGCCATCACCCGGCCGATCCAAATTCCAGATGAAGAGAGTCGTGTAACGGTCGGCGTTCTTGTACGGATACGGTCGGAGAAGAATGTTGTCAATGACGCTGAATATTAAGGTGGTCGCGCCAATACCCAGAGCCAGCGTCAGGATCGCGACGGCGGCGAAGCCGCGATTCTTCCCCAGCAGGCGCAGGGCAAAGCGGACGTCTTGAAGCAACGTGCTAATGAACCGAGCGCCCCGGGCGTCCCGGCACTCCTCCTTAACTTGCTCGACGCCGCCGAATTTGCGCAACGAGGCGTAGCGAGCTTCTTCCGCGCTCATTCCCGTCGCGAGGTTCTGCTCGATCTGCCTTTCGAGGTGAAACGCCAGTTCGTCCCCGAGTTGCTGGTCGAGCTTCTCTTTCCGGAACAACGCACGCAAGCGACCGAGGAATTTCATAAACACGTACCTTCGCCTTCCAGACCATGAATTGGAGGGGCGGGGCGCGAACCGCCCTTGTCCAAATTAGATTCGATCGCAGCCCTCTAGCCTCCGGCTCCGCCGCCCGCTTCGCGGAAAGTCTTCGACTTTCCGACGCTGACCCTCTTAACTAACCCTTTCTGCGCCGCAGGAAGGCTAAGCCTTCCTGCGGCGCAGAAGGAAAGAATCAGGTGACTAAGCCCGAAAAGTCGGAGACTTTTCGCAAAGCAGACGGCGGAGCCGAGTCCACTCGAATGTGGTTCGCTAATCTTGACAACCCCAGTTAGCGAGCCGCCCCTACGCCTGGATTGGCCATCTTGGCCATGCTCCGAACACGGGCAAGATGCCCGTGCCACGCCCTTGTGCCACGGCCATCTTGGCCGTGACCACGCACGGGCGGGACGCCCCTGCCACAGCGGGCGAGACGCCCGCGCTACCTCCTGACACCTGACACCCGGCACCTATTCATACCGCAGCGCCACCATGGGATCGACTTTGGTCGCGCGGCGGGCGGGCAAATAGCACGCTAAGGCGGCGACCAGCGCGAGTCCCGCTGACACGGCCGCCAGGGTTACGGGATCGGTGGGATGAACCCCGAACAACAGAGTTCGCAGCACGCGCGCGAGGGCCAAAGAACCTGCCAATCCAATTCCCATACCGACGGCAACCAGCCGCATCCCCTCGCCCACAACCTGCGCCAGCACGTCCTCGCGGCTGGCGCCCATGGCCAGGCGAATTCCAATTTCATGAGTGCGCCGCTCCACCGAATAGGCCAACACACCGTATATCCCCACTGCTGCCAGGCCCAGCGCCAAGACCGCGAACATTCCCACCAGCAAGGCGTTGAATCGCTGCGGCGCAACGGATTCCGACAGTCGTTGATCCATGGTGGCGACGTCATACACGGGTAAGTTGGCGTCCACAGATCGAACCGCGGCTTTCACGGCGGCCACAGAGTTGAGAGGATCATTCGCGGCACGCAGCACCACATTCATATCCGCGGACGGTTCCTGTTCGTAGGGAATGTAGATTTCGGGCGACTCAGCGTGGTCGGGACCAAGCTGCCGGACGTTTCCAACGATGCCGACGATCTCGCGCCATGGCCCGCCACGGGCTCCAGACCCAAGATGCTTGCCCAGCGGATTCACATCGGGAAAGAATTGATGAACGAAGGCTCGATTAACCACCGCTACCGGGGAAACTCCTTGACGGTCCCGCGCCGTGAACGCGCGGCCGGCCACCATGGGAATGCGCAGGGTTTGGAAGTAGCCGGGGCTTACGACATCACACGCAATGTCGGGCCGCAAGCCGGGGAGCGCCGCCGGCTGGCCCTCGACGTCGGTGCCACGAAGCGATCCCCAGCCGATCAAAGGGAGGCCGCTGCCCGCGTCGGCAGATTGAATGGCGGGCAGCGCCCTCACACGTTGCAGAAGCTGCTCGTAAAAGGCCGCCTGCTGCTCAGGCTTCGAGTACTCGCTTCCAGAGAGGGAAATTCGCAGCGTCAGCAACTGTCGCGGATCGAAACCGGGATTGATAGAAGTGAGGTAAACGAAGCTGCGCGTCAGGAGTCCGGCGCCGATTAACAAGACGACGGCCAGCGCGATCTCCGTCGTAACCAGAATGCTGCGGAGGCGGTGTTGCTCCTGGCCGGACGTCGACCGCGATGTGCTTTGCTTCAGCGCCTCGTCAAGCTGCACTCGCGAAGCCAAGATCGCCGGCGAGAGTCCAAACAGAAGGCCGGTCAGCGTGGCCACGAGCAACGCAAAAAGGAGCACCCTCAGGTCCAGGTGGATGCTTTCGAGATGAGGAATCTGAGGTGGTCCGAGGGCCTGAAGCGCTCGAAGCCCCGCGAACCCCACCACAACCGCCACGGGGCCGGCCGCCATCGCGAGGACCAAACTCTCCGTCAGCAATTGCGCCGCGATGCGTAGCCTCGGAGCGCCGAGCGCCGCTCGCACCGCCAGTTCCTTCCGCCGCGCCGCGCCACGGGCAAGCTGCAAACCGGCCACGTTTACGCACGACATCAGCAGCAAAAGCGCGACCGATCCGAACAAGACCAGCAGAATAGGCCGAGCGGGAGCGGCTAGCCGGGCGTGGAGAGGCGTTACCTGCACCTCCATGCCGGCCCTCATGCGGATGAATTGCGGCGGCTCCTGGCCGGCCGTTTGCTGCACCAAACCGGTCAGCTCGGCCTTCACGTTGTCGATGGTGACGCCAGGCTTGAGGCGCGCCAGAGTTCTAACAAGTCTGAACTTCTCCGGGGCGGGAGTACCCCACTCGGCGGCTCGCGCCACGACCATGGGCAGAAATAACTCGGCCTTGAACTCGTCGTCAGGGAACCGGAAACCGGCGGGTATGACTCCCACGACCGTGTGCAAACTGCCGTCAAGCTGGACGGACGTGCCGACGACGCGCGGATTCGAGCCGAAGCGCCTTTGCCACAATTCATGGCTGAGCAACACAACTTGCCGTCCGCCCGGCTGGTCCTCTTCGCGAAGAAAACCGCGGCCGAGCGAGGGCTGCACTCCCAGCAGAGGGAAAAAGTCCCACGTCACCCTGGCGCCTAAAAGCCGCTCCGGTTCTCCGGGTGAGGTCAGATTCATCTCGGCGCCACCGCCATAAGCCGCCATTCCGTCGCAGAGCCGGCTATGCTCGCTCCAATTAGCGAAGTCGGGACTGGGGACCGTCCTCACCGGGGTCTCGCGCGGCCAGAACTCGGAAATGTAGACGAGGCGGCCCGCGTCGCGATAAGGCAAAGGGCGAATCAGCACCGCGTCTACCACACTGAAAATGGCCGTGTTGGCGCCAATCCCCAAGACGAGGGTTAGGACCGCTACCGCCGCGAAACCAGGATCGCGCCGCAACTGACGCACCCCGTATCGCACATCGTGCAGGAAGTTCTCAAGGCGGTTGAGACGGCGTGCGTCGCGGCATTGCTCCTTGACCTGCTCGACGCCGCCAAATCTGCGCAATGCGGCGTAACGAGCCTCCTCCGGGGCCATTCCCGCCGCGAGGCTCTGCTCGATCTGCTTCGCAAGATGAAACGCCATTTCGTCCGCGAGCTGGTGATCGAACTCCTCTTTACGAAACAGCGCGCGCAGGCGGCGGAAGAGTCTCATAACGGCGCACCTCGGAACTTGCGGTCGTCACGGGAGACGTTGAGACTGGCTCCCCTAGACGATCGACAAAGCGGAAATTTACGCCCCGCCCTGTAGGATGTCAAGGGGAAAAATTGTCGGGCAACTTGTCGGTGGCGAATTGCCGCGTGCCTCATTTAGTCCGAGTAATGACTGACGGTTTTGGTAGGGGCGCAGACCCTTTGTGAGCCTTTGTGACCCGTTGGAAAGCAACGGCTTGCGGCTTAAAGCCGGGAGTGGTGGCGAATCACGGAGTATCCATCATGCCGCCGGCCGGAGTCCGAACCCCGAATGGAACAAGCGAAGTGCCAGCGAATTCTCAATACCCCTTTTCGGGGTCGCCGATTTTTACCTTGCCAGCAAAACTGCGGTAGACATGGAGGGTGTAGACGGTGACCAGGATCATCCCGACAATCCACCACGCCAACCCGATGCGCAGTCCGTAGTCGCCGGCTTTGGCATTGTCAACGGTGAGCGAGTAAGCAGGATTGGTGCTGGCGGGCAGAACCAGCGGATACAATCCGAAAACGACGCTGGTCAACATGCCCACGATGTACGCGCACGATGCAAGGAAACTCTTCAAGTCGTCGCGCTTGCGCATGAACCAAGCCATCGCTGCAAGACCGGACAATGCCAGCAATGGAAAAACGTAACCCCAGGGATGGGCGGTGAGATTCGCGGGAACCTCCGGTTGGATCGCGAATGTAATCGCGGTGACCACGATGGTCAGGATCAGGATCACCCACCACGCGCCGCGCGCCAAACCCGCGGAGCGATCGTGCACGGGGCCTTCGGTCTTCAGAGCCACCCACAGCGCGCCATGCAGCACCAAGGTGACAAGTGCCGTCACTCCGACGATGATCGTATACCAATCCAGAATGCCGCTATTAGGTCCCAAGCGGAAGTTGGTCCACAGAGCCTCAAAGAAATAACCTTGATCATTCAAGGGAACGCCGCGCACCACGTTGCCCAGCGCGGCTCCGTAGAAAATCGCAAGCAACAAACTTGCCGCCGCAAACACCACGTCCCAAAACCTAAGCCAGACGGCAGTGGTCAGATGCCCGCGGAACTCCACGGCAATGCCTCGCAGAATAAGCAGCCACAAGACGATCATCAAGGGCAAGTAGAAACCGCTGAAGCTGGAGGCGTAGAGAGCCGGAAAGGCAAAGTAGAGGGTCCCTCCCGCCGCGAGCAGCCAGACCTCGTTGCCGTCCCACACCGGACCAATGGAACGAATAACCTGCTGCCGCTCCCCATCGTCCTTTGCCACCCACAGGTGAATCGCGCCCGCACCGAGGTCGAATCCGTCCAGCACCACGTACATCGCGATCATGATTGCCACAAGACAGAACCAAATTGTTTGCATGTATGCGCTCCCCGCTTTCTGCCTACTGCCTACCGCTTACCGCCGGCTCCGGCCCCTTCTCGATAACCCGATAGACCAGGAATAGAAACAGCATGCTCAACACTGTGTACATGCCCATAAAGCCAATCAGGGTGAACCAGACATTGCCCGAAGAGACCTGCGGTGAGATGCCGGCTTGAGTGCGCATGAGGCCGTAAATCAGCCACGGCTGGCGGCCGAATTCCGCCGTCATCCAACCGGCCGTGTTAGCGATGTAAGGAAACGGCAGCGACAGCATCAGCACCCAGAGCATGCCCCGAGAATCATAGAGCGTCCCGCGTCGCAGCTTCCACGCCGCCAGCAGCATAATCGCGATGAAGATGGTGCCGAGCCCTACCATGATGTGGTAGCTGTAATAGAGTAGCGGAATGTTGTCGGGCCAGTCCTGCTGCGGGAAAGCGTCAAGCCCCTTCACCTCCGACGTCCAGCGCCGGTAGGTGAGAAAACTCAGCATGCGCGGCACTACGAGGGGATTATCCAAGCGCCGGTTCTGCAAGTCGGGCTGCCCGACGATGGCAATCGGCGCGCCCCGTTGCGTCTCGAACATGCCTTCCATGGCAGCCAGCGTGACAGGTTGGTGAGCAGCCAACATGCGGCCTTGCGCGTCGCCTGTGGGTATCAACTGTAACAGTGTGGCCACCAGACCCGCGATCACGCCCACACGCACGAAAGTCTTCGCATGAGTCTGGAACTGTTTCGTCAGCAAATAAAATGCTCCGATCGCGGCCATGACAAACGCCCCGGTAATGACTGCGCCGCTCATGTTGTGGGCATACTGCCAGAGCGCCCACGGATTAAGCAACAGGCCCCAGAAACTCGCGAGCATGATTTCGCCGTGCGGTCCTAATTGATAGGCCACCGGGTGTTGCATCCATGCGTCCGTGGCCACGATGAGGTAACCCGAAAGCCACGAGCCCAGGAAAACCATGAAGGCCGCCCACCAATGGCCGCGCGGGCCCAGGCGCTTTTCGCCGAAAAGAAACAGACCCAGGAAACTCGATTCCAGAAAGAAAGAGAACACGCCTTCCATCGCCAACGTTTGCCCAATCACCCCACCGGCAGCGCGCGAGAATTGAGCCCAATTGGTGCCGAACTGAAACTCCATGGGGATTCCCGTTACCACTCCCATCGCGAAGTTGATGCCGAAGATGTGCGCCCAGAAGCGCGCAGCTTCGTTGTAATGTTCGTCACCCGTGCGCAGCGCCAACGTTTTCAAAATCACGATGAGCAACGCCAACCCCATGGTGAGCTGCGGAAACAAGTAATGGAACGTCACCGTGTAAGCAAAATGCAAACGATGCACAAGTAATGCGTCAAGCATGAGGGCCTCGAATTCGCTGCGGTTAGTTTTTCTCCGTCGTCCGGTTCGCGCAAGCTATCACGATAACATCAAGGTTGACTCTGACGATTAGAGTTTCGGCAACAACCATCGGTGCGTGCAAGGTAGGTGGGACCACGGGCCGTTATGAGCTGGTTGGCGCCGTAAGAAGCCACAGACTAATTGTCCCGCCTACTCCACTCGCGGTGAACGCTGTATGCATAATACAACCGGGCCTCCGAGTCAAGGCTTCGGGTTGGCTGCGGCGCGCTTGCACTGGGCGAAGCGGGTGGGCGCAATTTCCGTTTGCGCGCAGGAGTAATTTGACCAAGTATCCGGAGTCAGAAATATGCGCACGCCCGCGCCATAGTGATTTGCGTACTGTTCGCCCACGCCGGCCCCGGGACTCCCCTGGTGAATCGCCAAGGTCAATTGCTTCAGCGCATCAATATTGGGCCGTGGGCGGGCGTACGCGCGCGAGAAAATATACTCCGTTGTCCAGGTGGGGTTCGCGTCGGCGAGATCCAAGTACAACGGCGCGTAATCCCTGAGGTCGCCGTCACCTTTGTCGTACCAGCCAATTTCCACGGCGGGGTTATTGAAGTAGACGGGGCTGACGGATGGAACGACGTGAATGGGTAAGAGGGGTCTTCCCTCACGGTCTGGAAGGAGGCGGAAGTCGTCGCGGTGAATATGGCCCGCATAAACCTGTTCGACCACCCCGCCGAATTCAGTTAGTTCTGCGATGAACTTTTCCGTGCAGCGATCGGTCCACAGCGATTGCGGCTGGCCCATCGAAGACCGTAGCGCGTCGATGCCGGGTAGGATGTGCATGATTAAAGTGGCGGTGCCCCCCGCGTGCTTGATCCGGCCCAAAGCATCTTGCAGCCATCGGAACTGTCCCCCGGGATCGGGATCGGATTCACTACAAGCTTGGGCATTGCGGGCCGCCCAGAGGTTACTGTTCAAAATCACGAACTCGTGCTTCGGAGCGCCGGGATCGGGCACGGCATAATTCCCTGCCCTCTCGAACGACGCCAGTGCCATTTCCCGCGTCGAGGCCGAGACGCTCCCCCACTCAGTGCTCCAGTCCCGCCCCACGCTCTGGAGAAAGAAGCTGGTGGGGCGCTCGTAATCTCCGCGGTCCGAATCGTTGTTTCCGAGCGCGGCGAAAACCGGCACTCCGGGCAGGGCTTTCGCAATCATGCGGTCGACGAAGCTAACCGTGTCCCTAGCGAACTTGCGATAGGCTTCGTCACCGCCTCCTACACACTGGCGGTAGCGTCCGTCAAAACCGTGCGCCAGGAAGTCACCCGTGACGATCGCGTAGTCGTAGTGGATACGATTTTCGGCGGCCGTTGCAGCCACACCGTCCAGCGCCGACTTCAAGAGAGGATAGTTCGTGTCGCTGCCAAATTTCGAATACGTGCTGGAAGCGGGGGTCGCGCATCCGTCCTTCGGAATTGCCCCAAGCTCTCGCACGATCGCGGGGTCGGCATAAGGGTCGAAGTGAATATCGGAAAGCATCAGGAACATGCCTGTCCCTGGATAGGGCTGAAGTGCAAGATGGTCGTTGGGCAGACGTAGCGCAAGAGAAGTCAGGACTGAAGTCAGGACAAGCGTTTTCACTGCCGCGCGGCGCAAGGTTTCGCCTCCAGAGGTAGAGTAAGGGATGACACCGGCGACCCCGAGTCCGGCGTTGGCAGTATACACCGGCTTGCATGTCTCCCGGCACGCCGGTGAGAGAGGAGGTGATGTCCTAATTTCGGGTGTAGCGCCGGGCTTGAGAGGCTGCGGAAAAACGTGTAGCGGCGGATTCACCCCGCCATTCGCACGTTGCGGGGATTGATGTTATGGCGACGTAAAGTCGCCGCTACGTCGCCTATCCAGGTTTTTTCCGCAGCCTTTTGAGCCCGGCAGATGCCGTCCTAAAGGGCGGCGCTACGTCCAAATTAGGACACTACCAGAGAGGGGAATAGTTTAGGCGGATAATCTGGAGGTGCGCGGAGGGTAGTTTGCAGCTCGTGAGGCAAAAGCAATGCCCTCCAGAAAGTGCAGCCTAAGTCATTCGGCCAAACGAGAATTGGATGTCCGTATTTTTGCATCTGTCAGCACTTAACGACTCCGTCCAGGCTTTGTGGCTGAGCGGCGGAAGTGATAGATTGATGGCTGCGCTGTCAGGGCGGCGGTAGAGGGGGACGTCCGCAGGGGCCAACATTACCGGCACGCTCTGCCATTTCTGAGGAATCATGCTCGCGGGTTTGGCTCCGGAAGATGAATTGTGCCTATTGCTGGCACGCGGGCAGCTCCCACCGGATGTGCAGTCGCGGGCATTGGGGTTGCTGGCAGATTCTCTTCGCTGGGACGCCCTCATGCGGCGAGCCGAAGAGCATCAAGTCCTCCCATTAATCTATCGCAGTCTGCAGACCTTGCAGTTTCAGGGCGTCCCCAAAGAAGTGCAGGCCAAGCTCAAGGCCGCTTTCCGCGTCAATGCCATTCGCAACATGCTTTTTGCCGCCGAGCTGTCGCGCGTGCTTCACTTCCTGGGAGAGGCTGGCATGCGGGTTATGCCCCTCAAGGGCGTAGCCCTCGCCGAGTTGCTTTATGGCGATCCGGCCTGTCGCGTCTGTTATGACATCGACATCTTTGTTCCCGCGAGCGATGCGCTTCGCGCCCGCCGTGTTCTTCTCGCCCAGGGTTATACGAGTCCGTTCGCGGAAGATTTCTTCGTCAACCACCAGTTCCGTACCAGCGCCGATTGTCCCTTGGTAACTCAGAAGGGCGACCTTGCTTACTTTCTGGAGCTTCACTGGACGCTCTTCCCGCACTCGTCCCACGACGCGGACGCCACGCTGGACCTGTGGTCGCAAGCTCGTCCACGCGAGTTTTTCGGTACGCCCGCCTACAACCCGACTCCTGAGTGGCAGTTTCTTTACTTAGCGGGCCATGCTGCCTATCACCGGTGGCAAACGCTCAAATGGGTCGCGGACATCCACGATCTATGCGTTTCGGCATCCATCGATTGGCATACGGTACAACAGAAAGCCACGCGGTTTGATCTCGACTTCGTGGTGGGATCGACGCTGGCGGCGTGTTCAGCGCTGTACGGCACACCGGCGCCTGCCAACTTTCCTGCCGTCGCGCTTCCAGCCGGCGTCCAGCTCTTTCCACATTCCCTCAAAAGCTCGGAAGCATGGAGCGCGCCGCTCTTCTACCCCCAGCTCTTGAAGCGCCGCTCCGAAAAACTGCGCTGGTTCCTGGAGATGTTCTTCGTCGCCAGGCAGGCCGACGAGATGTTCTTCCATCTGCCCGCGTCTCTGGACCTTTTTTACTATCTGCTGCGCCCGCTGCGCCTAACCTGCAAATGGTCCTGGCTTTTTCTGTCGGCGGGCTTAAGTCACTTGCGGCAGCGGTTTCGCTTTTCCTCGAAATGACCTGTAGCGGCGAGTTTACCTCGCCACATGGCGGCGTAAAGCCGCCTCTACAATGATTTGCAGGATGTTGCGAGCAAGGTAGGGCCCTATTTGACCAACAGCAAGTCGGGAGCGGCGGGCTGTTGCAAGCCGCCGATCTGGACCAGACGCGCGCCGCCCGAGACACTCTTGCCCGCGGCGGCTTTGGCCAGCATATTGGCGGAGGGAATACCGGTGCGGGCGAACGACTTTTCGCAGTCCTGCGACGATGGCCCACGCATGTTGCCCTCCATGTAGGCCAATCCCGGGCAGCGGGTGCAGGTGCCCAGGTGCGAGCAGCTCGAGCAGGTGGGCAGGTCGCGGCCGCGGATGGACCGAACGTCGTTCATTTGCGGGGAGTACTGCCAGATATCCCGGAAGCTCCGCTCGCGCAGGTTGCCGGTGGGCAGCGGGAATTGCACGCAGGGGTAAACGTCTCCGTACGGCGAAACGTAGCAGAAGGTGTGGCTGGCGCTGCACGGCAGGCCATCGCGGTCGTCCTCACCCACGGCGGGGGGCGAAGCGCAGAATTCCTCCACGTTGCCGACAAGCTCCGGGGTGCGGAATACTTCCCGCAGGTCCGTCTGGTCGATACCCAGGTTGAGAATGGAGCGGTCGCCGTCCATCATGGGCGTGATCGTGGGATCGATCGTATAGGTAGCTCCCAATTCCTTGGCCAGCGCCACCACCCCGGGGTAGTCTTGCAGGTTCTGCCGCATTAGCACGTTGGCGATGATCGTCCTCACGCCGCGCTCGCGCAGCAACCGCAGCCCGGCCAGCGAGCGTTTCAGCGATCCCGGCAGCTTGGTGATGGCGTCGTGCACTTCCGGCCGGTGCGAGTAAATGCTGACCTGCACCGAATCCAGTCCCAATTCACGCAGCCGGTCCGCCTCTTTCTCGCGAACCATGGAGGCGGTGGTTTTAATCTTGACGCAGAAGAGCAGTGACCGGGCGTATTCGAGGATGCGGAAGAAGTCCATGCGCATGAAGACTTCGCCGCCGCTGAAGGTGAGGAAGAAAGTGCCGGCCTCGGCGAGTTGGTCGAGCACGTCCATGATCTCGGCGGCGGACATCTCACCGTGATCGTCGTGGTCCAGGTAGCAGTGGACGCAACGCTCGTTGCAGCGGTACGTCACATCGAACTGCACGCCCAATGGCACGCCCGCCTTGAGCGCCCGTTCGTTCATTTCCTGCATCAGAGTGCCCATCGGTACTCCTTGATGCCGCAGCCGGGGCGGCGATCGGGTGATCGGAAGGTAACAGTTGTAGCGCGGACCTGTTTTGTAGGTCCGCGCTACCAGTTATTTCATGGCCAAGATGGCCCTGCCACGCTCCGTGTCCTTCAACCAACAATCGGCGTCTCGGAGAGCCGCAGAATTCCCCGCTCCGCCAGTTCTCGAACGAAGACCTCCGCGTCCTGAAGTGCGGCCGCCGGCTCCACCTCGTATTCAGCGCAGACCTTCTGCGCAACGATGTCTTCGAGCGATGTCGCCCCGTCCGCCGCCTGCCAGATGAGCGTACCCAACTCGTTCAGGTTGAAGAGCGTCGAATCGCGGGCGGACATGATCATCATTTCGCCATCCAGCTCACGCGCGGCGATTTCACGGCTTCGAGCAATGTAAAGCGGGGGCATCAATCAACTCCAAGGAGTTAGAAGTCAGGAGCCAGTAGTCGGGAGCCTGAAGGTAAGGTACCGAGAGTCGACATCCTCACGCCTGGCGGCCAGTTTCCGATCTCTAGTTTCCAGTTTCTAATTTCCAGTTTCTAGTTCCCAATTTCTCTTATCCAATCAACTCCCACACGCTGGCGTCCTTCGTAAACACCAGACGGCGGACGGGCACGCGCCGGACAAAATCGCAGACGGTCTGGAAAATCATTCCCACCAATTCCTGGTCGTGCGCAAAGAAGAGCACATGCCGCATCAGTTCTCTCACGGCCTGACCGTCGCTCACGGGTTCGATCCGGTTTTCCGGACCCTGCTGGAGTAGGAACAGCGTGGCCAGCGGCGCCTGCACCTTCTGTCCGATGCGAGCCAGTTCCCCGGCAAAAGGAGTGCCGAAGGCGGAGAAAGCAGGTGCCAGGTGCCGGGTGCCAGGTATCAGATGTTCGGCACACGGGGCAAGGGACACGGGGTGCGGGACACGGGAATCGCCGTTCGGGATTCGGGATTCGGAATTGCGGGTCAGGGATTCGGGATTCGGGATTCGGAGTTCGGGATTAGGGATTCGGGATTCGGAATTCGGGGTTCGGAATTCGCAATTTGTGATGGGTGACTGAGGATGTGCGATTTGAGATCTGAGATTTGAGATCTGCGATTCTGCCTTCGCTCCTGACTCCTCACTCCTAACTTCTGGCTTCCGACTCCTGACTCCCGACTCAGGGCTCCGCACTCCCGTGTCCCGTGTCCCGAATCCCGTATCCCGGCTGTGCCGGATGTAAGATATCTCGTCCGTAAGCAGCGTCACGTCCGCCGGAGCGAGCCGCGAAATCGTGGTTTTCCCGGTGCCGGAAACTCCCGCAAACACGAATGCGCGACCGCTGCGGACGGCGCTGGCCGCATGTACCAGGAAGCCGCCTTCGCGCGCCAGAATGAGCGAGTGGAGAACGCG
The DNA here is from genome assembly GCA_052139985.1 of Terriglobia bacterium. Taxonomy (GTDB): domain Bacteria; phylum Acidobacteriota; class Terriglobia; order UBA7540; family UBA7540; genus Bog-366. Next base: position 20,749 of record JBKQVI010000548.1, read on the forward strand.
CAGCACTCCATCGATCGAGTAAGGGTTCGCGGTCTGGCGTACCCAACCCCGTCGGCATTCCGGGTCCCACTCCGCGCGGAAGTCTCCGCGCTCCATCACCCAGCGGCCCGACTCACGGCGCACGCTCAGGTCAGCGTCGGGGTCAGGGATTCGGGATTCGGGGTTAGGGGTTAGGGTTTCGGGATTCGGGGTCCGGAGTCCGAAGTCTGGAGTCTGAAGTCCGATTCCCGAACCCCTAATCCCGAATCCCGAATCCCGATCCTCACGTCCCGTGTCCCGTGTCCCGTATCCCGTCTTTTCGTCTTTCCCGTGTCCCGTGCCCCGCGTCCCGTCTCCCGGCTGTTCTAGCCTGATGTCAAGATCGACCATAGCGACTGGCGCCTCTTTAGCCACAAACTCGCCGTACCGGTCCGCGAGCATTTGGGCGAATTCGGCGCTCTCCGTACGGACAAGGATCGGCATCGAACCGATGTCAAGGGTCAGTTCGTGAACGGTAGTCAATGTAGGCGCCAGCATCGTTGTAGAGCCGGGCCTTAGCCCCCGGCATGTGCCGCCCTAAAGGGCGGCGCTACAAGTACACGAATCCCCCGCCCTCTCTTTGGGCGAAGGTTGCGAGAACTCGATTGTAGTACACCCTGTGCCCTGAAAAAAGAATGGAATCTTGCAGAGAAGTCAGAAGTCAGGAGTCAGAAAGAACTGCAATCTCGTGTCCCCTGTCCCGTGTCCCTTGTCCCATACCCCGCTCTTCCGCCCCGTGTCCCGAATTTAGCTGCTCCCTAGTCCGTTAAAGGGCCAGCAGGATTCTTACCCGATCTTCGACCTGCTGCAAGGTGTTCTCTGATACCCGGCCTCGCAAGCGTTTTACCCTTTGCTTCGAGACGGAGCGTACATTTTCACACTGGATAAAGCTCTCCGCCACAAGGCCGCCCTCGGGAGGTTTTATCGGCACGTGCCAGCGTATCTTTCTCTCTGTCCGTGTGACGGGGACAACCACCACCAAGTCCGCCGGGCCTTCGTTGAAAATATCCGCCGATAGAATGAGGGCGGGCCTGCTTCCCGCCTGTTCGTGGCCTATCGTCGGGTCGAGGTTGAGATCCCAAACCTCTCCCCGCAACGGCGCAGACGTAGTCATTCCTTTGCCAGCCCGTCAGCCGAGGTTTGCTCCCAAAGCTCCCGTTCGCGAAGTTCTTCCTTCCATGCTCGCGGGTCATCTCTAAGTGCTTCAAAATCGGCGTTGGCTGCGCGCAAGAATTTCTCCCGCCGATAGCGTTCCAGTGCCCTGTCGAGAACCGATTGCATGGACTGCCGTTCATCCTCCGCTATCTGGCGCAACAGATCGTGGGATCGAGGACTGATTCGTACGATTGGAGTGCGGTTAGCGACCTTCATGAGTCATACTATAGCACAAGCGAGGTCGTGAGTATACGTTTTTGTATACAGGAAACGTCAGGAGTCAGGAAACGGCAGTCCGGGGTCCGAAGTCCGAACACCGATTGCCGATTCCCTAACCCCGAATCCCGGCTCTTCACATTGCGGTCGAAGCCCGCCTTGGACTGCGGTAGCAGCAGCTACCGCAGTCCGCCTTCGGTTCATACGACCAAGGGGCAAGAGGTGGCGGAGGAAAGGCGGTAGCTGCTGCGACCGCACTCAAGGCGCGTTGCGCAAGTGCATTTTAAAACGCGCGCCAAGTGAACAGTGTTGTCCCCAACCCCCGGTCCCGTTTCCCGTATTCCGGTTGTTCCGCCCTAATCCCTAACCCCGCTAATCGAAGTCCCAAAACCACCCTCGTACAGAATTCCGACCGCGACAGAATTGCAGCCCCGATTCTCTGCCAAGACGTCCGGCGAGGGCTCAGATGGCGCGAGCCGCGCTCGATGGCAACAACTCGGCCCAACAACTCGTGGCGGGAAATGGGAGGGTCGTTTCGGCCCAAGCTGTCGCCGCGAGTCACGAGTTGGACCCGGGACCCGGGGCACGGGACGCGGGACACGGCATTTGCGATTTGTGATTTGCGATTTGTGATTTGCTGCAAGATAGGGATTAGGGGTTCGGGATTCGGGGTTAGGGATCCGCAATTTGTGATTTGTTCTTGCTCCTGACTCCTAGCTTCTAACTTCTCGCTTCTATCTCCTGCCTTCCGACTTCGGGCGCCGGACGCCGGACGCCGGACTTCTACTACGCGGTGCGCAACCAGCCTGCCCCCGCGTTCAAATAAGACGATTTCGCCGGGAAGAGCTTCGGTAGCGCCTTCCTGGCTCACATGAAGGGTATCGCCCGGCCAAATCGCGGGCAACATGCTGGAACCATTGGCGCGGAAGCGCAGTTCCCCGAAAGAGCGGAGCACCTCCACCGCCAATTCACATCCAACTGTTTCTGGGTTTGAATCGCAAGACGTGGCACGGGCAGCTTGCCCGTGTCCGGACATGGACAGTATGGACATGCCACCACAAGGTGAGGCCGCGCTGCTCATGATGTTTTTCTGTTGTGCGCGCACTGTCCTTGAGTGGTCTGTATCTTGCCGCAGCTCAGCGCGCTGGTTTCAAAGACCCGCTCGTAGCGCACTGCCGGTTTCCGGTAGGGCTTTCGCACCGCCTGCCGAGTCTCCGAGGGACTAGCGTTCCGTTCGGTCTCTTCTCGCTGCCTCATCCTGATAACCTCCGACTAAGAAACATCGTGCAACGAGAAACAGGTCCCATTGACCGGGCAGAGCAAACCTGCTTCCCAATTCATAGTGCTGTCCTAATTTGGCCCGTAACGCCGACTTCCAGCCGACACAGGAGCCACCAAGATGGCAGCGTTGCGCTCAAACTAAGACAGCACCCAATGCTCGGGAGTCATTGGGTCGTGGCGTATAAGCTGGCATCTTGACGCAAAACTCTATCGCGCCCAACCAGTGCTGCACTCCTCGCAACAGGCCGCCCGCCAGAGTTCCTGCCGCTGCCTCGCCCCCAAGCGCTGAGCGACTTGTTCGGTACTCCCACTTCACAACTCGCCACTCCCTTTATGGTGCCGATTGCGACTCCTGATAGACGCTTGGAGTATTCGTATCAGCATTAGTGCAATTGGCGCTGGCATACGTTCCAGCGGTCGGACCACCGGCGCCGTTGGCCTCCAATGCGTACAAGTAAATCTGGGAAGCGCCTGCCAAGGTGCCTGATGCCACAGCGTTGTCGACGATAATCCCACCCGTCGTCCAGCAGCCAGGTGTACCAGCAGTTGTAAACTGCGTGTCGCCGACACGGGTGGGGGCACTTGCTGGAGTGTCGATTGAATAGCCCAAGAGGCATCCGTCTCCACTAGCGGTACCACAACCACCGCTAATTGCTGTGGCCAATCTATCGACACTGAAGTAAATATAGTCTGTGCCTGCGGTGGTGGCCGCTGTGCTGGCGGTGCATGCGCTTGCACCGTTGTTGCAGAATTCGGTAATGGGAGATGCCCACGCGTAATGGCCGGCGGTAGTGTCGGTGAGGCCGCTAATGGCCGCCGATATGCTGCTGAAGGCGCTACCAGTGGTGAAGAGTATGCGGTACAGGTTACCGCCAGCCGCGCCGGTGTTTCCCATGACCCAAAGGTCCCCTGCCGTACCGCCCGTCGAGCTGTAGTACACATTGTCAAAGGTGCCGTCGTAGATGTTGTAGCCGGCGGCCCCCGCCCCCAATGCCTCTTCATTATTGATTGCAACAGTGCCAGTGCTGCCTGCGGTATAACCGCTAACTTTAAACTGGTAGACGCAGTTGTCCCCGGCAGCACAGGTGCCATTGTGGGCGCTGTCTGTGACGAAGGCATACGCCATTCCGACCGTAGAGTCCACGAGGGGAGCATCGAAAATCCCCTCAAGCGCGGCCCCGTTCCCCAAGATTGCCGACGTGCCCCATTTGGCAAAAGAAGTGCTGGTGCACACAGTCCCAGCGACCCCGGAATTTACCACGTAAAAGTAACCCTCAGTGTCGCCCACGAAGACGCACCCCGAGGTGGAATCATAAACAGGCGAAGCGATATCGTAAGGGGCGGTATTGAGCGAAACCGGTGTGCCCACGGCGGGAGTTCCAGTTCCGAAGACTGGAGTGAACTTTTGGAGATTGCCGCTGTTGTCGCCGACGTAAATCGCATCATGAATGTAATCGTAGTACGGCGACGAATACGTGTCATTGTGTGAACCGCTGAACGCGATGGTGGTCATGCAAGGCGCGGTACAGGCATGGTAACTCGCAGCCGCGACCGTCGGCGGGACGCCGGGCGCGGCAAGCGTCTCGGCGCTGATGGTCAAATGCTGGGCTGTGGCGGTCGTCGGGGCCGTCGACAGAAGGGCTGTGGTGCTGCTTAGTACGCTGGTGATGGTAACCCCCGTCGCTATATCTCCAGAGGTTGTTGTGTCGGAGATTCGGGCTCCTACGTCCGATGCCGAAAAGGTTCCCGTCGTAAGGGTTACCCCTGGAGTTGTGCTGTTGTTGGTGGCATTTAGGTTTCCGACTAACGTCGTAATAGTGGCCGGAGTCTGCGCCCACTTCATGAGAACCAAGCTTGCTGCCGTGCCGCTGACCTGGATAAAGGCCACCTGCGTGCCATCCAGCGAGAGTACGGGAGAGGTCGTCACCATGGCGCCTGTGTTATAAGCCCAATTCACCGCCGGAACAGTGCCGCTGCACCCAGTAGTATAAAGATTGTAGTAGGCAACGACGTTGGCTGTGGTTGCCGTGCCCGCGACGCCTGTTGGGTAAACGACAAAATCGCTCGCGCAACTGGCGGTGGTGGTGCTAAACGAATACTTGGCAGGATACATGTTCGGTTGCACCTGCCCGTCGGCGAGCATCGTCTCGTCCCAATCCTGTTTTATGCCCTTATTCCCCTTCATCCGATTCAGCGCGAGAGGGACCGGCATGCGCAGTAGGCCCTTGCCGGCAATCACTGAGCCCACGTCGGCAATTCGCCCGTCGATGAGTGGTTTCACTCCGGTGCTGCGCTTCGTCTGTTGCAAGATGTAGCGCGTATCGTACTGGATTTTGAGCCAGCGCGAGTACGCTTCCGGATTGTTTTTCACCTGCTCGTAGGTGCCGGGGTTGGAGAAAACCAAGCGGTGGGAACTCCAATCCTCCACCATCCCGACGTGATGTGGAGAGGCAGTTTGCGAGGCAGGTTCCCCAGTAATCAAAACCGAAGAGATTGCCACCAGGCCGAAAACCGCCGCAGCGATGGACAGCTTATAAAACCAACTCTTCTTGGCGCTCATGGTCTGCTCCTTGGATATCTCCCCCGACGAGAGGAACTCGTTATCCGTTTACCCGTTTCATCCAATCTCGTGGCACGGGCATCCTGCCCGTCTCGAAGTCACGGCCGCGAAGTCCATACCACACTAGCCTATTTTGTTCGACTGCCAAGCTCCGGCAACACCCGCGCAGGGATCGGGGGCTGACGGTCTTGCGTCCGGCGGGTATCTGAGTTTTGTCAAATTAACGTCTCGGCATCGTGCGTGAAATCCGTGCATTTAGGGTAAGACTACCCGAGGCGGATTGTCGCCGCTTTTCTGGCGCGCGTCAAGTACCATCTACGTCAATACTATTAAACTACTCAACAGCACCCGAACCACACACTCCCATTTACTCTATCAAGACGAGTATGGCATCTCACTTCTTTACTCGCGCCGAGTGCAAACCGTGACAATAATACTTAAGTACTCAAGGGCAGTCCAATTTTCGCGCTTGAACTAACACTGTAGAGCGCGTATTGTGTCCTACTTCCTGGTGCACGGCAAGTACATAACAAGTTAATATTATGTAACTACTCAATGGAAGTCGGTTCTCGTACGCGGAGATCGCAACAACATGGGCATTTTGCCCGACTGTCTCTAGCGCACTGCGCCCCGGGGAACAGCAATAATATCTAAATAGTTATGGGATCCGGGCGGACTCGAGCTCAGGACCCGGGGGATTGCGATGGTGCGCGGGCTACGTCCTCGGCGCCTTGGCCACTCGGGGCCCTTGGCGTCGGCGCTTGCGCGTGCGGCAGCAATATAACTCTTATTGAATGTGCGAGGGGATTTTGGCCGGGGTAGGGTCACCACCAAGGCACAAAGACACCACTGGCCGGGGCACGGGCTTCGGGACACGGGACACGGGGGCACCGGCTGACCGTCCTCACGCCGAGGCTATGTAGTCCTCCGTAAGGGATTACCGGGGAGTTGGGCGGAGGGATTCACCACCAAGGCGCAAAGGCACCAAGAAACAAAAGGGGAATTGTCCGAGCGCCTTTGCTATTTCTTCCCCTCGCATAGGTTCGCTTGGTGTCTTGGTGGTGAGAATTCCGGTGGGTTAGCTTGGTGTCTTGGTGGTTGATATTGGGGGTTGTTAGCTGGGGTTTTGACGCAGGAAGGCGCCGCCGGTTATCAGGGCGCGAAGGCCCAGAAGTAACATGCGGGGTTGGTGCAGGCAGAGGCGAAGCAGGAGGCTACCGGGCTCGTCGCGGGTGTGGGCTTCCAGATCCTGGCGGGCGCGGGAATTCAGGATGTCCACCAGGTGCGAGTAGTGCGCCTGGGTGAATCCGTGAATCAGCTTGCGGATGAGCAGGTGGGTGTTGAGTTCCAAGCGAAGGGCGTGCAGCTTGCGGCTGGAACCGCCATTCAGGATGGCGTCCGCCACGCCCAAGGCGCCGCGGAATCCGGTGACAATGCCGCCCACCGTCGTCACCTTGACGTGGCCGGCAGCGTCGCCCACCAGATAGACGTCACCGCCCGGCAATTGGCGGCGGACGGGAATCCAGCCGGTGTAGACGGGAATACGCGCACCCTGGAATCCGCGGGGCGTGAGGTTGTGCTTGTCGAGGAATCGGTCCAGAACCGCGCGGGTGTCGAGTCCGTCTTCGCCGATCAGCCCGACGACACCCTCGGTGGGTGAGTGCGGAATGAGCCAGTAGAAATAAGGCGTGTCGTCGGGGATGAACCACACGCGCACCGTGTCCGGCGCCATTCCCTTGGGCAAATCCACAATGGTCTGTACCAAGGGGACCGTGCGCGGCTTCGGCCATCCCGCCGACTGCGCTACGCGGCTGACAGCGCCGTCCGCAGCGACGACGGTGCGAAACTGCGTGTCCTCGGTGCTCCCACCCTGCATGCGCTGCATCGTCAGCGTCAAAGTGGGGCCGCGCGGCTCAAGAGAAATGACTTTTTGCCCGAACTCGACACGGGCACCCGACCCTACCGCCGCCGTAGCCAACTCTTGGATGAGCACGCTGCGCTCGATCACCAGGTCCGGACGGCGCAGCGCGATTTTCGCGACACGGCCATCGGTGTACAGTTCGAATCGGCGAATCTCGTGGACTACTGCTTTATCCACAATCGTCCCAAGAATTTCCCGCACGCGGTCCGTGACAATCAGCGTGCGCGGGGCCGAGTCAAAACGTTCCTGCCCTTCAAAAACCCGTGTGTCGCAACCGGCGCAGGCGAGCCTATAGGCCGTAAACAGGCCTGCCGCCGAGCCGCCGATGACCGCGATTTGCCCTTGGGAGTGTTGACGCCTAACCAAGCATCCTCATGCGCTGATTTGCACCGCCGTACGTACGGTCAGGTTCTTGTGTCGCTTCCATGCAATTCCCCGCACCTGAGGAGCCGGAGAAGGCAAGGTTCTTCAGTATAACCCAATATTTCCCGCCAGAGCGAGATGATACATGATAATGGCTTGGGGGCTACCTGCGCAACAATCCTGCAAACCGCGGAAGATTCCGCGTAATCGCGCTTCTCGCCTCACCCAATGCGCCTGCCGCTCCCTGTTCCCCGCAGGGGAACAATATCATTAGCCGTGGGTGAAACCCACGGAACGACGCGCCCCGACGATATACCAACCCCGAAGGGGTTGAATCTGGTCGGGCGCGGATGAGGTCGAGAAGGGGTTCGACCCCTTCGGGGTCGATATCTGTTTTTGCTGGAAGTTCCCATCCGTGGGTTTCACCCACGGCTAATGACATTCAACCTCTCCGAGGTTGACCAAATGGCGGCGTAAAGCCGCCTCGACATTAGGCCTTACTTTGGCGCTCGTAGGGAAACCGCTCCAGCCAAACCACCGCCGCCAGCGCAACGAGCGTCACAATGACGGCCAAGGAGTAGGCGAAAGTCGCGCGACTTCCGTAAACGAGCAAGGCCAGCGAGCCGGAAGCGATTCCGACTGCGTAGAGCGCCAGGACGGCTCCACGCTGGCCGAGCCCCACGTTCGCCAAACGGTGCGCAGTGTGATCCTTGCCGGGACTGGCAAAGGGAATCAGTCCGCGACGAGTTCGCGAGATGGAAACGAGCGTGGTGTCGAAAATGGGGACAATCAGAAACAGGACGGGAATCATCCAACTGGTGGTTTCCGGCACACCGTGTAGGCGCAGCTTGAGGCCCAAGGTGGCCACCATGAAACCCAGAAACATCGCGCCGCCATCGCCCATGAAGATCTTGGCGGGGTTGAAATTCCAGATCAGAAACCCCAAAGAACCGCCCAGGAGAGCGGCGCCCAAGGTCGCCACCAAAACCTGGCCGTCGCGAATGGCGAGGATCGTAAAGAACAATGAGGCGATGGCCGTGACCCCGCTGGCGAGGCCGTCCATGTGATCGAAAATGTTGTAGGCGGCAGTGATTCCGACCACCCAGAACAGCGTGAGGCCAACGTCAAGAATGGAACCCGCACGGCCCGGCAAGATAGCGGAGCCCACGTGAGTTTTGACTCCCAGCGCGACAAGCGTCAGCGCCGCCAAGGGCATGGCGACGAATAGCTTGACCTGATGATGAAGCAGGTGGCGGTCGTCCAGGATACCGACAACCAGTAGCAAAGTGGAAGCCGCGAGAATGCCGGCGACTTGGCCCCGTGCGCGACTCTCGACAAACCCTGCGATGGCAAGAACTGTACCGCAGTAAATCGCCACGCCACCCAGTAAGGGAATGGGGCTGCGGTGAATCTTGCGGGCGTTGGGGACATCAACGATCCCCCAGTGAAGAGCCATCCGCCGGATGGGAACCGTTAAGCTACAAGAAGTCGCAAAAGCTACCGCGAACGTTAACACTCCGCCCAGCATTGCTCCTCCTTAAGACACTTCTACCGCTTCGTTAAGCCACATCTTCTATGATCTGCCGGAAGCGCTGAAGTTCTTTGTCGCGCGCGAACTCTCCGGCAGCCTGAAATGCGAGATTGCCCATCTTGGCCACGCGCTCGCGATCATGCGAAAGTTCTTGCACAACCGCCGCGAGCGCAGCGGGATCGTCGGGATCGACAACCACTCCGCAGCCGGCACGCATAACCACGCGGGCCACATCGCTTCCTTCCGGCGCCAGTGCCAGAATCGGCTTGCCTGCCGCCAGAATCGAATAGAGCTTGCTCGGGACTACCACGCCCTCCAACCCGCGCTTAATCGTCACCAGATGCAAGTCTCCGGCAGCGAGAACGTAGGGGACTTGCTCAGCGGGACGGAAAGGCTGGAACTTGACTTTGCTGTTGCCTCGAGCAGCGGCTTCAACCTGGGCGCGTTGGGCTCCTTCACCCACAAAGACAAAACCCGCGTCGTCGTGATCCAGCATTTCAGCCGACTTGATCACGGTTTCCCACGCTCCGTAAAAACCGAGGTTGCCGGCATGAAGCACCACAAACCCAAAACCGCTGCGAACCTGGTGGGTCACGGGATGGTCAGGGGTTGCAACGCGCGGGACCGGGCGAGCGCCGTCGCGGACCACCACCACGCGCGCGGGATCGATACCTTTGGCGATGATGCGCTCGCGAGTGTCTTCACCCAAAACGATCACCCGGCTTGCCCGGCGAAGCGCCCACCGGTGCAGGCGTTCCCAGAGCCGCAGCCACCAGGAAGGTCGGACAATATTACCGAGTACCGCCATCTCGGGATAGAGATCCCGAATATTGTAGACAAAAGGTTTCCGCTTAAGAAAAGCGACAAAAGCACCGACAATGCCCTGGAAGGGTGGGTCCGTCATGGCCAACACTACGTCACCCTTTAAGACCATTACGGAAGGGATCTGAATAGCTGTAAAGGATAGGTAGTTCCAAATGCGCTGTCTCATGCGAAAACGCGGAAACGTGGTCGAGCCCACGCGCGCCACCACTGCCTTCCCACGACGGTCACGCCGAAAAAGATAAAACGGGTGCCGCTCAGTCGGGTCATAAGAAGGCCGACCGCACAGCACGGTCACTTCATGGCGTTCGGCGAGCACATCCACTACGGCCGCCGCCATGTTGGCAGTCGCCGCAGTGTCGGGCGGAAAATACTCGTTAAGGAGCAGAATGCGCACCAGTTCGTCAGGCTTCCAATCCGCGGTCTTCTCGCATTGCGGACCTTGAGCGGATCAGGCCTTCGAGGTCTCTCCCGCAGCCACTTGCTCCTTTGGCGAAGGCGCCAGCGGCGGTTTTTCGATCAGGAAATTACCGAGTACCAAAACATCCATACGGGTGCGGAGAAAGCAGTCAATGGCTTCTTTGGGCGTTAAGACGATGGGCTCATTTTCATTAAAGGAAGTATTTAGAAGCACGGGCACACCGGTCAGCTTCTCGAACTCCTTGATCAATGCCCAATACCGCGGATTGGTCTGACGGCTCACGGTCTGGAGCCGGCCGGTTCCATCCACATGCGTCGGCGCGGGAATTGCGGCGCGTTTCTCCGGGCGCACCGAGTATGCGAGGTTCATGAAGGGAGAGGGATAAGACCGCTCGAAGTATTGCCCGGTGGCTTCTTCCAGTATGGAAGGAGCGAACGGCCGGAAGGGCTCCCGGTGCTTGATCCGCTGGTTCAGGATATCCTTCATCTCGGCGCGGCGAGGGTCCACGAGAATGCTTCTGTTCCCCAACGCGCGAGGTCCCCACTCCTGGCGTCCTTGATACCAGCCAACGATTTTGCCGTCGGCAAGATGTTTCGCCGTAAGAGTCATCAGTTCTTCGTCGGCAAGCTTCTTCACCGGAGCGCCCAGGGTGCGAACCTGACTGCTCTCCAGGGCCTGGGCAATGGCCTCCGAGCTGAACTGCGGTCCCCAGTAGGCGTGATCCATGACGAAGTTGCGAGGCTGGCCGAGGACTTGGTGATAAACGTAGTAAGCGGCCCCAACTGAAAGTCCGGCATCTCCCGCAGCGGGCTGAACGTAGACCTCCGAAAACGGCGAGTTGTCGAAGATCTTGCCATTCGCCACGCAATTGAACGCCACGCCGCCTGCCAAACAGACGTTGCTTTGAGGGGCTGCGCGGTGAAGATTGTTCAGCAGCCGGAAATACGCCTCCTCTAAAACCGCCTGCATCGAAGCAGCAATGTCCTTGTGCTTTTTCCCAACCGGCTCGTCCGCTTTCCGGGTCTTCCCCAACCGCTCTTCGAGATAGGGGGAAAAAAGCTGGCCCAGCACGGGAGTCTTGCCGTCCTCCTGCCAAGTCATTTCCGGTCCCGTGCGGTGGTGGCAGAAGTATTCGAGGCCGAGCGCGAACCCTTTGCCGTTGTCGGCCTTGACGACGCGGCGGAGTTCCGCGACGTGCGCGGGTTCGCCATACGCGGCCAGCCCCATCACCTTGTATTCGTCACCGAACTTCCAGAATCCCAGGTACTGACTGAGGGCCGTGTAATAGAGTCCCAACGAGTGTGGAAACGCCACCGATCCGTGGACGTTCAGGTGGTTCCCTTCCCCCGTCGCCCACATGGTACTGGCGAAATCGCCCAGGCCGTCGGTGGAGAGCACGGCCGCCCGATCGAATGGCGAGACGAAGAAGGCGCTGGCAAGATGCGCCACGTGATGTTCAACGCGATGGTGCTGGGCGCGAATGGTCTGCGGATCGACGTCACATGCGGCGGCGAGATCCTCGTGAATTCCGCGGAAGTGCTTCAAGGCGCGGTAGCGATCGAGAGTAAATCGGGGCATGCGGACGGCGTAGAAGAGTTTCGTGGCAATGCGTGCCCAGGGATTCCGGGGAACGGCGACGTGGTCAATATCTTTGATGGTCAGTCCGGCTTCGGACAGGCAGTGCCGGACGGCGTTTGCGGGGAAGCCTGCTGCGTACTTCACGCGGTTGAAGCGTTCTTCCTCGACGGCCGTAATCAATCGGCCGTCACAGACAAGTGCAGCCGACGCGTTGGCGTGATATGCGTTAATGCCCAGAATATTCATAGGTTTATTGGGTGTAACTCAACCTGCCGCCGGGCAGGATTCTTAAGTCAGCCTACCAGGTGGTGCGCCGCCCATCGGTTCAAAACAAACAGACTCCAGACGCGCGACCAGCTCGTTTGCCCCTTCAGAAAATCGGTCCAGACGTGTCCGACGTTGTGCGCGTTGAGGCATTCCTTTAACGGCGGCGCAATTTCCGTTAGCTCGGTTGCCATTTCTTTCTTGAGTGCGTTTCGGAGCCAATGTTCCCATGGA
>JBKQVI010000549.1:0-6677 GCA_052139985.1 Terriglobia bacterium
CCGCGAGTTTCCGCGTGACCCCGAGGTGCTTTACGCGGCCACGCATTCTATGACCTGGATGGGAATAAGATTGAGCTCTGGCAGCCGCTGTCCGCCAAGCCCTAAGGGCCTTCCACTGCACTTACCCAATTGGTTTCTGTAGCTACGGCCCCGTAGTCGTAGAATGGCCGGAAATGCTTTGCGTCTGGTCATTTCAATATCCGCATCGGCCGATTGCCGGCGCCCGGTTGCGACCAACTCGCCCAACGGCGCTTTGAGTTCATCCCCCCGTGGGGGGTTCTCGTCTTCCTTCTGTACACTATGTGGCGCGTCGACTGTCGCCGCTGCAAGTCTTTCTGCAACATCTTCAACTGGCGCGTGCTGGCTCCGCAAGGCTTACGAAGAGTCCCACCGCAAAGGTTACCACGGTCCCAATCGCGACGTACCACGTCCAGGCAATATGAGTGAAGTGCATCACATAGGCCAACGTGGCGAGGGCGCAAAGCGCGCCCACCAGAGCCCCGCGGCTGGTGGCACGACGGGTCAGAATTCCTAGCAAAAAGATTCCCAGCATGCTGCCGTAGGGAATGCTGGCCACTGTCAGCGCCAACTCCAGCGCGCTCCGCTGGAGGTACTGTGCCGCGAGGGCGATGGCGATGATCGCCACGCCCCAAATCAGGGTCATCAAGCGTGAGACGCGGAGGTAGTGCTGGTCGTCGGCTCGGGGGCGCGCGAAGGGCTTGTAGAAATCCATCACTGAACTCGATGCCAGGGAATTAAGCGCCGCACTCAGGTTGGCCATACCGGCCGCGAGAATGGCGGCAGTCAGCAGGCCGCAGAGCCCCACTGGAAGCCGGGTGATGACAAACGTCGGATAAATTTGGTCGGGGCGGCTGAAAGGAACGGTGGGAGGAAAGTGCCGATAGAAAGCATAGAGCACAACTCCCACCACCAGGAACAAGGTGAATTGCAGCAGCACGACGATGCCGCTTGCCAGCAACGCGCCCTGGCTCTGGCGGCGGCTGCGTGCGGCGAGCAGTTGCTGCACGATCAACTGGTCCGTGCCGTGGCTCGCAGTATTCAGGAACATGCCACCCACCAACCCCGTCCAGAACAGGTAGGGCTGGCTCCAGTCAAAGTGGAAGTTAAAGACCGTGAACTTGCCGCCCGCCGCTTGCGCCACGCGTACCACCTCGCCCCATCCGCCGGGAAGAGTGTGCAAGGCGACGAAGAGGGCCACTACCGTTCCCGTGACGTAAACGGTGAGTTGGATTACGTCTGTCCAGATGACCGCCGCGAGCCCTCCTTCCAAGGTGTAGAGGAGGGTCAGCACGAAGATTATCACCAGTGAGGCTGCGACGCCGGTCTTGAAGATGATCGCGATGACAAGGGAAATGGCAAAAACGCGCACGCCCTCGGCGAGCGCGCGGGTAAGGAGGAACAAGCCGGCGGTGAAGAGCCGGAGCCCGTGCCCGAAACGGCGCTCGATAAGCTCGTAAGCCGTGTAGAGTTCGCCGGCGAAATAGCGCGGGATCAGCAGAAAGCTCACCACGACGCGCGCGATCAGGTACCCAAAGACAAGCTGAAGGAAGCCCATGTTCGAACGATAGGCGATGCCGGGGGTACTGATGATGGTCAGGATGCTGGTTTCTGCGCAGACAATCGAGAGCGTAATCGCCCACCAGGGCAGGCGACGCCCACCGAGGAAGTAATCGCGCAACGTCCGCTGGCCCTTGCGGAAACGCGCCCCGAAGGCGGTGATGGCGATAACGTAGGCGATAACAACGACGAGGTCGATCCAGCTAAAAGCCACTCACGCTCCTGAAATGCAGTGATGGGCTCAACCGCAAAATTGCCCCCATAGTCAGCGAGCAAGCGTATCCTCTTTCGCTGACACCACCCGTGCTGTCATCCTGAGCCCCGAAGTACTTCCTCGGGGCGAAGGATCTCAGTAGTTCCCAAGGTACCGTGAGCAATGCGAACTACAGGGGTTCTTCGCCCAAAGAACGGGCTCAGAATGACAGTGCCACGAGTTTTTCCGCAGCCGGTAAAGCCCGGCGCTACGTTCAAATTAGGACAGTACCCCCGCCTGCCCATCCGCGGCCTGCGCTCCAGGAGCCTGCCCATCTTGACTTCCGCCTTTTGCCGCATTACTCTTACGTTTTCAGGGTCGATTGCAACTGTTCAGTTCAACCTCGAAAATCTCTCTTGCCAGGGGGCGGCGATGAGTCTCCTTAAGATTGCCAGTGTTCCTGCTGCTGCGGTCGCGCCTAGTGCGACGGTGTTGGAAGCTGTTGAAACCATGGCAGAGCACGGTGTGGGCGCAGTCGCCGTGGTCGAGGAAGGCCATTTGCTCGGTATCTTTACCGAACGTGACGTCATGATGCGCGTGGTCCTGCGTCATCGCCATCCCAAGGACACGCGGGTGGGAGACGTCATGACTTCTCCCGCCGAGACCATCACCGACGAGAGCCATGAGGAAGATGCGCTGGTCCATATGGTAGAGCGCCACGTGCGCCACTTGCCCATCCTCAGCGCCGCCGGCCAGCTCAGCGGCATGCTTTCCATTCGCAACCTGCTGGAGCATCGGGTCGATGAGCTGGCGCGCGAACTCCATTCCCTCGATCAATATCTTTCCAACGACGGCCCGGGGGGCTAAGCTTAACCGGACGCGCGGTAAGCTTTTAGGATGTCCGGCAGGCCTATGACGCCTTCCAGTTTGTGAAAGTCCGCGCGGTTCACCACGGGCAGCAGCGGCCAATCGGCCAGGCGCCGCATCGCCTCTTCCAGAAGATGGTCGGGGTGGAGATGCGGCAACTGCTGGCGCGGAAGCACACTGCGCAAGGGCGCTCCCTCGGGAAACTGCGCGGCTTGGCGGCGCAGCTCGTCCTCCCCGATCCCGTACCACCTTCCCGCGCCGTCCTCGGCGAACACGAAATCCTCCGAAGAAGCCTCGGCAAGCGCCAGTGCTGCCTGAAGGGTTTCATTTATATTCAGGAGCGGTCCGTGATACGGCCGCATGGCGTCTTCCACGTGCACGGCAACTTCTTCGCGGCGCTCTTCCATCGAAGGTAAGTCCATACCATCCTGGCGGGAGAGCATGTCGAAAAGCGAAGTTCGCTGATACTGCCGGGAAATCAGATAGGCGATGGTGTTGGAAATCATCACGGGGAGAATGATGGAATAGTTGCCGCTCACTTCCAGCACCATGAAGACGGAGGTCAAGGGAACGCGCAGGAAGCCCGCGAAGAAGGTGCCCATCCCGACCAGCGCATAGGCGCCCGCCGAACCCGTGAGCCACGGAAAGAAGTGATGCTCGATGCTTCCCACAGCGCCACCCATCATGGCGCCGATAAACAGCGCCGGCGCGAACATGCCGCCCGGCGTCCCGCTGACAAAGGACATGCCGCTCGAGAGGATTTTGAATACCGCCAGCAGAGCCAGCATTCGCCAAGTGAACTCGTCATGCATAGCCTGGTCGATAAAGTCGTAGCCGGCGCCCATGACCTGCGGAAGACCCAAGCCGATCACACCAATCAGCAGTCCTGCCGCCGCGGGTTTAAAGTACTGGGTCCATCGCGGCATCGCCTTGAGTCGGGGCCGTACGGATCCAATGAGTTTCATCAGGGCTAGGGAAGAAACACCCCCGATGACGCCCAGAGCTGCGTACGCGAGCAACTCGGCGGGATGTCCCAAGTGGTATTCAGGAATCCGAAACAGCGGCTGCTCACTCATGTATAAGCGCAACACCACGACGCTTGACACCGCTGCCAGCACCACTGCTCCCAACACCCCTGCGGTCCATTGCCCGATCACCTCTTCGATGACGAACAAGACCGCGGAAATGGGTGCGTTAAAGGCCGCTGCCAAGCCTGCGGCCGCGCCCACGGGCGCGATCAACCGCACCTTTTCGCGCGATAAGCGCAACCGCCTCCCCAGCGCGGAGGCGATTCCGGCCCCCATTTGGAGCGAGGGGTCTTCCGGCCCCAGTGACTGCCCCGTGCCGATGGCCAGCGCACAGCAGATGAACTTCCCGATGACGGTATTGAAGGGAATAAAGCCATCGTAAATATATACAGCCGCCTTGGTCTGATTGACGCCGCTGCCCCGCGCGCGGGGAAAGAATTTGACCACCAGGAAAGCGACCACCAACCCACCGAGAGTGGGCACCAATAAAGTGCGGGCTGGGGTGGGTGTAAGCGAGGAACCGAAAACGGTCAGGCGTGTCCAGTCGATGGCGATGCGGAACAGAACGACAGCCAAGCCCGAAATCAGCCCGATGATGACTGCCAGTAGAAGGAAGAGCTGAGGCTCGCGCAGCCTTTCTTGATGGGGCAGCAAACCGATCCGCTGCCGCATTAGGGTCCATACCTTCCGCGGCCCCCATGGGCTGGCGTCCACGATTGTTACCGGTGCGTTGCTCACGGCCGGGGTCCTTCCTGCGCACGGGCAATCAGCAACAGCGCTTGGTCCGGCCCATGCGGCGCGCCACACGCCTGGGAGACCGCCTTTTCAATCTCGAAGACCAAATCCATGCTGCGGGAAACCCATTCCGAATCGCCACCATGCGTGCGTTGTCGAACACTGGGTTGAAACGCCATGGCCCGCGCGTAGAGCTCTTGGAGCGGGTTGCTGAGGGGAGCCTGTAAGTTGATTCCGCGCTGCGCGGTGCAGGCTTCGAGACGCGTGAGCGCCTGGTCAAAGGCACGGCGCGCACGGCGCTCCCGCTCCTGCTCGCCCAGCCAGCGGGCAAACGGGTCCATATCGAGCACGACCCGCGCGGTGTCGCGCATCGCGCCAGCCTGCTTGAGGTTCGGATCCTGCCGTAAAGCCTGATCCAGGTAGACTTCGGCCCGCGTGTATTGCCCGCTTTGAAAGTAACATTCACCCGCTCCCGCCAGCGCCGGCGCCGAGTGTGGCTTCAAGGCCAGCGCCTGACGAAAAACTCTCAGCGCGTCGTCGTACCCGCCCGCTCTCATGAGCAGTTGGCCAACTTGGGTCTGCAATTCCGCATCGGCCGGCAGGTTGGAGGCGATGGCGATTAACTCCGCGCGCGCCTCGGCCTTCTGATCGGAGGCGAGTAGGAATTTGACCAGTTCCAGCCTCACGGCTCGACGCTGGACCACCGGATCGCCGCTCCATTCGGAGTAAACTGCGTCATGGAAATACTGCACGGCCTCCGGGAAAGCATGCCCCCCCACCGCGAGCCGCGCCAGCTCCAGGTTCACGGGACCGTTGCCGGGCTCACGATCCCGAAGGCTCAGCAGATAGATGCGTGCCTCCTCAGTGCGCGCCGTTGCCTCGAGCGCTTGGGCCAGCCGCAGTTGATAGAGGGAGTTTTCGCGCGAGTAGGCCAACGCGTTGCGAAAGTCCGACAGCGCTTCCCGGGAGTGTCCGGCCTTTAAGGCCTGCTCGCCTTGGTCGTACCACGTCTGCGCCAGACGCCTTTCCAGGGCATGAAAACGCCGGACGACAAAGCCCGTAAGAAACAGAAGAACAATCAGGAAACCCATTACCATGGCCAGGAAGGCGTCGCGCCGCACCCACCAGAAATAACCGCGGTGCTCCGAGCACGTAGGGCAGTCCTCGCAGCCCCATGGAATTATTCGCCCGCAACGCGGGCAGCTTCTTTCAGGTTCCATTCGGTCTCGTCCTCAATTCGTAACCGCCACACATTCTCAGGATACCTTAAATTGCCTTTTTCCCATTATCGCTGGAGATACACCGAAAGAGAAGGAGCGATATATCACAGCGTGAGCTACTCTCGTCAAGCCTCGGCGGGAGGGGGTGGTGTCCTAATTTCGGGTGTAGCGCCGGGCTTGAGCCCGACATGTGCCGCCCTAAAGGGCGGCGCTACCTCCAAATTAGGACACTACCCGGGAGGCACGCTAATTCGTGCTAACCTGGGTTGTCATGCCGAAGCGAGCGCTGGCAGCATCGGACCGGGTCTTGACGATCGGTCATTCCACGCGGCCTCTCGGGGCCTTCGTGGGACTGCTCCAAGCGCACGGCGTCAAACTCCTGGTGGACGTGCGCACCGTGCCGCGTTCGCGCCATAATCCGCAATTCGATAAAGAATCCTTGCCGGCATCACTGGCCACGGCGGGAATCGAGTACGTGCATATGCCCGGACTGGGCGGCCTTCGCCACGCGCGACGTGATTCGGTGAACACGGGTTGGCGAAACGACGGCTTTCGCGGTTTTGCGGACTACATGCAGACGCCGGAGTTCGGAGAGAACGTGGGAAAGCTCCTCGATCTGGCAAAACGGCGGCGTTTAGCGATCATGTGCGCCGAAGCCGTGCCCTGGCGCTGTCACCGCTCGCTGATTTCGGACGCCCTTACGGTACGCGGAGTCCAAGTTGAGCACATATCGAGCAGCAAGCGGTGCAACGTGCACGTGCTGACGCCCTGGGCGCGCGTCGAGGGACTGCAGATTACTTACCCTTTGTCCCGCGGCTGAAGCGCGTAAATCTCGTTGTAAACTCCCCCCACAGCAGGGCCCAGAGCCTGACCTCGCAAGGAAGTTACACGCAGGAACCAAGAAGCAGACAAAGTGTCCATTATGTGTTACTTAGGGGCTGTCAGGAAATAACCGTGTCAACTTCTGGGCAATAGACTATAGTTCCAGTCACCATGAAACTTGTCTCTCCTGAGCTGCAGTTCGGCCATCTGTTGGTCGGAGACCTTCAAGCCCGC
>JBKQVI010000550.1:0-7458 GCA_052139985.1 Terriglobia bacterium
AGGCTTGCCAGAGAGGACGACAAAACGTCATGCCCTACGCCCGCCGCGGCGACGGTGAGACCGCGCGCAGAGGTGTGTAGCACGGACCTGTCGCTGAGGTCCGCGTTTCGTCCGCCACAACCATGGAGAAGCTCGTGGCATGGCCATCCTGGCCATGATCTCATAAGGGGAAAGATGCCCGTGGTATCTCTTGGGGATCTCGGCTTTAACTTTTGTGTAGCACGCACCTCGGTGGGGCGGCACTTCCCTTCCCGAGTGCGGTTTGTTATATTCAACCACCTTCGCCGAACGATTGGGCAGATACTGGGCGCACGGTTACGAAACGAACTGCGCCGAGCCCTGGGAGTATGGAGACTATGACTCCACCAACAATCTACAAGAACTTCATCAATGGTGAGTGGGTGGCTTCGGCCACGGGCAGAACGTTTGAAAATGTGAACCCAGCCGACCGCAACGAGCTCGTCGGATATTTCCAAAAATCGGGCACCGAAGACGTGGACGCAGCCGTCAGTGCGGCAAAACAGGCGTACAAACCTTGGAAGAATACTCCGCCCCCAAAACGCGGAGAAATCCTGTATCGCGCCGCCACCTTGCTGCAAGCGAATAAGGAAGACCTCGCCAAAGCCATGACCCGCGAGATGGGCAAGGTGCTAGAGGAAGCGCGCGGCGACGTGCAGGAAGCCATCGACATGACGTTTTATATGGCGGGCGAGGGGCGGCGGCTTTTCGGACAGACCACCACGTCCGAGCTGCCCAACAAGTTCTGCATGACGGTGCGAAGTTCCCTCGGCGTTTGTGGACTGATCGCGCCGTGGAATTTTCCCATGGCAATTCCCTCTTGGAAAATCATGCCGGCGCTGATCTGCGGCAATACGGTAGTTCTGAAACCCGCTTCGGACACGCCGCTTTCCGCGCATAACCTGGTACAGGTTCTGGAGCAGGCAGGCCTACCTCGCGGGGTCGTAAATCTGGTGACGGGAACCGGCGGCGATGTGGGCAGCCCTTTGATACAGCACAATGACGTCAGCGCGGTTTCCTTTACCGGCTCGACGGAAATCGGCCGCACGGTTTCGCAAACCTGCGCCGCCAGCTTTAAGCACTGCTGCCTGGAAATGGGCGGCAAGAACGTCATCATGGTGCTAGAGGATGCCAATCTCGACCTTGCCGTGGATGGCGCCCTGTGGGGTGGTTTCGGGACTACCGGCCAGCGCTGCACGGCGTCCAGCCGCCTGGTAGTGCAGAAGCACGTTTACAACGATTTCATCGACCGGTTTGTCGAGCGCACGCGCGCTTTGAAGATCGGAAACGGACTGGACGCTACGGTGCAAGTGGGACCGCTGATTAACGAAGCTCAGCGCCAGACCGTGGAATCCTACGTCGAGATCGGAAAGAATGAAGGAGCCAAGCTCCTGTGCGGTGGCCAGCGGCTTACCGGCAGCGATTACGAGCATGGATGGTTCTATGCCCCCACCATCTTCGGCGATTGCGACTCCAAGATGCGGATTGCACAGGAGGAGATTTTCGGCCCCGTGGTCTCCGTCATTCCCTGCGATAGCCTGGACCATGCCATCGAAATCGGCAACGGCATCGCCTACGGCCTTTCCTCCTCCCTTTACACACGGAATGTGAACAACGCCTTCACCGCCATGCGGGAAATGGAAACCGGCATTTTCTACGTCAACGCCCCCACCATTGGCGCGGAGACTCACTTGCCTTTCGGTGGGACCAAGCAGACCGGTAACGGCCATCGCGAAGCCGCTACCGCCGCCCTCGATTTCTACTCCGAGTGGAAATCCATTTACGTGGACTACAGCGACAAACTCCAGCGGGCGCAAATCGATACTTAGGCCGGTAGCAGGGTTACTACCAAGGCGTAACCTGGGAGATCGGCGGTGAGGCAGGCGTGGCGCTCAAATCGCCCGGGGGTGCGGCCGGATTGGCTGCGCCCACCTGGCTATGATCGAGTTCTGACGGCAATGGATGTGAGCCTAGACCGAGTTTCATCAGGGATTTGGCTTCCGGCAGACCCGTAGCGGGAAACCCGTGCTCAGTCTGGTAGCGCTGCATGGCGTTGCGAGTGCGCGAGTCCCATTCGCCGTTGGCATCGCCTTGAAGATAGCCCTCACGAATCAGCGCTTGCTGAATCTCCTGTGCGCGCTCCGGCTGTAGATGAATGCGCGCCAGGCGTTCACGGCCGGTCAGGGCGCGGGTCCGGGCCCTTCCCGAACGTTGGTTTCGCGTAGTCGCGCTCTTGTGTTGGGAAGCGTAAGTTGACGCGTGAGCCGGTGGCGTTTTGGCCGCCGATGCCGAGGATACGTGGGAATTGGGTCTTCTTGCGGCGGAGTGCACCGATCCTGAGTGAGGGGTCGCCCTCACGTGGGTGCTGGAATTTGACGTCCTTGACCGAGTCGCTGCCTTCTTCAACACAGTGGGCGTGGGATGGGTCGAAGCCGTCGAGGTACGAGCGGCCGGCTTTTGCCCGACGCTTGCAGTCGAATGCTCCGCGCCGTATAAGCCGTTGACGGCCAAACAGACTCCTGTTGATAGAACCAAAAGCAGTTGGCCGGTTTTATGACCGGAAGTTTTCAAATCGCTCCTTTCATCCCCTAAGGTAGCCGGTCCGCTAAGTACAGCGTCGTGAACCCATGCGGGCCGTTTCGCCGCGCCACTAATAATACAACGTCCGCGCCGGATTTCAACTGTCCCTGCAATTTGTTGTAGTCGTCCACGGACGCCAAGTTGTGACGGTTGACGCTGAGGATCACGTCGCCACGTTCAACGCCCAAGTCGGAGGCAAAACCGCTGACCTGCACATCGGTTACTAGCACACCCTGTTTGGACTCTAGATGGAGTTGACTCGTCAGCTCCTGGGCCTGGTCTGAGGTCAGATTCCTGACCGCTAGACCCAAGACGCCGCTGCCCTCCGGTCCGGCTCCGTGATTCCCTTCTACATCCGTGCTGACGCGGCTCTCCCCGATAATCTCATTACGATCGGCCACTTCCACATCGGCCCCCAAGTGTTTGCCTTCACGCAAGTAGTCCACCCTCAACTTCTTGCCAATGTCGGTGTCGGACACAACAGCCACCAGTTCGTCGCCATTGTGCACGGGGTGGCCATTCACGCTCAGGATGACATCGCCCCGCTTCAAGCCGGCGTGGTCCGCGGGACTACCGGATTGGACGCTGTCCACCACAATGCCATGGTCCGTGCCGAAACTGCGCAGCAGAGCAGGGTTGGCCTGCGCCTGAAATTGCACCCCGATGGCGCCACGTTTCACCGTCCCCGTGGTAACGAGGGAGTTGTAAACCTTGCGCGCGGTGTTCGAGGGAATGGCAAACCCAAGTCCCTCGTAGCTCCCTCGGCGGGTCGCAATCGCCGTGTTGATGCCGATCACCTGCGACGCCAGATTCACAAGAGGTCCACCGCTATTGCCGGGATTGATGGCGGCGTCGGTTTGCAAATAGCGCTTGAACTGGCCCTGCGTCCCGCCTTCGAGGTCGCGGCCTTTGGCGCTCACGATCCCTGCGGTCACGGAGCCTTCCTGCCCGAAGGGGCTTCCGATGGCAAGGACCCAGTCGCCCACCCGCATGGAATCAGAGTCGCCAAGGTCGGCCGCATGCAGTGCTTTCCCGGCGTCGATCTTAATGACGGCGAGGTCCGTCCACTTGTCCGAACCGATCACGCGGGCCTGGTACTTGGCATCGTCGCCGTGCAAGAAGACCGTAATGCGATCCACTGCCTTATCCTCGGACCCTTGAGTGATCACATGATCGTTGGTCAGGATGTATCCGTTCTTATCAAGAATCACGCCCGACCCAAGGCTCTGTTGGCGAAAGTCACCTTCCCCACCGGGTCCAGGCGAACCCTGCGGCCCCCCTTGAAAGAAATGATCGAAAAAGTCGTCGAGCCCCGAGTCATCCGGTGAATGCGGATTCCGGCGACTGACACGCACCGTAGTTTCGGTATTGATGTTCACAACGGAATCTTCAATGTTACTGGCGATTTGAGAAAAGGAGTTGGAAAGTTCCACCGGTGATGGCATGGGAAGGGGCTTGGCGTCTGCGGCGCCGGAAAAGCCTTTGGCCGCACGAACACCGTGTGATACCACCGTACCGATGAGAATTCCAATTCCCAGGGTTACGGCAATCACCAGCGCGGGCAATGCCCGCCGACCGCTTGAACTCATCTCAACTACTCCCTCTATCCCGGAATCCCCTTTTGGCCCGTCTTTCTAGAGTATACACCACGAAACAGGTTTCGCCACGCCCCGGTCGGATATAGGTACTGTCCTAATTTGAGCGTAACGCCGCCATCTTGGCGGCTCCTGTGCCGGCTGGAAGCCGGCGCTACGGCTCAAATTAGGACAGTACCCGGATATGACGGCCTTTGCCTCGTGCGAGAGAGAGTCCGTGAGGGATCACGGTCCCCTACCCTTCCACGGGGGCCGGCCCTGCCCCTCCCCATATCTCCGAAATCACCATCCCGGCCAAAATGAGTCCGGAACCCATGAGGACTTTCGCCCCCAGGTGTTCTTTGGTGACAACGCGCGAGGTCAATGCGGCGAATACGGGTTCGAGGGCGAATATCAAAGCAGTGTGGGCCGGCGGCGTGTACTGCTGCGCCCACACCTGGGTGCTGAAGCAAAAAGCCGTGGCGAAGACAGCCGTCACCGCAATGGCGAATATCAAACGGCCGGTCCAATGCAGCGTGCAAGGGCGGCTGAGCGGAACGGCCAGGGTGCCGAGGATCGCAACCACCAGGATTTGGGCCGGCGCCAGGTGCAGGAATGAAAAGCGTCGCGTGTAGGATCCCACCATCACAATGTGAACGGCGAAAGCCATGGCCCCGAACAGAGTCAGCAAATCACCGCGATTCACGGCTCCGATTCCCGAGGGCAAAACCAGAAAATAAAGCCCCAACAAACCCAAACCCGCTCCGGCGACATTCGCGGGCCGCATGCGATACCCGTGAAAAAGTGCAATCAAAGGCACCAGAATGACGCTGAAGCCGGTGATAAACGCACTCTTGGAAGGCGTCGTGAAAACGAGTCCCGAGGTTTGAAAGGCATAACCGGTAAAGAGAAAAACTCCTAGCAACAGGCTCGGTAGAAGCGTTTCGCGTGGCAAGCGTCCGCGCGCCATGATCGCAAACATCAGCAGGCCCGCCAGGATGAAGCGCACGGCAATATAGGGAAAGGGCGATGCATCGGCAAGCGCGCCTTTGACAATCACAAAACTCGAGCCCCAGATGAAGGTGGTAACGACTAGCAGGAGTTCAGCTTTCGTACGTTGGCTCAAAAGCAGGGACCTCGACTTGAGTGCGAATTTCGTACGCCATATCAGGAAGGGCAGGGCCTCGATCGCGCCGCCGCGAGACCTTCGATGGCTGATTCCGCCCAAAGAGCGTCCGAGCTAAGCGAGGAACTCAAGCGAACTGCGGCCCACGTCGAGTGGCCCTTTCTGCTAGAGGGTTGGGGAATTCCCTGCCCGCCTCGCTTCAGGCCATGGGGAGCAGCTACTTGGGGTTCTTGCGGAAGAAATCGCCCCAAAGATTCACGGCGTGGACCTGAAATTTTTGCCCCGCCGTTGAGTTATCCGCTGCCACCGGGCGATAGAGCATGTGGCAGCGTTCGCAACGGTAGATCTCCGCATTCTTGCCGAATTCCTTCCGGGCCGCCTCCTCTTCCTCGCTGAATGCGAGCCGCAAGGGGTGGTAGTAGTACCAGCGCTTCAGGTGGCCGACACACAATTCGCGCTTGGCATCCTTCTCATCACAGGCGCGCTGCCCAGGCTTTTTCTCCTTGAGTTTCAAAGTTGTAATGCTCACTGAGGCTCTCTCCATTCGGAATTCTGGATTTGCGATTTTCTATGGATTAAAGGAAGCCAGCGCGCGCCCCGTATCGGAAATCCCCAGTCATTCTACTCGAACCCATTGTCGAATTCCAAGCGGATCAACCTGGCGGTAGTGGTGTCATTTGCTGTGGCACGGCCATCTTGGCCGTGACCGTTCACGGGCGGGACGCCCGTGCCACTTTCAAATGACACCACTACCAACCTGCCGATCGCGTGATTGGCGATCCGACGATTCGCTTCTTTGTTGTACTCCCGATCACCGGATCACCCGATAATCGTACTCAACTTTCATCAGGCAAAGTCCCTGCGCGGGAGCGGTGGGGCCAGCCAACATGCGATTCCGCGCGGCAATAACGTCGAGCACGTCGGCAGGGACAAGCTTCCCACGTCCGACCTCGATCAACGTCCCCACGATGTTGCGTACCATGTAACGAAGGAAGCCTTTCCCGGTCACCTCATACACCAGCATTGAGGATCGAGGGCGCCAAAGGAGATGCGAGCGATAAATAGCGCGCACGTTGGATCGGATATCCTCATCGCCTTGTCCGTCGGCGGCCGCGAAAGAGGTGAAGTCATGCTCGCCTTCCAAGAACCGCGCCGCCTCTGCCATCCGCGCGCGATTCAAGAAATGCGGATGGTGGTAAACAAATCGCCATAACAGGGGCGAGCATACCGGAGTCATCAGGATTCGATACCGATAGGTTTTGCGTCGCGCGTCATAGCGGGCGTGAAAAGTGTCGGCGACGTCGTCCGCCGCTTTAACGCGCACTGTGGGCGGAAGCAGATTATTCAGCGCCTTGACGAAATTCGCACACGGTATGGTGGAAGTGGTGTGGAAATTCGCCACCTGATGCGCGGCATGAACCCCGGCGTCCGTTCGACCCGACCCGCACACCTGCGTGGGTGCGCCGGTCAGCTTGTGGAGCGCGCCTTCCAGGCATGACTGGATGGTGGGAGCATCCGGCTGACGTTGCCAACCGCAAAAGTCGGTCCCATCATAGGCCAGAACTAATCGAATATTTCGCATGGCGCCGTTATTCTACCAACCAGGTTGCGCTCGGGGCGAGATGCCCTTCGGCTCGCACTTCGTCACTCGTCTATAAGGAATCATCACTTCTGCGTTGTCGAACTGGCTTTCTTTTCATCAACATAATGGAGAGGCCGGGTTAACTAGATTATTTATCAACAACATAATGGAGAGCCCCTGTTCGGACATTTTTTCTACATGTGTTTTCAACAACATAATGGAGGTTACCTTCATTTTTCGCCCCCGCGATCTGTCGAGCCTGCTCCGGCAGAACCGACCTAAGCTGTTTACTTTCTGTGACATAGGGGTTTTGCGCTTTTCACCCCGGATAACCCTAACTGCCTTTATTATCATCAACATAATGGAGAGGCGGGGCGTTTTTGCATTTCCTCTGCCACTGCGAGCTTCAACCGTCGGTGCTGCATAACGCCCGAACCGGGGCGATATCCGAACACTGCTGTCCAAAATAATCGCTAGCCCTGTCTGTCGCCATTGCAGGGAAAGGCTTTAGGACAGGGAGAATGGCGGGTTGGGGAGGAGGTCTAGGTTTCATAAGTTCGTTCGCCTGTCCCAATCAG
>JBKQVI010000551.1:0-18138 GCA_052139985.1 Terriglobia bacterium
TAATCGTGGAAATTGCTCTGCTCAACGGCGCCGTCCTTGATGGTGATCTCGCCCGAGAGCACCGGCGTCAGCGCATAATTGATTCCGCCTTCGATGAGCGCGCGGACGCTATCGGGGTTTACCGCCAAGCCGCAGTCGACCGCAGCCACGACCCGGTTGACGCGCAGCGCTCCTCCTTTTTCGACAGACACCTCTGCGATTTGCGCTACGTAGGTGCCGCCAAACTGATAGCAGGCAATGCCCCGGCCGTGACCAGCCGGAAGAGGTTGCCCCCAGCCGGACTTGTCGGCGGCGAGTTTCAGGACCGCCCGCAGTTTTTGAGTGTTCTCCGGTTGGTCCGTTCGCAGGCTTTGCACCCGGAACTGGTAGGGATCGGCGCCGGCGGCATGGGCGAGCTCGTCGATGAAGCATTCGATCGCAAAGGCTTCCGCCGAGGATGAGACCGATCGCCACCAGGCCCGGGGCACAACGGAATGGACCGGAGCGTAGTCGGAGCGGTAGCTTCGCGCTTCGTAAGGGAGCAAGTCCGAGAGGTCAATGTCCTGGTGTGCCAGATGCTTGGGATCTTGCTGCAACCACTCGGGATCGTCGAAGACGGCGCGGATCGGCGTCGATACCGTGCGCCACGACCAAGCGGAGATATTGCCGTGGTCGTCGAGCGCGCCCGAGAGACGATAGCAAAAATACTGACGGTAGAAATCATGCTGAATGTCGTCTTCACGGGTCCAGACCACTTGTACGGGGACCTTCATTTCCTTTGCGACCTGCCAGGCCTCGGCGGCGTAATCCCACTGGTAACGACGGCCGAAGGAACCTCCCGACAGCGTGGTGTGAACCGTCACACGGTCCGGCGGCACGCCCGCGAGCCCCGCGATCTCCGATTGGGTAATCGCCGGAATCTGCGTCGGCGACCAGACTTCAATGGTTCCGTCGGCGCGCACATGCACCGTTGCGTTCATCGGCTCCATGGTGGCGTGAGCCTGGAAGGGCAGCTCATAGGCGGCCTCGACTCTTTTCCCCGCTCCCTCCAGGACCTTCAGTGCGTCGCCACGATCCACGGCCACGACGCTCGGTGGGCCGGCTGCTTGCTGCTGGAACGCCGTCCGCAGGCTTTCGGTACTTTCCTGCGCACCGGGCCCCTTGTTCCACGTCATTTTGAGCGCTTTTCGTCCTTCGATAGCAGCCCAAGTTGAATCCGCCACCACGGCCATCCCACCGGCTACATGGATGTTGCGGGCAACTCCGGGTGTGACGGGCATGAAGCCGATGGGCGGAACACGGAAAACGCGCCGCACGCCGGGGACAGCTTTGGCCGTGGTGTCATCGCAGGTTACCAAGTCACCGCCGAAGTGGGGGCAACGAGCGATCACCGCGAACAGCATGCCGGGAGTCCGCACGTCGATTCCGAAAACGGCCGTGCCCTCCACTTTGCTCGGCGTATCCACGCGGGGAATCGGCTTCCCGATGAAACGGAAGCTCTTCGCATCCTTCAGAGGGGCTTGATCGGGCTTGATGGGCGGCAGTTGCGAGGCCGCCTCGACCAATTCACCGTAGCGCAGGCGCCGCCCGCTTGGAGCATGGATAATGCTTCCGTTCTGCGCGTGGCATTCGTTCTTCGGAACCTTCCACTCATCCGCTGCCGCGGTCAGAAGCATTTCGCGCGCCTGCGCTCCGGCGGTACGCATCGGCATCCAAGTGCCCTCCGTGCCGCCGCTGCCACCCGTTCCCAGATGCTTGTAAACGTCCGGGATAGTGGGAGCCTGTTCCACGCGAATCGTGGACCAGTCGGCTTCCAACTCGTCCGCCAGCATCATCGCGTTCGCGGTGCGGGTTCCTTGCCCCATCTCAGGTATTTCGGTGAGCAGCGTGATCCGGTCGTCGCGCGTGATGGCGATCCAGGCGTTGGCCTTGAACCCCGCCGGTGCGGAATCGGCGCTCGCTGCGGCTTTGCCGGGGAGGTAGAAGCCTAGAATCAGCGCCGTGCTGCCCCGGGCGCTGGTCTTCAGAAACTCGCGGCGGTTTATTTCCGTGGTCAACATGAGGTCATCCTTTCCATGCGACGCCTGCGCCCTCTCTGGGTCAGGACTTCGGTCGCTTTAACAATTGCGGATCGACGGGCAGGCGCCGCACTCGCACTCCCGTAACGGCGAAAACAGCGTTGGCCACCGCAGGGGGCAACAGCATCGCGCCAAGCTCGCCCACACCGCTGGGATCGTCGGTGCTGGGCACGATGTGGACTTCGATTTCCGGGGCCTGATTGATTCTTAGCACCTGATAATCGTGGAAATTGCTCTGCTCCACCGCCCCGTCTTTAATGGTGATTTCGCCGGTGAGCACGGCAGTAAGGGCAAAGTTGATGGCGCCATCGGTCATTGCCCGCACACCATCCGGGCTCACCGCAATGCCACAATCGACCGCGCTCACGACCCGATGAACCCGAACCGTACCGTCCTCGTCCACGGAGACTTCCGCAACTTGGGCGCTGCAACTTCCTCCGGTTCGACAGGCAATGCCGCGGCCGCGACCCTGGGGCAAGGGCTTGCCCCAGTCCGAATTTTTCGCCGCCAACTCCAAAACCGCCCGCACCCGCGCCGCCTGCGGTGACTTGTCCGATAAGAGGTCCATTCGAAATTGCAGCGGATCGCGACCGCTAGCGTGAGCCAACTCATCGATGAAGCATTCCTTGGCAAACGGGGTGTAGGACGATGCCACCGACCGCCACCATGAGCGCGGCACAACGGAATCGGCGGGGGCGTAATCCAGACGAAAGTTTGGAATCGAGTAGGGCGCGATATCAGCTCCATACCATTCCAGTGCCGCCACGGTGGCGGGGTCTTGCAAAGTCTCGGGAGATTCCGTGAAACCCGTGTAGAGGTTGGTCCCCGAAATCGGGGTGGTGACAACGCGCGTGGACCATCCGACAAGGTTGCCTCCATCATCGAAGCCAGCGGTGACGTGTTGGTAGTTGTAGGGCCGATAGAAATCGTGCTGCATGTCGTCTTCCCGAGTCCACAGCAACTGCACGGGTTGTTTCATTTCCTTGGCGACTTGCCACGCTTCCGCGGCGTAATCCCACTGATAACGCCGGCCGAATGACCCTCCCGAGAGCGTCATATGTACCGTCACCTTGTCCGCAGGAACGCCGGAAAGCCCGGAGATCTCGGCTTGAACCTCATCCGCAAACTGTGTTGGCGACCACACCTCAATTTCATTGTCTCGCACGTGGACGGTGGTGTTCATGGGCTCCATCGTGGCATGCGCTTGAAAAGGCGACTCGTAGGAGGCTTCAAGCCTTCTGGCGCATCCCGCCAACGCCTCGGGTGCATCGCCGCGATCGACAGCAATAAAAGTCGGTGGGCCGGCCGCCTGCTGCGCCATCCGCTTGCGCAAAGTGTCT
The DNA here is from genome assembly GCA_052139985.1 of Terriglobia bacterium. GTDB lineage: Bacteria > Acidobacteriota > Terriglobia > UBA7540 > UBA7540 > Bog-366. The sequence continues at coordinate 3,398 of JBKQVI010000551.1, forward strand.
GTGTTCTCCATCCCTCCGCGGCCCTTGTCCCAGCTAAGCACAATCCCTTTGCGGCCCTGAATGGCCGCCCAGGTTGAATCCCCCACCACCGCCACCCCGCCGGCGGTGTTGATGTGACGCGGGAGAGGTGGAACCGGAAAAACGGCGCGAACTCCCGGCACGGCTTTGGCGGCAGTCGCGTCAAAACTTAGAAGATTGCCGCCAAAGCATGGGCTGCGTGCAATCACCGCGAAGAGCATGGCGGGAACTCGAACATCGATGCCGAATTCCGCACTGCCATCCACCTTGCTCGGCACGTCGGTGCGCGGAATGGGCTTACCGACAAAGCGGAAGTCCTTGGGCTGCTTCAAAGCGATGCCGTCTGGATCGATGGGAGGAAGTTTGGATGCCGCCTCCACCAGTTGCCCATAGCTTAGGCGGCGCTTTGTGGGGCCGTGCACAACACTTCCCTTCTCCGTGCGGCAGTCTTTTCTCTTCGCCTTCCATTGTTGGGCCGCAGCCGTCAAAAGCATTTCCCGCGCTTGTGCTCCTACTCCCCGCATTGAGGTGAATGTGCTCACCACGCCGCCGCTGCCGCCCGTGCGCAGGCCCTTGTAAACCGCGGGAATCGTCGGGGCTTGCTCCACCCGGATGGTGGACCAGTCTGCCTCCAATTCGTCTGCGATTATCATGGGCGTATAAGTACGCGAGCCCTGCCCCAGCTCCGGCTTCTCGACTAGAATCGTGACCCGATTGTCGGCCGTAATCTTAAGCCAGGCGTTGGGATTGAACACCTGGGGCGATTCCCCCGGCGCAGCCTCCTGCGCTGGTCCGCGCCGCGGCAAATAGAAGCCGAGAATGAGCGCTCCGGCTGTTTCAGCGCTCCCCTTCAAAAACTCACGTCGGCTAACCTCCGGAACCATCAAGCCTCCCCCCGTGCGGCTCGCTGGATCGCACGGCGAATCCTCTGATAGGTTGCACACCGGCAGATGTTGCCGGCCATTTCCTGGTCGATTTGCTCGCGGCTTGGATGCGGGTTTTTGGCGAGCAACGCGGCCGCTTGCATGATCTGTCCCGGCTGGCAATAGCCGCACTGGGGAACCTGTTCCGCAATCCAGGCGCGCTGAACCGGGTGACTGCGATCGGGCGAGAGGCCCTCGATCGTAGTGATCCTCTTGCCACCCACGGACCCAACGGTGGTCTGACACGAGCGCACGGCCTCGCCATCCAGGTGCACCGTGCAGGCGCCGCATAGACCCATACCGCAGCCGAACTTAGTGCCGGTCAGGTTCAGCACGTCGCGCAACGCCCAAAGCAGGGGCATTGCGGGGTCCACGTCGGCGCTAAATTGTTTGCCGTTAATCGTCAAGTTGATTGCAGGCATTCATACCCTCCGAGAATGAAATTCGATGTACGCCCTTGCGGTTGCTGCGGTTTGAGGAGTGCCGGCCTACCTCTAGAAAGATGTGCGACGCAGGCTTGACGCTACTTGTCCGCGGAGCGCTCCGGGCAGAAACCTCGCCTCGCGCCATCGCCAAACGGAGGGACCGGTGCTTTCACACGCGAAACCTCTTCCCCTGCATGCGGTGCCTTGCTTCGGTCTGCCAGTTCTGCACGCATCCCGGCTGACTCATCCACGCCAAAGTACAGTCGCCCCTGGCAGATCTGCTCCAACTCTTTCGGCCCCCACACTGCTTGCATTATTCCCCAGTCAGAGTGCGCGGCAGAACGGAGCAACAGGTGCCCAACTTCGTGGGCGATGGCGTAACCCAGTAATTGATCCAAAGCTGCGGGTCCCTCGTGTGCCATCTCCAGCGCACGGGTATAGAAAACAGCCGCCCTGGAGGGTGGTTGGCCCAATCTGGGTAGGAGTGAATAACCCAGGGGCGTGCCTGGCAGATCGAGATGCGAGGCCATCCCTGCCGGAAGTACATCCACGTAGATAACCGGAATGTGAGGATTTGCCCCCCCCACCGGACAGCCTTGCGGTTCTTGGTCTACGGGAGCATTCCATCGGGATTGAATGCCTGCCCTCAGAAGCACTCGCGTGGCTTCGGATTCGACACGACTCAGGGCCGAGGCTGACATGTGAGCATAATCGTGGAGTTGGAACGCGATTTCCAAACCTGCTATCGCTTTGCCACCCGAAGTGCGCGGCGGATGCGCCCAAAGCTTCCCAGCCGAGTACCCTTCTCCCAACATCAAAACGAGTCCCACTGACATTCTGACCATCCAGGTTCTTGCCGTAGACCTGACCATGACGTCACCTCCTTGAGTACGGTGACGCCGACTTTCTGTCAGACTGCCATGTTATATCAATGCACGGGCTATCAAGGACAAGTCAATCCTAGATAACACGACAAGTCGTTATGATTCAGTTGGGTAGGGGTGTGTATCACCTACGGAAAAGCTTTACTCCGGAGCGGCTGATTGCTAAACTAATCAGGGTCGTCTAATCCATATGGATCTGCCAGCGCACAACGTCCGGGCGTTCCGCTTCGGGGTCTACGAAGTCGACACTATGGCGGGAGAGTTGCGCAGGAGTGGACTGAAGATCAGGCTCCAGGAGCAGCCTTTCCAAATCCTCTCTGCCCTGCTCGATCACCCCGGTGAGATTGTGTCGCGTGACGACCTGCGCCGCCGACTTTGGCCGGACGACACCTTCGTTGAATTCGACCACAGCCTCAACACCGCTATTGGCCGTCTGCGCGATGCGCTCGGCGATTCGGCCGACAATCCCCGCTTCATCGAGACGTTACCCCGCCGGGGATATCGGTTCATCGCGCCGGTCGAGCGGCCGAATGGGGCGGCTTCCTCGCCAACCGTCGAACAGGTTCCAGTTATAGCGCCACCAACGGAAGCCCGCCCGCGTCCGCGAAGAGTATGGCGTTTTGGGATGGCAGGGCTTGTCCTTGTGGTTGCGGTTGGCGCGGGCCTCTTGATGCTTCGCCAGCACTCCCCGGCCACCGTCCCTACCGGGCCGCGCAAGATCATGCTGGCCGTTCTGCCGTTCCAGAATCTGAGCGGCGACCCCAAGCAAGACTTCGCCAGCGATGCGATGACCGAGGAGATGATTACTCACCTCGGCCGTCTGACCCCGCAGGCTTTGGGGGTGATTGCGCGGACGTCGGTGATGAAATACAAGGGCTCCAAAGCGGACGTAAAGACAATTGGCCGCGATCTTAGGGTGGACTACGTGCTGGAGGGCAGTGTGCGTCGTGCGCCCGGGCAGATCGATATCACCGCGCAGCTCATCCAGACAAGTGACCAAACGCATCTTTGGGCGGAATCGTACGAGCGCCCGCTCAGCGACCTCTTTACCATCGAGCGCGATATTGCCCGCCGCATCGCGCAGTCTCTTGCACTCCAGCTTCTTCCGGCCCGGGAGGCGGCATTAGCGCGGGCGACCACGGTGAACACCGAAGCGTACGAGGCCTATCTTGAAGGCTTGCAGCGCCTGCGCGAAGGAACTCAGACAGGTTTCCAGGATGCCGCGGTGTCGTTTGGGCGTGCCGCCGAGATCGATCCGAACTACGCGCTGGCATATGACGGAATTGCCAGGGCCTATTTGCAGGAAGCGGACTATCACTTTATTTCCAGCGACGACGCTCTGACGCGCGCCCGTCCGGCCATTGACAAGGCGCTGGCACTCGACGAATCCATTCCCGAGTCGCACGTCCTTCTGGCGGAGGCGTTGCACCTTGCGAACCCGCGCGATCCGGGCATCGAGCGCGCGTACCAGCGCGCGATCGAACTCAATCCCAGCAATGCCGACGCGCACATCGCTTATGCCCTCTATCTTCGCGAGGCGCGGCGTTACGACGAGGCACTCGCCGAGGCCGAAACGGCGCCGCGGCTTGACCCCCTCGCGCCATTCTCGTATGTGGCAAGCGGCTGGGTCTTGCTCTCCATGGGGCGCCGGGACGACGCCGTCCGGGAATTCAACCAATCACTCGCCGTGGAACCCAATTATCCCGCCGGGCTCTACTTCCTGGCCAGGGCTTACGAGGAACAAGGCCGCGTTCCAGAAGCCATCGGACTACTACAAAAGGCCGTTGCCACTGCCGGCCGCAGGCCCAAGTACCTCTCCGCGCTCGGCAACGCTTATGCGCAAGCCGGCAATCGGAACGAAGCACAGAAGATTCTTGATGAGCTTCGCCGGCAATCGGCCAAAGAGTACGTCGAACCGGAAATGATTTCCTCGCTCGCCGCCAAATTAAAGGGCTGACGCGCTCCGTGCCCCCCTGCGCACTTCGCTTGTGGCGCGGACGCACGGTCTTTCTCGCCTGGACAATTCGGTTGACTCCAGTTCTAATACGCCTATGTCGAAAAAGCACAAGGAAGCCGTACAAAAGCAATTTACCAAGACCGCGGAGGCGTTCTCGACGTTCGCGATCCGCGATACGCCGGACGTTTTGAAGGAGAAAGTGGACTTTGCCAAGGCTCAGTCCACTGACGCCGTGCTCGATATTGCCTGCGGACCGGGGGCGTTCGCTCTGGCGCTCGCGCCGCGCGTGCAGTTGGTCCGAGGCGTCGATTTGACGCCCGAGATGTTGCGGCGAGCCCGCGCTTATCAAGCCGAGAAGCAGATTTTGAACGCTGCCTTTCTACAAGGCGAGGCCGAGCAACTTCCGTTCCCGGCAGGCTACTTCGATCTGGTGTCGTGCCAGTGCTCGTTCCACCACATGCCCAAGCCCCAACTGGTGCTGCGGGAAATGGTCCGCGTAGCGAAACCCGAAGGGCGGCTGCTGGTCATCGATCCCCTCGCGCCCGAGAGCGACTCAAAATACGAGATCTACAATCGCATCGAACTGCTTCGTGACCCCTCCCATACGCTCACTCTGCGCTTGACCGATTTCTTGCGCCTGTTCGACGAAGAGGGGCTGGAGATCATGCGGCAGGCGCTCCGGCGGCGGCAACGGTCGTTCAATAACTGGATGCTGCGCGGCGGCCACTCTCCCGGAACCAGACGTTACATCGAAACACGGAAGGTGCTGGAAGACTCCATGGCAGGCGACCGAGCCGGCTTCGCCGCCCAGGCCCAGGGCGAGGACATTCAGATTGTTCACAATGAGGGGATGTTTTTGTTGACGCGAAAGACGGGGGAAGGTAGACAGTAGACGGCATATAGGAAAGTCGCCAGCAGACGGTAGACGGTATACGGGAAAAGGCAGGGCCACCGATCAATTGTGGGGACATTTCTATCGCAACTGCTCGAACCGCTCGAGGGTCACTCCGAGTTGGCGAAGAATTTTGAAAAACAAGGGAGGGCCTATTTCGCGCGCACCGTGGAGGGGAATAGTCACCGCGCGACCGTCCGGATGATTCCACCGTTCGTGGCTGCCGGTTTGGCGGGTCTGCGAAAACCCCAACTGCCTGGCCACCCTTTGCAGATCGCGGGCTGTGGCGCTAGGCATGCACAATTTCCGTGGTGTCGGACGGAAGAGAAATGCTCCGCTCGCGATACTCGTCAGCAATCATCTCGAAAACGCAACTAAGTTCGGCAAGGGCTTCTTCGCGAGTAGGCATCAGGGCATAGCACCCTGAAATTGCGGGGATTTCGGCTACCCAGGAGCCATCCTCTTGGCGGTAAAGAACGGTCTTATAATCTTCGAGCCGCATAGACGGTGTCATTGTACCATGCTCCAGCCATCGTGGGGCAGGTGGTGGGTCGTAGGTGGTAGGTGGGAAAAGGGTATCGGGAAGTTGTAAGGAAGGACGTATTATGAGGATTGTGCAGAGCCGACTGGGTCGGATCGCCTTGCCCACATGCCACCTCCGACCTACCACCTACGGCACTTGGAACGGCCATTCCTTCCGCACTCGCGCGCGCGCCATGTAGGCGGCGGTTCCGACCACGAAAATGGCGAAGGCGAAGATCAGCGACCGCGCTGCCGCCGTCGCCAGCACGTAGACCCATCCGCATACCGAGATGATTCCGGGGATCGGGTAAAGCCACATCTTGAAGGGGCGATGCAAATCCGGCGAGCGGAAGCGCAATACGAAGAAACCCACGGTCTGCGGAAGATACTGGATCAGCACGCGCGTGGCGACTAGACTGCCGATGACTTCATTCAAGCGGCCCAAGCTAAACAGGGAGGCGATCAGTCCCAGGGTAATCAGCGAAACGTACGGGAAATTGCCCTTCGGATGCAGGCGCGCGAAGGCAGGGAAGAAATTGCCATCGACGGCGGCGGCGTAGGGAATTCGCGAGTAACCCAGGAGCAGGGAGAAAACCGAAGAGAAGGCGATCCAGAGCAGGAGCGCCGTCATGATCTTCCCCGCCGCGGTTCCAAACAGGATCTCGATGTAAACGGAGGCGATGTGTTGGCTCTGAATGGCCTCTCGCCAGGGAATGACGCTCAGGAACGAAGCCGTCATCATGATGTACAGCACCGCAACAGTGATGATCGAAAACATGATCGCGCGCGGTATCACCCGGCCCGGATCGCGGATTTCCTCGGCCAGGTAACAGACGTTGTAGTAGCCAAAGTAATCGTAAAGAGCGTAAAGCGTAGCGTGGCCAAGCCCCACCCAGAAAATTATGTTGAGATGAAAAGCTCCTGGGGGAAAATCGAAGAGCCGCGCGGCGCTTAGGTGCGGAACGCCGGAAATGGCAATCCAAAGGCAGCCGACCAGCACGCCAGTGACGAGCACCACCGAGAGGTTTCCAATCGCGCCGATGCGGCGGTAAAGCAACGCTACGAGCAACAGCGGAAAAGCCGCAGCCAGCCCGCGAATTTCCCAGGGCGTAAGCTGAGGCGCCAGGTAGTGAAGGTAATTGGCGAAGCCGATGCTGCCGCTCGCCACCGAGAGTGGAGCGGAAAAGATGATCTGCCAGACCATCAGGAAGGAAAGCCAGCGGCCCATGCGATACGGACCGAACGCTTCTCGCAAATAGTTGTAGCTGCCGCCGGCTTTGGGAAGCGCTGCGCCAAGTTCGGCCCACACCAGACCGTCGCAGAAGGCCAGCACCGCTCCCACCAGCCAGCCTAGCATTGCCTGCGGGCCGCCCATGGTGGCGAGGAAAAGAGGGATGGTGATATACGGGCCGATGCCCACCATGTCGGTGATGGCGAGCGCGGTGGCCTGCACCAAGCCCAGCTCACGCCGCAGGCCCGCTGGCTTGTTTGTGGAAGGTTCCAATCATCACCTGTGAGGGGCCGCTTTTCGCGAAATCTGGCGAAGTAATTCCGATTTCACGCGCGGACGGGGACGGGCAGGTTTGGAGGCGAGACCGAGAAGGTAGACCGTTTCCGCAGCTTCGCGGAGGCGCGCCAGGCAATGCGGGCAGCCGCGCGCCATGTGGTCACGGAGATCCAGCGAGCCCTGCTCGGAGAGCGCACCCAGCAACCACAGTTCGTAGAGTTCTTCTAGATGTTGGCAGCCCATGTTCCACACACGGCCCGGCGGCGATGCTTTACAAAAGTCACGGCGGCACGCAACGACCGTTGCACTTTACCCAAAGGTTCGCCAATCTCAGCGGCAATCTCCGATTCGCTCAACCCCCCGAACACGGCAAGCTCCAGGGCCTGCCGTTGCGGCGCAGGTAATTGATCGATCACCTTGTGGAGAAGTGTAAGACGATCGTCAATCAAGGTGATTTCCTTTGGTTGGGGTAACCAGGCTGAGGCCAAGGGCCCACTCAAGGAAGGTCTCGGCCCATCCGTCGTACGGGATCTGATCGTTCGTCCGTCAAGAGATTTTGCCGGAGCGGGAGCGAAGATGACGGCCTTGGACTTTCGCGTGGCAGCGTCCGATGCTTTTCCCCCGTTGGGGCTGGGCGCTTGCGAAGCGGTGTTGGGCGCATTCTTGCGTTGTGCTCGGAGCCGATCCACCGCTACGTCACGGGCGGTCACCACCAACCACGCCACCACGCTCTTGCCTTCCGGGCACAGGCGCGGGCTCTCGCTCCAGAGGCGTATGAACAGTTCCTGGAGAATTTCCTCCGCCGCGTCACGCTCAGGTAGGACGTGCGTCATCAGTCCGTAGACACGCGGGGCGTACCGGTCGTAAAGCTCGCTTAGCGCGGCCACGTCGTGATGTGCAACGCGAGCCAGCAATTCTTCGGCTGGCAGTTCTTCGCTCATTAAACAGTCCCGATTCGGCGCCGCATGTGTGCCCCGCGCCCCTCGAACCCGAAGTCTTTCGCGGTCCGAAGAACGATGAAGATTCGACACGAACCACAAGGGAAGGCCATTCGTCTCAATTCCTGATTGTACAGCAGGGTGCTATTGCCGGCCCTGCAAATATGAGGGACAGAATGCGGACCAAATCGGTGATGCTTCCTATAAAGAGAATCGATTGGACAGCTTCCGGTCGGTCGTTTAAATATATTGAGAGTCCCGCTGGAGCATCGGATCCGCGTCGAGATGACCTTGCCCCCAGGGCTTCGCGACGCGGGCCGGTGCGGGACGAGTTCCTCCTCTTCATGCCTCCAAGCCCCTCGGTACGCACAGCCGAGGGGCTTTATTTTTAGGCTATACCGTCCACGCCGGACCCTGCAAGAGGCGGCTTATGCCTATGGAAGAATGTCATGCGGACTGAATCTTGTGCGCACCTTCATCCCACACAGCCATGCACTTGTTAAAGTACGAATAATTCGCCATGTGGGCGGCGATGGCGGTGTTCTTCCCGTAGACCGCATCCTCCACGGAAGTCTGCCGCGTCCGTATCGACTCCATGAAATTATTCATGTGGTCGACCTGATAATCGTAAGTGGGCGGCGCGGCGAAGGTTTCCGCGGACTCGATCAGCGTGTATTTGCCAGGCAATGGCGCGGGATTTTCTTTGTGCCATTGTTGCAGGTATTCGGTCCTCAGCTTCTGCGACCAGCCAATAATCGAATAACCTTCCGGTTGTGGTTCGGTGTTTTGCGGCATGAAAGTGAGGACATCGTTTCTGATCTCGATCGTCCCTTTCGTACCGTAGAAGCGCACCGTGCCCGGCGATTCGTTATTCAAGTTGCAGCGCAGCGAGAGGCGGAAGCTGGGGTATTCGAACAGCGTCCAGATCAGGTCGGGCGCCTCCCGGTTTTCAGTCCAGCGAAGCATGCCTCCCATGCTGGCGGCGCGCAATGGCGGCGCGGTGATCCCAGCGATGTGGTGGATTCCCGTCAGCATGTGCACGTAGAGGTCGCCCGGCAGACCCTCGCCATAATCCCGGAAGCAGCGCCAGCGGAAGAAACGGACGGGATCGAAGGGGCGCTTGGGCGCGTCTCCCAAGAACTGGTTCCAATCGATAGTCTGCTCGCTGGCGTCCGGCGGGATGGGATAAACCCACGCGCCGCTGGCGTCATTGCGGTCCATGGAAGCCTCGGCCGCGGTCACTTGCCCCAGCGCGCCACTCTCCAGCAGTTCCTTGGCCTTCTGATAAACGATAGAACTGCGGCACTGGCTGCCCACCTGGACGATGCGGCTGTGCTTTTGCTGGGCCTCGACCATCGCGAAGGCCTGCTCCACGGTGTGCGACATGGGCTTTTCGCAATAGACGTCTTTGCCCGCGGCACAAGCGTCCTGCGTGATCTTGGCGTGCCAATGGTCCGGCGTGGCAACCAGCACGGCGTCCACATCATTGCGGTCCAAAATGGCGCGGTAGTCCTTGGTGGTGAAAATCTCCTTCCGCGCGTACTCCTTGGCGGCGGTCAGACGGCCGTCGTAAAGGTCGCAGGCTGCCACGATCTCGGTACCTGGGCAATGTAGCGCCGCCTGCATGATGGTGCAGCCCTCCACACCCGTGCCGATGGAAGCGAAGCGCACTCGGTCGCTCGGCGGCACGCTCCCGGGAGCGGCGTCGAGAGGACGCGGTGAAAGCAGTGTGGCCTTCGTCGCGAGAGCCGTAACGCCGGCGGTGGCGCCCATAAATTCTCTACGATTCATTTGATGGCTTTCCATGAAAATAAAACCTCCTTGAAGTCTTCTTGCGATCCGGAGAAATAGTGCCAATGACCGTGTAGCTTGCCAGAAATCCCGTTAGCGCGAAAGGACATTCGTGAGTTCACCAACTCTGGCTGCGAGTGTGCCATTGTTCGTGGACTCACGGCGCAACCCGACATTCTGCCAGAAATGTCACAGCGGCAGAAGGGAATTATCGCCACGGGATGCGAGTGTGAACACTTGACAAACTGTATGGGCTGAAATGAGCTAAGGAGATAGGGGAGAAATTATACAACCGAGCCGGGCGTGCGAGCGGAGGGTTTGCGCAAACCCCTACCTCCGATGGGACTGCAAGCGCCAACAGAACCACCTCCCGGCCGTGGGGCCGTCCGGGTCGAGCGCAGTTTTGAAGCACGGTTTAGGCGTGCGCGGTGTAGGTCTGACCTTCCGCGACGCGTGCCGGCGATTCTTGCCTCAACTCCTCCATGGCGCGGCGCACGGCCTGTTGGGTTGCCGGATCGAGTCCGCGCTCAACCATGGGAAATAAACGTCCGTTTTCATCCAAAAGGTGATTCCGCAACCAGCCGATGTATTTCCGGCCGCTCTGCATGACCTCTTGCGGGTTCCCGTGGCCCTGGAGCAGCCGGTCCAAGCTCTGGTGAAAAGTCTTCTGGGTCTGCTCGCCGGCATCGTGTTCATCGCGCATCCGATCGAGCGTGAACGCAATGCCTTGTACCTTGTTTTGAATCGCCGGGTAGAGGATTTGTTCTTCCTCTGTGACATGGGTTTGGAGGGCCTCGGAAATTTTCCGCCGGAGTCCGGTCAGCCGTTCTGCTGACTTGCGGCGGTCGCGCGCTAGACGTAAGACGCCCAGTTGTTCCTGAAGTTCGTTTAACAAAAGTGACAACTCCTGATGCTCATGCACCAAGTAATCCGTAATGAATCGTGTCATTGAAATTGAAAGACCTCCGTCTGATAAATTGGATGCGCCTGTGCGGAAAAGAGTTTTGCGGACTTACTGTCGCCCAAGCTACATCTTATCACAGCAGTCAAACGCCTGTAGATTCCCCGACCGCATGGAAGTACAATCGCGGTCGGCAAAAGGGAGGAACAAGGAGGACTCGATGACGATGCCCATTGCCCCGCCGGATCTTTCCACAAGGCCGTTTCGCCTGACTTGCGAGCGCACGATGATTGCCCCCGTTAACGTGCTTTTCCGGGCGTGGACGGAGGAGTTCGACCGTTGGTTTGCGGCGCCCGGATCGGTGATCATGAAGGGCGAAGTCAACACTGCCTTTTTCTTTGAGACTCACTACGAGGGCAAGCGGCATCCGCACTACGGGCGCTTTCTCCGATTAGAGCGAGACCGGCTGGTTGAACTGACTTGGCTTACCGCCGCAACCAACGGAGCCGAGACGGTGGTGACGGTTGAACTCGCCCCGGCCAGCAGTGGGACGCGCCTCCGGCTGACACATGCGGGTTTTCCTGACGACTACTCGAAAAGACAGCACGAGGGAGCATGGCCGCATGTGCTGGCTCATCTCGACCAGTGCATGGCGGCACTCGGATAAAATGAAAATCGCACACAGAAACCTGCCCCATCGACCCCATCGGCGAATCATGCGGAAGACACTCATCTTAGTTTGCTTTCTTTTGACGGCGCCAGTGCTGGGTCGTGCCGGCATGGCTCCGGATCAACGGCAACCTCCGTCGTTGCGAACCGACCGCTGGATTGAACTCGATCTCTATTGGTTTGACCACGAGCACATTGCCCAGTCGGTTTCACAGTTTCTCGACCGCACTTATCCTCTGTACCAGAACGCCACGGGTTGGCGGGGCGTGATCGTCAACGTCGGGTTTCTGATCGATTACATCGCGGGTTTTGAGGGCAATCTCGATAAGCGCGTCCCATTGCCGGCGTTTCAGGTGAAGCAATGGTTGGGACCGCAATTCCAGAAGCTGCCCTATCCGCTGCCTATGGAGGAAATCAAGTACCCCCCTTGGACTTATCGCGAACTTAAGACCCTGGGGGAGGAATTTCGCCGCCAGGCCGCGGAACGCTATGGGATCAAGGACTTCAAGTTCGGCAGCCTCTTGCTCGGCAGGCATCACGATTACAATGCCAGTGGAGGCGGATGGCGCGACGAGCACCCTGAAATCTGGGATCAGAACCGGGACGAATCAGGAGTGGGTCCGCTAAACGTATGTCGGAATCTACACACCGACCACCGCACGTACGCGGCCTTTCCGGCGGGAATTCCCCCAGACACGCCCTTTCCTCATTTCTTTGCCCAGCAATGGGGGGCACTTTCGCGCGCCGTGAAGTTCGACGCCCTGGTTCTGCGCGATGGCATGTGGGGACAGGTCGAGTATCTCAAGGTCGGCCATTTCGGCAACCGCGGCTCGGCGGATCCCCAGGAGATGGAACGTTGGCACACAGCCATTGCCACCCTGGTTCGCGAAACCAAGCAGGCCAATCCCGATTGCCTGATGATGGGATACTCGAACGCCGTTTCTCCCGTTTCCGAGTGGAGGATCGACGGCTTCGACCTCGAGCGCATCGCCAAAGAAGGTTATCTCGACGTTTGGATCGACCAATCCTGGGGCGGCGCGTGGAATGAGTACTGGAACAACCACCTGATCGGCTACTCCTTCCAATTGGCGAATATCCTGGGGCACGCTGCGCAGCTTGCGGATACGCCCACGCGCCATTACGTGCTCGTCGATACGTGGGACGCCTATGAGCCTTGGGACACTCTGCACACCGTGCCGCAAAAGATGCGCTGGGAAATCTGGGCCTTCCTGCACGCCGCGGTCAAAATGCCAAATGGGGAGAAGCATCCACGGGGCATCTACCTGTCCTGGGCCAATCACGGCCGCGAGCTTTGGTCGCAGGAAGATGTAAAGTTCCTCGCCACTAATGTCGATGCCGCCACCGCCGATGCCCTCATGACCCAGGAGACGCTCGGGCCCACCTTGGTCTACAACCGCAGATTCGTCGCTTGGCTGCAAAGCACGCACCCCGATTGGCTGATCAAGGAGTTCTTTGAAGACCATGCGGGGATGCTGATGAAGTGGCAAGTGCCCATCCTCTCGATCACCCGGCCGGAGTGGCTGCCGTCCGTGCATTCAGATTTGCTGGTGTTTCAATCCCCGGCGCAGCTTGAACCGACGACCGCCCGTGAGATCGTCCGCCGCGAGCGCGCGGGCGAGCCGATGGCCTTCGTGGGGGACCCGACTTGGGGCATCGACGCTCAGTTGGGCGGGATTTTGCAGCCGCCGTGCAAGACTCTCGATCAGGATAGGTCTCTTCAGCCGGCCCATCTCGAATCCGCGGTTCCGGGGCTGACCGGCGATCTCGCGAAGAGCTTCAACGTGTGGCAAGGGCATTATGCCGTCGCGACGAAGCCAGCCGTCCCGACGATCTATGCAACGGGTGGGTGCCCTGACTTGGTTTTTGCGGATTCGCCAAAGGGCCATTGGCTCTATTGGAATCCACCATTTTTCTCACCCAAGGAGAACGGTAACGATGGTTCAGAAACCATGTCGGCGGTCATCGCCGACACGGAACCCTACGTTCTTACCGCGCGGGCCTTTCACAAGCTGTTGGAACTAGCCGGGCGATCGCCGATTGACGCTTCACAGCCAGTTACTTTTCCTTATGAAGTTCACTACTGGCGGCGGACGGACGGAAAGTTGGTGTTCCTGCTCGGCAACTTGGAGCGCGACCTTCCCGGAGATGCTGCCGTCCCCAAAATGCTTCGCCTGAAAATTCCGGGAAGCATGGTCCGCGCCTCGGGCAAGCAGGGACACTTTCGCGAGATGGCGGGTTCCGGAAACGTCGAGACCACTCAGCAGCCCGACGGCTCATGGCAGGTGCAATTGCCCGTCGCCGCCAGCGGTTCCGGTGTGTGGGTCTTCGAAGAGTAGATGCGTTTGCTTGAGGAGGATTGAACCATTTGGCCCGCGCTTACGTATTAGGTTTTGAAGCGAGAGGAATGGTGCCTTCGCCTCCGCTGTGCCATCCTAGGAGAATATTATGCGCATTCCGACTAAGGCGGTCTGGATTCTGGGAACGTTAGTGTTTGTAGCTCCCTTGGCTGCGGCCAAAACCGCGGCAGCGGTCGAATCGGGGTCTATCGTAATTGTCTTTAAAGACGGCCACCAGCAAAGTTTCCGCCTGGCGGACATTGCCCGGATCGACTTCAATTCCCCCACCGAGAAGGCGTCGGCCGGCCAAGCTCGATTTCTGGGCCAGTGGCGAGTGGGCGACGGCATCGGGGGGACGTTTGTCATTACGCTCAAGCCCGAAGGCGTGGCCCATAAGACCACGGGTTCGGCAGACGGCATGTGGACCGTCGTGAACAACGAAGTCCGCATCGCCTGGGACGATGGTTGGCACGACATCATTCGGAAGAACAACAACAATAAGTATGAAAAAGCGGCGTATAAGCCCGGCTCCTCTCTTTCCGGCCCGCCTGAGAATGTCGCCGAGGCCGTTTATATCGAAGCCCACTGAAATCCGTCCGCCACGAAGCAAGCAGACACCTTCGCTAGCCGCCGTCCATGGTAGTTATTGATCCAGTCCTCGGCTCTGTCTCCGTGTCCTCCGTGTGGCGAAAAGACCGAACACAGAGGGCACTGAGTTCCTCCGTGTGCTCTGTGTCAAGGATCGAGAAGCACAGAGGACACTGAGAGCCGGCTTTTGCTTGCAGCCAGCCCCGCTTCAATACTTTAGGATTGACCTGGAAATTGGTATCAGAACCGATGTTCACCTCTAAGTTTTTGAGATAACTTGTGTTGCCTTGTGGGGTTAAGTGCGATTTTGGCCCTAAGTATGTAGACATGCATAGTACGTTGTAAGTCGCATTTATCCTTTACAACATG
>JBKQVI010000552.1:0-15458 GCA_052139985.1 Terriglobia bacterium
GGCACTACCGCACCGGAAGATTGCTGTAGTCACGCGCAAAAAACTGCCCGAGCGCCGCAAACCTCGTTAGCATGCAGCAACTTGCACGTAAAATGTCACTCCGACTCCATGGTGAACACCCGTTGAAGCAGGACTGGCGCAGGGCAATCGACAATCGGCAATCGAAAATCGTCAATGTCTACAGCCCTTTTTCGGCGAGTTCGAAGGCGCGGAGGACGGCGCGGGCCTTATTCTGGCACTCCTCGTACTCGCGGGCGGGGACGGAATCCGCCACGATGCCGGCGCCGGCTTGCAGGTAGGCCATTTTATCTTTGATTAATACGGTGCGGATGACGATGCAGGAATTGAGATTGCCTGAAAAGTCGAGATAGAGCACGGCGCCGCCGTAGAGTCCGCGGCGGGTGGGTTCAAGCTCGTCGATGATTTCCATGGCGCGAACCTTGGGCGCTCCGGTCAGCGTGCCGGCGGGGAAGCAGGCGGCCAGCGCGGCGTAAGTATCGGCGTCAGGGCGAAGCCGGCCGGTGATCTGCGAGACCAGGTGCATGACGTGCGAATAGCGCTCGACGAACATGATGTCAACGGGCTTTACGGTGGAGAACTCGGAGACGCGGCCCACATCGTTGCGGCCAAGATCCACCAGCATGATGTGCTCGGCGCACTCCTTCGCGTCCGAACGCAGCTCCTGTTCCAGCCGCTTGTCCTCTTCCTCCGACTTTCCGCGCGGGCGCGTGCCGGCAATGGGCCGGTACTCCACATGGCGGCCCGCGACCTTCACCAACATTTCCGGCGATGAACCCAGCACAGTGGAATCGCCCATACGCAGGTAATACATGTAGGGCGAAGGGTTGACGGCGCGCAGGGCGCGGTAAACATCGAAGGCGGGAACGCGCACGGGGACTTCCATCCGCTGCGAAAGCACCACCTGAAAAATGTCTCCGGCGCGAATGTATTCCTTGGAACGCTCCACCATCGCCTCGTAGCGCGCACGCGGCATGTTCGGATGCACGCGCAAGGCGCCGTTGGGCCGCTGGATTCGCGGCAGACGAAGCGGCCGGCGCAAGCGCGCTTCCAGAAGGTCAAGGTGGCGGCAGGCGGCATCGTACTTCGCCCGCAGACTGCCTTCGCCTTCTTCCGTCAGCACGTTCGAGATCAGAAAAAGCCGGTGTTGCACGTGGTCGAAGGCCAGCACGTTCGAAAAATACATGAAGACCGCGTCGTCCAAATCGATGTCGGGGGGCACGCGCGGCGGCAGGCGCTCCAACATGCGCACGGCTTCGTATGACAGATAGCCTACCGCGCCGGCGGTAAAAGGCGGCAGGCCGGGAATCTCAACCGAATGGTAGCGCGCCCCCACACGGCGCAGGAACTCGAAGACGTTGCCCGTCTCCTCTTTGCGGTCGGCGCCGCGCTGGACGGTGATGCGGTCGCCTCGGCAGGAAACGATCTGAAATGGATCCATGCCAAAGAACGTGTAGCGGCCCACACGCTCGCCGCCTTCCACGCTCTCAAGCAGGAAACTGTGCGAATTGCGGTCGCGCCCGCCCTGCGGCGAAAGACTGAGAAACGCGGAAACCGGACTCAACAAGTCGGCGACGATGGTTCGATAGACCGGCACCACGTTGCCCTGGGTGGCGAGCCGCTTAAATTCGGCGAAATTGGGAAGAGAATTCGTCATAAGGCTAAAAACAGGTCAAAAGGCAAAGCGCAAAAGTCAAAAGGCAAAAGTCCAGGCAAATGCCGTCCTTCTCGCGGACATTTTGACTGTCGAGAGCCGTGACGCAAATTAAACCAGCTTTGAACCTCAAAGTATAGTCTTAGACCCTTTGTAAAGGACACTCAAGGGTTCATCCGCAACTTTCCACTTCTCAATCACTTTTGCCTTTTGACTTTTGCACTTTGCCTTTTGACTTGCCTTTCGTTGGTTAACGCAGAATCTACCCTCCCGCCTAGTGGTTCAGCGCCGAGCGCACGGCTTGCTCCATCAAGGCGCGAGGAGCGGAAAGGCCGGTCCAGATTTCGAACTGCCGCGCACCCTGGGCCACCAACATCTCCAGACCGGAAATCGTGGTCAGTCCGCGCCCGCGGGCTTCGTTCAGGAAACGCGTGCCGAGGGGAAAATACACCATGTCAAAGACCACTCGCACGCGCAGACGGGCCAGATCGATGGGGGCGCTCTCCACGTGCGGGTACATTCCCACGGGCGTGGCGTTGATCACGGCGTCCGCTTCCAGGCTCTCAACGTTATCCCAGGGTACAACCTGCGCCGCTACTCCGCGCGCCAAGGTTCGGGCGAGCGTCTCGCGCCGCGCGGTGATGATCACTTCCGCACCTTCCGCGCGCACTGCGTAGGCCGCCGCTCGCGCCGCACCCCCAGCGCCCAAAATCAGAATTCGGCTGCCCGCCAAGCGCAAACGCTTGGTGAGAACTTCCACCACCGCCGCCGCGTCGGTATTCCATCCCAACCAACGTCCGCGCTGCAAGGCCACGGTGTTGCACGCGCCAATGCGATTCGCCAGCGGGTCCACCCAGTCGAGGGCGCGCAGGACGGCACGCTTGAAGGGCATGGTCACGGCGAATCCCTGAAGTTCCACGTCGCGCGCGAAGGCGAGAAAATCCGCCAGCTTGCTGGTTTGGCAAGGCAGGAAAACGGCGTTCACGTGCTTGGCCTGAAAGGCCGCGTTCTGCATGGCCGGCGAAAGGGACATGGACGCGTGCGAACCGAGCACCCCGTAGAGTTGCGTGCGGCTGTCCAGACGTTCCACCCGGTAAACCGAGCGCATGGTTTCCGCAGAAATCTGTCCCGCCGCCGCGGGCGAATGATTGGCCGGCGCCGCGTAGGTGAACGCCGATCCCCACCGCAGGGAGAGCAGCCGCGAGGGCATTCCCGATGCGCCCATCGCCAGCGCCACCAAGCGCGGCGTGCTCCGCCGATGGGCCTTGAGCAGCCGGCGAATCTGAGAGTTGTCACGCAGGTAGCGCCCCTGCGTGGCAATCTTCACCGCTTGCACCGGCAACCGCACCATGCGCCGATAAACCGGGGCTAGCGGGGGAGTCTTTTGAAAGTCGTGGTAGGAAACAACAATCTTGGCAGGCCGCAGTTCCTTCAGCAACGCCGCGCCGCCCTTCTGCACCGATTCGATTTCGACATCAACCCATTGGCAACCTGCGCGCACGGCGGCAGCGAGAATCGCCATCTGATCGGCAAGCGTCCCCTGCATGTTTCCCCCCGCCGCCACCATTCGGCACGTGGCAATGGTTTGGGGAAAATGCAGGCGCGTCAGCATCTGGCGAAGCTGCAATTCAAGATTCGCAAAGTCCTGGAGGAAATCGAGGCGCAGCTCGTAGCCTACTGGAACGCCCGACACGCGAACGGCAAGGTCCTCCATGGCGCTCAAGGTGGGCGCTGCCAAACTGACGTAGATGCGCGGCGGCTTCGACTTGGCCAAAATCAGGACCTCAATTCCGGAAAACCTTTCTACTCAAACTCTTGAATATAAAGGTTTTGGTAGAGAAAAGGCAAGAACTTTGCCTGGAGGAGCAAGCCCGAGGCGAACGGGGAATACGCTCCGTCCGACAGGAGTTGTGTAACTCATTACGATTAAAGGGCTAAGGTTTGAAGGAAGGCGGCACTCAAAACGGATCTGGCTGACCTTTCAGGGAATCCCTAAAGCGCCTGGCAACGTGCGGTGGCCCTAACTGCGGGCGAGCCCACCATTCCCCGAGTGTCGGCCGGCCAAACCCGGGGAAGGGTGAGGTATCCATTTATGCGCTGAGCTCACTGAACTCGGCTGGCAGGTTCAGTGCCTGGGGGAGGCGGTGGTGGAACCATCAGACCGAGACCTTGCAGAAGCAGGACCGTGCGTTGCGCCGCGCCTCGCCAGACGAGTTGGCAACCTTCTCCCTGGCAATTCTGCACGTAAACGTCGCCGCCGGAATATTCCAAGCTGCAATTCTTGAATTTGCAATTCACGTAAACGCCATCGTCAAGTATCACGTGTTGATTCTCGAAGACTTCGTTCTCATGTCGATTCATAGGTTCACCCGGGCGCATGCCGGTTCTCGAAGTTCAATGTCTCGCCGCGCCGCGAATACGGTTCGGGGAGCCGAAACCGCGATCCACCGCATGGAGCGTCTTGATGAGGCTACCATCCACATCACCTGGATGCAAGCCAGTGAAAGTGCGGAAAGCCGATCGTCAATTCAGGAATCAGACCCCGCCGCCAACCGCCTTCGCCAGAGTGCCGGTTCCCGAGGTTTTGGCTTGACGCCCATGCAGCAGCGAATCGACGCTCGTCTTTAGCCGTCTTAGCGCCGCGGAATGGAGTTGCGAAACCCGCGATTCGTCAACGTTCAACCGGTCGGCAATCTGCTTCATGGTCAACTCCTGCTCATAGTAGAAGGTGATGATTTGGCGTTCACGCTCCCGCAGGTGGGAAAGTGCGCGGCCCAGAATTTCGTGCTGCTCGCGGCGGTAACATACATCGAAGGGATCGGCATCGTCATCGGCGAGAAGCCCCGGCTCAGCGGAAGGCCGCTTGCAGGTGGGACCCGCCGTAATGGTGCGTGCGCCGAAGTCGAACCCGACGCTCTGGATTTCGTTGAGCGTGCTGTGCCACCGCTCGAGGCTCATCCCCAACGCCTCGGCGACTTCCTCATCCTGAACCGGGCGGCCGGTCTTAACCTCGAGTTCGCGATAGAGCTTCTGGATTTTCTTGCTCTTGCGCCGCAAGTCGCGGGAAGCGGGATCAGCGCCGCGCAGGCCGTCCAAGATGCCTCCGCGAACCCGATGGCGCGCGTAGCTCTCCAACTTCACCCGCTTGCTCGCGTCAAACTTGGTGACGGCATCGACCAGTCCCAGCACTCCGTTGGCAAGCAGGTCGTCTACTTCGACGTGAGCAGGCAAGTGCTCCCGGATCTTGAAGGCCATGCGCTTCACCAAGGGAAGCATTTCGACCAGCAGTTGCTGCCTTTCCACGGCGCGCCGTTCATCCGTCCGCGCGGAGGGGCGGACGATGCGAGGCGTCACGGCTCGGCGTAAAGCAACATGACGGCGAACGGCGGGTACGGCTGCGACAGGATTCAACGGTTCGAAACTGGGGATCGGTTGAGTTGCCATCAGAACCTCGGTCACTCTCGAATGTCCGCCAGCCGACGGACAGCGTTTTTCGACCTCGGGCTTTCTTCGCGCGGTCGCAGGCAACACTTCACCCGTGGCGTGGAGTCTCGCTTCACGCCTCGTTTGCCGCTGTCGGCCTTCGGGGTCCTTGCGCTGTCCTTAGAAAATGCAAAGAATGGGCCACTCCGGCGAAGGAACGACCCACAGCGAAAAATGACTGATGGCAAGGGTCCTGGAAGAAGCGATAAACGCCGAACGAACCGCGCCCGGATTCGAGCTGGCAAGGGCGCGAGCGCCTACTGCAGCAGGGCGTTGTAGTAATGGAAGTTGCTTTTAATCAGGCTCTTGGATCTTTCGTTCGGCGTTGGCCGGGACGGTGCGGCAGGAATCCGGTCGGTGGCGCAGGGCGCCGGAACGATCGGAGGACTGCCGCAGGAGGAGTGCAGAACGGGTTCGAAACTCCTCCTGCGAATTGCCCTGACTTGGCGTTTTGGGCGGATCGCCTCGTTCCAAATCGGGAGACGCCCGGGCGCACGGGCTCGGCGGCGCAAATCTTGGCATCCATCCCGGAATTGCTACTTCCTTCCTCAAGCTCCACACCAAAATGGACGATAGATAGATTGAGTGAAGCAAAATGCGCCGCGCGAGGTTCAGCGAGCGCTGTGCACTCTGGCCCCGCTAGGCTTGCTTTCTCTCCAAGCGTCGATGGCAGAATGCAGGTGATCCGGGTCCGGAGTGGAATCTGGTGCTGCTCCGGCCCGGCCTAATTTCCGCGACGGCGCGGTGAGTTGCGACAAGGAGGACTGGACGAATAAGTGCGCTCTTGACCGACAAATTCAGACTTCCATACCTTTTCCCGAATTGGCACGGAAGTTCCGGTTCGGAACCTCCCGAGGGCCCGTGGTGGTGGTCTAGGAGCCGGTCGGAGATAGAAGTTCTTTGACGAAGAATCAACGACTTACAAGCATTGTAAGGTCGCTAAGCTGTTGATTCTAAATACAGCAAAATCTATCTCCGACAGGCTCCAGAGTTGAACACGTAGCGATCTAACATCGGTCGTTCACAAGGGGTTAGGAAGCGCCGGACTTTAGCTGCCGCGCGGCGGTGGGTGCTTCGTGATTCGCGGTGCGGCCGGCGACCTGCGCAGCAGGCGGCGGCTGGCCGCGCGGTTTGCCGGCTGCTCTTAGGAAGGTGCGTTCAAACTGGTGCAGACAAGAGTGCTTAACCGGCGACACTCAAGATTCAACCGGCTTACTGTTCACTTAGCGGTGTTTGGGAACAAGGGTTCTGATTGCGAGCGAAGCTCGCTTGGACTGCGGTCGCAGCAGCTACGGCTTTTCGGCCTTTGGTACATACGACCGGCGGGCAAAGGGTGAGGGACGAAATTCGGTAGCTTCAGCTACCGCGGTCCAGCGCTCCGCGCAAGTGTATTTGAAAACGTGCTCTAAGCGAGCAGCATGGCGTTTAGACATCTCTTTGATTGCACCTTGATCGGAGAGTGGGGGCTCGGGCCCTGCACTTCCGGCGGGCCTTAACTCGCGTTCGAGCGTCGGGAGGGATCCGCGCTAAAACGTGCCGTCAGCACGCATTTTTTGTGTATCCGGATTTTCGCGGTAAGAAGGGGACTCAACGCAGTGGCAAAGCAAGGCAGCAAGCACGGGAAACCTGGCGCCGTTCCGGGCCGGGAGGCTGTGAGGAGGACTCCTAACTCCGATCGCTTCGAGCCACTCCCCACAGACCTGCATATGTCGAACCGGTCGTCTCTTGCGGATATGGCCCCCAGCGACATCGTGTTTCTTGATGACTTCGCCCAGTTGCGCGAGTCTTTCGCCCCCAGTTTCGTCGCCGTGCTCGCTTGCCCGCTATGCGGGTCGCCGGGCCTGATCACCTCTCTGCAATACTCCGGAGGCGCGCAGATCGTTTGTACCTCCAAGGTCTGCCCCGGCCTGTTCCGGATCCTCGACGAGGCCCAGATCGTCTCTCTGCCTCCAAGCTGAACCGCCGATGGCGCCGCTTTTACGTGCCCGGCAAGGCCACTCTGCAATACAATAATCGAGAACAACGGTCCCGGGCGAGTTCCGCGCCCGTTCGCGCACCTTGAAGAGTCGTCGGGCTTCGGTTTTCGGCCCTGCCGAGTGCCCGGGCCCAGTGGGCTGCTCATAGTAATGACCTTATCACCTGGTTGGAGGGAGGGTTTTTGTGGGTAACCTGAAAGTGTGCGTCTATTGCGCGTCGAGCAAGCAGTGTGACCCGGCCTATCTTGACGCCGCCGAGCGCCTGGGCCGCCACTTGGCACGCCATCAGGCAACGCTGGTCTACGGGGGAGGCGGAGCGGGCGCCATGGCTCGGCTCGCGGAGGGCGCGCTCGGCGCGGGCGGTACGGCCATCGGCATCATCCCGCGCTTCATGGTGGAGCTCGAGTGGGGGCACAAACAATTGACCGAATTGCGCGTTGTCGAGGACATGCGCCAGCGCAAGCACCTGATGCTCGAAGGGGCCGACGCCGTCGTGGCTCTCGCGGGCGGCTGCGGCACCCTGGAAGAGCTTTTCGAGACGATAACCCTCAAGCGTCTCGGCTACTATCTCGGACCGGTCATCCTGGTGAACACGCACGGCTTTTACGATCGCGTGGTCGCTGCCCTCGAACACTGCATCACGGAGCGATTCATGGATGCGCGCCACCGGGATATGTGGACAATCGTGAACGAGCCGGAAGAAGTGCTGCAAGCCATCCGAACCTCGCCGCGCTGGAGCGCCGACAATCGCAGCTTTGCCGTATCGTAGGCTAATAGCGGGTCAGTTCCTTCTCGCCAAAAATCAAAAGCCCCTGGCTGTACGCTCAACGCACAACCAGGGGCCCGGGTTACTGATGGGTTTGGCTTTTCCTATCTCAAATCTTACACAGGAACGGCGCCCAGCAGCGCCTTGCCACTACACCCTCTCCTAGCTAGAGAGAGGGACCCACGAACTAGCGCGTGCTTTGCGCCTAAGCCTCAGCACCCTCGCTAAGGTTACTATCACTTTCAATCGACATGGATCACCTCCTTTCTAGCGATAGGGCGATATTATGTCCGCTATTGAGGCGAGTCAAGAAAAAAAGCGCGAGCAGAAAGTGGAGAACAAGAAATGGTGCGAAAGCATTGAGAAATGGCTCGGCCGGCAGGGATGCGGTTCCTTTCCTTACACCTACGGCTCGCTTTGCCCGTCGCGTTGCCGCGGACTATTGCTGGGCGTCCCCCAGGTCATGATCGTATTCTCGGCCATATCCATGGGCTCAAAATTGTGATACCACCCGTCCGCAGACAGGGTGTCGGGAAAATCGTGAACCAACATACCCGGCTTGTTGATCTCCAACTCCTTAGCGATGGAGGCATCTGGCCGGGCGATAAACGATCCCCAATGGGAGTAGGGCCGCGATGAATTGTTGGCTACGGCCCACATACGATTGTCGGCGCAGCGGGTTGGCACCTCGCGATTGTTGAGAGTGTCCAGGCAGTTCTTGCCTTTGTCGCTGGCGTTATACATGGAATGGATCATCACGGTAACGCCCTTTTTCCGGTAAGCGATGTAGAGTTGGGGCCAGCAGATGTCGTAGCAGATGGCCAAGCCCACTTTCACTCCACGAATGTCCTGTGTCACCAGGCGGTTGCCCGCCGAGTAGTGCTTCTGGTCGCCTTCGGTGCAAAAGCACTTGTCGTAGCGGTCCACGATCTTGCCTTCCGGGTCGATGAGATACAAGCAATTGGTCGGCTTCGTGTTCTCGTCCAGAAAATGGGCTGAACCGAGAACCAGCCACATTTTCATACTCTTGGCCAACGCCCGCAGATCGTTGGTTTCCTTGCGGAGCCCGTCCCAATTATATTTCTCGAATGTCGGGAAATCGGATCCTGCGTAGCCCGACAGGCTACCCTCCGACGTGTGCAGCAGGTGTGCTCCTTCTGCGGCTGCCTTGTGCATGAAATCCCGGATATACTTTGCATTTTCTGTGGCACTCGCACCCACGGGAAACTGGCACGTGGCAATCCTGAGTTTTTCGCCGAAGTTCGTATCCGGCGGGGCGGCCTGAGACCGTGGGGCTTCGGCGGCGCTCGAAAGTCCCTCCGCGCTTGCCAGGGACGACAACGCATCGAGGCCGGCTACGCCCGCCAGAGCCTTGCCTGTGGCCTGCACGGCCTGTCTCCTCGTGATCTTCTCGCTTGATGACCTTGACATTGGCCGGAACCTCCATTCTGGTTCAAAAACCGCTTTGACGATAAACCCATCTTGGCGCTTCCCGGCTCTGTGTGCTACCCGCCGATTACTGCCGACTGCTTTCTGCCTACTGCCTTCTGGCTACTGCCGTGTCGTACCGGCCCGTCAGGGCCCGCCAGCGCAGAACCACCAGGTCCAGCGTCATGACCAGCGAATCGCGCAGGTAATGCACCTTGGTGGCGGGATTGTGATTCCACCGCACGGGAACCTCCACCACCTTGCCCCCAAGGCGTTGGATCAGGAAGAGCACTTCCGGGTCGAATCCGAATCGTTCCACGCGCTGGAGTTCGAAGGCGCGGCGCGTGGTTGCGCTACGGAAAAGTTTGAACCCACATTGTGTGTCGTGGATTTGAAGGCCGGTGAAAATCCTGACCAGCAGGTTGAAGAATCGGCCCCCCCATTCGCGAAAGGGCGATTGGTGAGCGCCGATCAGCTCGCGTTCGAGCGCCCGTGAACCCACCACCGCATCGGCGTGGGACGAATCCATTGCCGCCAGCAGTTTGTCCGCTTCTTCGATGGGAGCGGAAAGGTCCGCGTCGGTGAACAGGATCAACTGGCCGCGCGCTTCCAACACTCCGTGACGGACCGAAAATCCCTTGCCGCGATTGCCGTCGTTGCGCAGCACGCGAATCTCCGGGTGCGCGGAAGCGACTTCCACCGTGTTGTCAGCCGAGCCGTCATCCACCACGACCGTTTCAATAGGGAAGTCTTTCCCCCGCATGTAAGTCTGAATCGCCTCGAGCGAACTGCTCAGGCGGCCGGCCTCATTGTAAGCGGGAATCACGATGCTGAGAAACGGTGCGGGCATGGAGGGAGAATATACCAGAAGTCAGGAGCCAGGAGTCAGAAGCGGGGAGTAAATAGAAGATATACTGAATCCGCGGAAGGGACTCTACCGAGGGCGGACCGTGCGACGCTCGTGTTTGCGGCATTCTGACTCCTAACTCCTGCCTCCTTGCTCCTCCGGCCAGCCACCCTTTCCGAAGAGTGGCACAAACTGACACGGGTCGAGGTGCTGCGTGGTTATTTGTCCACCTCGGCGGCACAGCAACAAGAGTTCCTGGTAGCGCAGATTTCCCACCGGCGCCACCAGGCGGCCGCCCTCCGCCAGTTGGCTGAGCAGGACCGGGGACACGCTGGGAGTGGCCGCGCTCACGATAACGACATTGTAAGGCGCACGGGCAGCATAGCCCTCGCTGCCATCGCCGGCGAGCACCTCGACATTCGTGTACCCCAGGCGCTCAAGGCGCTTACGCGTCTCCTGCGCGAGACGGGGATTGATTTCGATGGTGCAAACCGCTGCTCCCAGATGGGCTAGAATCGCCGCCTGGTAGCCGCTGCCCCCGCCGATTTCGAGAGCGTTGTCGCCCGGCTCGACGCGCGCCGCCTGCGTCATGGCCGCCACAATGTAAGGTTGGGAAATGGTCTCGTGCTCACCGATGGGCAAGGGACGGTCGTCGTAAGCCGCGTCCATCGATGCCGCCGGAACAAACTCGTGGCGAGGTACCAGCAGCATAGCCTCCAGCACCCGCTCGTCGCGAATACCCCGCGGGCGCAACTGGGTTTCCACCATGTGGCGGGCTTGCATATCGAATTGCTGGGTGACGATCATATTCGTTGCGGCGGAGAACCGCTGATTCGCTCAGGCTACGCTCTGCGGGCGCAGCCCGCTAGGGTACCGCCTGTTGCGTCACTATCTTGCTAGCCTCCTGCCGCGTGTAGAGAATGCGGTGGATCACCGTGATGTTGGACAGCACGGCAATCAGCCACAGCACCGGCGCCATGCGGTCGAAGAGCGCCCCAATGATAAACAGCACCACGCGCTCCGGCCTTTCCAGAAACCCTACCTTGCAGGAGGAAATCAGGTTCTCGGCCCGGGCGCGGGTGTAGCTGACCATCACCGAACCGATCATGGCGACGGCCACCAGGCAGACGTAAGTGTAGCGGCTGATGCGGCCGTAGTAGATCAGCAGTCCAATCAGCAGGCAAAGATCGGAGTAGCGGTCCATCACCGAATCGTAAAAGCCGCCAAAGGCAGTCACGCGTTTGGAAAGGCGCGCCACCCGGCCGTCCGTCATGTCGAAAATGCCGGCCAGGACGATGGTGGCGCCGGCCCAGCGGAAATATCCGTAGGCGAACAGGTACGCCGCCAGGCAATTGACGACAAATCCGATGAAGGTGAGGAAATTGGGGTTGATGCCGCTGGCGGCAAACCCCCGGACAATGGCGTCGAGAACATGCTTCAGAGTGTCGCCGATTTTACGCGTTACCATGGAAGGTCTCTTCCCTCCGGGCGGAGCCGTCCCGCCGAAGGTACTTAGGCTTGCTCGTATAGGGTCAGGACAGAGCGGATTTCAAACTCGCGGGAGCCGTTTGGCGTGGTCACTTTGATTGTGTCACCCATCTTTTTGCCCATCAAGCCCCGGCCTATGGGTGAGGTTGTGGAGATCAGCCCCTTGCTAACGTCGGCTTCTTCGCTGGTCACCAGCCGGTACTCAATCTCCACGTCACGGTCGACGTCGTAAAGAGTTACCTTCGAGCCGAAGGCGATGCGATCCCTCGGGATGTTGTTCATGTTGATCAGCGAAAGGTCCGCCAGCCGGTTCTTAAGCTGCATCAGGCGCGCGCTCACGAAATCCTGGCGCTGCTTTGCCATATGGTATTCGGCGTTTTCGCTGAGGTCACCCAGGGCTCGAGCGCGCTTCAGCTCCTTCGGCAGTTCGGAGTTTAACTCGTGCTCCAACGTTTGAATTTCTTCCTGAAGCTTTTGAATGATTGGCGAGGGCATAATGCGAATCCTGATTCTCCTGGGTCCCGACGACATTATAGGTGAAACCGGTCTTCCGGCGCAACGGAACGAGACAGCATCGGGGGATCGGGTGATCCGATGATCGGGTGATCGGCTCAACGGACCATTTCGCTATCAGGCCAGCGGCCAAGTTCTCGTCCGTCATTTCTGGCTTTTGGCTCCCCGGGATCGAAGCCTGACGTTGGTAGGGCCAAACGGCGTTCGGCCTCCGATGGCAATGACGCGAATCGAATGTCCTCGTGAATCGTGGCGCTCTGCACTAGAATAGTGGCCGAACAAATCGATGAGGCAGGCGTACGCCTTTGGCCTGAAGTGAACATGAATCCTGTGGCACCTACACAACCCCGTGAATCGTGGCCGGCACGCAACCTTAAGCTTTTGGCCCACAACCCGGGACTGGCTTTCAAGAAGGTTACGTCCTGGCTTCGCCCCATGCGGGCCGACTACCGTCGTCTCTGGAATCGCGGGCTCCGCCAGTGGATGATTCGCTACCACGAGGAGTTGCTCTTCGACAAGGTGACCTGGATGGGCGTCACCGCGCGCAAAATGGTGCTGGACGCCTGGGTGTATCAGCAGATCCTCCATGAAGTGAAGCCGGACTTTGTCATTGAAATTGGCAATGCCGAAGGGGGCAGCACGAAGTTTCTTGCCAACATCATGGACCTTCTCGGCCATGGGGAAGTCATTGCGGTGGACATCGACCATTCGCTCTTTCAGGTTGACCATCCGCGCATCCACAAGATCACGGGTGACAGCCTGGCGCCGGAAACGCTGAAGCAGATCTCGGAGATTGCCCGTGGCGGGCGCGGACTGGTCATTCATGACGGTGACCACTCCCGCGAGCACGTGCTGCGTGACCTGCACGCCTACGCCCAATTTGTAGGTGTGGGCAGCTACCTTATTGTTGAGGATACCGTGATCGATCTCTTTCGCGCCGGGGACGGCTTGGGGAGTGTGGACGGCCCCTTGGGAGCGGTGGAGCAATTCGTACGCGAAGACTTGCGATTCCAAGTCGATGCCAATCGCGAGTACTTTCTGATTACCTTCAATCCACGGGGCTACTTGAAGCGGGTGTCGTGATTCGGATTCAGTAACCCTTCATTCATCCAACCCTTTGGCCCCAAATTTCAGGGCCGATCACCCCCCCGAGGACCGGAACTGGTTCTCGGTCCGGAATTGTAGCGGCGAGTTTACCTCGCCATTCGGCGGCGTCACGCCGCCTCGAACTCAGAACCCGAGCTTTTGCGCGGCAAGCCTGGTTCCATTCACTCGGGCGGTGATCTTTGCGAACGCCGTATCACGCGCTGTGGAGGTGTCGTCGCTGAACGGGCTAAATCCGCAGTCGTCCGTTGTCCCCAGCCGCTCCAGGGGGACGAATTCAGCGGCTTCGAGAACCCGGTCTCGCACTTCCTCAGCAGTCTCGATGTGAGGATCGATCGGATCGACGACGCCGGCGAAGATCCTTTGATCGGGTTGGCTGTACTCCCGAATTAATCGGAGTGCACGCGGCCGGTCCTTCTCGCTCGCTAACTGGATGTAAAAGTTTCCTGCCTTAAGCCTGAAGAGGTTTGGCAGCAGGCCCGCGTAGTCAACGTCCGCGCTGTGGGTTGCATCCTGGTCGCCGCCGGGGCAGGTGTGCACCCCGATCCTGAGTTTCTCGGCAGCGGAGAACTGGCGCAGAACCCGGTTATTTAAATCGATGAACTGTTCCAGCAGCCCGCCCGAGGGATCAAGCTTCAGCGAAAGGCGGGCTTCAGTGAAGTCGATCTGTACCTTAACCGCACCCATCGTGAGGCATCCGCGGATATCCGCTGCCGCCTCCGCAATGAGATCATTGAGGAACTGTTCCCGGGGATATTCGGATATACCCTCTTGAGGGTACAGGAGGCTCAACAACGAGGCGGAGATGACGGCCTGCTTCAGTGGAACTTTAGTGTATTTCCCGGCTGCTTCCAGGAAGGATATGGCATGAGTTTTGTAGTAGAAGGGTCCCGAAACCAGGCGGGGCAGGCGACGCACATGTCCGTCCGCAAACGGAACCGTAACGCCGTCCGGCGCGAGATTCGCGAGCCCATGGATCGGGTAAGTCGCAAAGCTCGGCTTGGTCTGCTCGCCGTCGGTAATGACGGGCGATCCGGTCGCTTCAAAGCGTTGGATCGTATCGCGAAGAGCGTCCTCGTAAAGTGCGGTGAGCTTTGCCTGGGCTAGCCGGCCTTCCTGAAATTCCTGCACCCCTTCGATCAGTTCAGGTGGCCGCGGAATGCTACCAATCGGCTCGGTCGGAATTTGCATCCGTCATCCTTCCCTTCCCACACCCAGTGCGTCCGCAACCCGATTGATGTAGTTGAACCAGGACGCAATGAGGGTGATTTGCAGAATGGCCTTATCGTCAAAGCCGGTTTGCCGAAGACGGTCGTGGTCGGCAGGGCCGACCTTGGTGGCGTCCTTCGTGACCTTCACGACGTAGTCCACCATGACGCGCTCCTGTGGCGTCAGCGGAGCCTTGGTGTAGTCCATCTCCAGCGCCCGCACCATTTCTTCATTAAGCGTGACACGACGCAGAAACTCTGCGTGCGAGTCGATTCAATAGACGCACCGGTTGGTCACTGAGACCATGGTTGCGATCATCTCGTGATGCCGCCGGCTTAAGGGAAGATCGGGCGACATCAGCGCTCCAAACGTGGAGAACGCGCATTGCAGTGCCTCCGGAATCAGGCTATGCGAGGCCACAATGCCTGCGTCCGGGTCTCGATTGCGATCCGTAGGCTGGGCGTATTCCTTGGGATACAAACCCATTTGCGCATCGAGTGCTTTACGTAGACGCTCACCGGCTTCCGCCATCGGGACAGTACGAATCCAAGTCATTCCAGCCTCCTTCTTCTTGCGGCCGCGCCGATCACAGCGCCCACGGGGCCGAAGCTTAGTTAGGCACACAACCGCAGGCGCGCCGAGCCGAGGGACTACATCGCCTCAAACCTGCTTCAAGCCGAAAGCGCTGGGGTACCATTAACGCCGCTTAGTTCCGCCCTGATTGCAGCTACGTTTATAGGATTTGACGTTGATTTGGGTCAATAACCGAAAGGCTCTAGATCCGTGACTATTAGCTGCTACGGCGGGCCAATAAGCTTTGCAGCCGACTGTCCGCAAGCCAAGACGCTTAGGGGCTGTCAGGAAATAACCGTGTCAACTTCTGGGCAATAGACTATAGTTCCAGTCACCATGAAACTTGTCTCTCCTGAGCTGCAGTTCGGCCATCTGTTGGTCGGAGACCTTCAAGCCCGC
>JBKQVI010000553.1:0-5317 GCA_052139985.1 Terriglobia bacterium
GCGGGCTTGAAGGTCTCCGACCAACAGATGGCCGAACTGCAGCTCAGGAGAGACAAGTTTCATGGTGACTGGAACTATAGTCTATTGCCCAGAAGTTGACACGGTTATTTCCTGACAGCCCCTAAGCCGCGCGGGAATCCCCAGTGTTGTTTTGGGCCCCGGGAATATCGACCAGGCTCACACCAGCGATGAATTCGTCCAGATCGATCAGGTTTGTAAGGCCGCCGAAATCTACTTGCGCATGATGCTCACATTTTGACCGAGCACTCCATCACCTCACTCGCGGTGAGCTGCGATCTCAGGGAGGGTCTATCGTGACCGGAACTTGGACTTCGGGAATCATCGTCATCTTACTTGCGGGATTTTTCCAGGGAACCTGCATGTTACCCCTGAAATACACGGTGCGGTGGAGTTGGGAGAACACGTGGTTGGGCTTTTCCTCCACCGCCTACCTGATCTTTCCCTGGTTGTTGGCCTTGCTTACAGTTCCGCGACTCGGCGAAATTCTGGCGCGAACCAGTGCCGGCGAATTTCTTCGGATCCTCTTGATCGGATGCGGATGGGCCGGCGGCGCCATCACCTTCGGTCTGGGTGTGGACTATGTAGGCATATCGTTGAGCTTTGCCGTCATACTGGGGCTCACGGCTTCACTTGGAACACTTGTCCCCCTGGTGGTGCGCTCAGCCGCGCAACTCGCAACACCCCAGGGAGCGTTCATCCTGCTGGGTGTGGTGGTGATGCTAGCCGGAATACTTACCTGCTCCTGGGCAGGGAAACTGAAGGACACGACCTTGCGGAAAGACCACGCGGCTCCGGGGTCCGCTCCACAGAAATCCTTCGCGCTCGGCTTACTCTTTTGCATCCTCTCTGGACTCTTCTCACCTTTGGGGAATCTGGCATTCGCTTTTTGCAGGGAGACCACGACCCTCGCCAAGCAATTGGGAACGCCGGAACAATACGTCTCCATTCCTTTTTGGGCTCTCCTCACAATTCCCATGTTTCTTTGCAACCTGGCGTTTTGCGTCCAGCTATTCGCGCGGAAACACACCTTCGCAAAGTTCCTCCTGCCGGCCTCAGGTCCCTACTACTTGCTGGCGGCAAGCATGGGCGCGCTGTGGATCGCGTCGATGGCGGTCTATGGGATCGGAGCAAACAAGCTCGGCAGTATCGGCCCTTCAATTGGCTGGGCAATCTACATGTCTTCTACGGTGGTCATCGCCACCCTTTGGGGACTCTTTACAGGTGAATGGCGGGGCGCTGGCCGGAGGGCTTTAAGGGTCATGTCTGCAGGCCTCGCGGTCCTGGTAGTCGCGGTGTTCATCATCGGATTGAGTAACAGATAGCGAGGCATCGTAGACGCCGCCCCCCAAAAACGGTGGGCCGCCCTCGTAGTGTCCGATTTAGCCGCGCCGAGGCGGAGCAACAGTTGATCGCGCCCCGGAGATTTCCGGCGCAGGTCGCGTAGTTTCCAAAGCAATCGCACCAGCTTACGGCGGCGGATGGCGTGCTCTTTGGCCCGCCGCCCTTGACTCTTCGCCAGCACGTATAACTCGCCTTGCTCGGCGAACAGCTTGACCTCGACCCACTCGCCCACTTTCCGCCAGGGCAATTCCAGCCACTTCTTTTCAAACTGCTGAATCTTGCCGCGCGGCGTGCCCACCAGATAGAACCCTTCCCGCTCCGGGGAGCGCATCTCCGCGAGCACTTCTTCAGTGGGAATCCCCCGGTCCATCAAGCACACCCGCCGCGCGCGTCCGTACTGCGCTTCGACTTTGGCCAGGAAGCCGCGCAGCGTGGTACGCGATCCGAAGTGTTCCTCGCCATCACTTCGTAGGCCAGGGGGAAACCCTCTGGGGTCACCACCGGGGCGATCACCACGTGCCGGCAATCGCCGCGATGATCGCGGCTGTAACCGTACTGGGCCTTGGGAATCTCCGCTCCCTGGCCCTCGATGTCGGTGCTGGTGAGGTCGTAGAGGAGCACGTCAAAGCGCGCCTGAAACAGCTCCTGCCAGCGCGCATCTTCACAAACTCTCTCCCCCCTGTAAAGGGGGTCGGTCGGCAGTACAACCGCTTTTCCAGAAGGTGAGATTGATCGAGAAGACGTTAGACCAACGGGCCGGTCAATTTTCACTCAAAATAGTCCTCATCTGAGAAAGCTGGGCTAAGCGCCAAGCCCAGTTCAACCTCTTCGGGGTTGGGCAATTGTCGGGGTGCATCGATTCCGTGGGTTTTACCCTCGGCTACTGACATTGGACCTCTTCGAGGTCCCACTCGACAGCCGCTACAGCAAACTACACCATTACCAAGGGGAAAAAGTCGATGGGAAAAACGCATGGGAAAAAACTCGTTGACAAAGAAACTCTCTGATGTTAAAAAACCTTCCTTTTTGATAGAGATGAATTAATGGAGGCCGTTTGGCGGTAAGATCGGGCTTCTATACTTCAGAATGCTAAGGATGATCAATGAAAAGCCGGATACAGCCTACTCCTGTAAAGTCAAGGGATTCAAAGGTTACCGGCAGACCGGCCGCGTGTTGGCCGTCAACACGGCGCTACGGGTAGACGCCGCGATGGAAGTGGGCGCCATAACGCGGGAAGTCAACGTTTCCGCCGCCGCCCAACACGTCGAGACGAGCAGCACGCAGATGGGCGAGGTGGTGGGCGACAACAAGATAGAGACGGTTCCCTTAAACGGGCGCAGTTACACCGACCTGCTCGCTCTGCATTCGGGTGTCGTTCCTGTTTCGGCGGGCACTTACGGCGGCACACGTGTCTCGGGGAGTCTGGATAATGGAACCCTCTCGGTCAGCGGGCAGCGGGAATCGGCCAATGGACTCATGCTGGACGGCGGCAACGTCCAGGAGGGTTTGTAGATGGGCACCGCCATCATTCCCAACCTTGACTCGATCGGAGAATTTCGCATTATCACCAACAGCGCCGATGCGGGAACCATCGACGGTCCCATCAAGCGCGACAGGCTGTTCTTCTTTGCTGATTATCAGGTACAGCGGCAAGCGGCGGGCGGTTCCTGCGGTGAGCGGGCGGTTCCCTCTTCCGCCGGACGCGGAGGCGACATCTCGCCTCTGGCCAGCGATTCGACAATACCTTTCAAACCTTGGACAATTTCTCGATTGTGAAGGGAACATATACGTTGAACTTCGGCGCCAACCGCCATTCTGACGAGATCGATAGCACTTTTGTTGGCTCCTCGCTGTGTACGGGCGGCTTTGACTTCAACGGAAGTGAAACCGGCATTGACTTTGCGGATTTCCTGGTGGGAGCGCCGTATTCTTTTGAGAACATCGGTTTCCCGCCTCTCAACACCGACGCGCAACGTCCCGATAACAACGTGAACTGGGCGAACTACCTGCCCATCGCAAGTTCGCCGGGCTTCTGGCACAATAATGTCCTCCCCTACACCAAGGCCTGGAGCTTTTCCATCCAGTGGGAGTTAGGCCGCAGCACTTTGTTCAATATCAGTCACGTGGGCAGCGAAGGGCGCCATGGAGTTGGGGCGGTGGAGTCGAATCCCCGCAATCCCGTTCTGTGCCTTAGCCTGAGCCAACCCGCCGGGAGTCCGGCAGCTATGGCGCTAGGTACCCCCGGGGTTGTACCCGGAACCCAGCAACGCGGGTCGAACGCTGAAACAAATATCTTTTACGCCGCTGCGGGAGGGCAAGCGGACGGCACGCGCGAACCCTTCGGGCATGACTTCGGCAGCAACGACGACGTGATGTCCCTGGCCAACTCCGCTTATAGCCCCCTGGAGGGGACGATGCGGCGTACCTCGGGACAAGGGGAACTCCTGGCGTCTTATACTTACAGCAAGTCGCTCGACAACTATGCGTTATAGGAGATGCAGTGAAAACCAAAACCGCAGTCTACCGCCGGGGGTTCTTGCAGGCCGCTGGCCTAGCGGCAGTAAGTTCACTTGTGGCCGATGTTCGAGCCGGCGCTCAGCCGCCAGAAGGGATGGCCTATCCCCAGTCGCGGCTCCTGACCGGCTGCTGTGCCTACTCCTATGGTAAATACCTGGATACGGGCAAAATGACGATGGAGGATTTTATCCTCCAGGCCGTGGACCTGGGGGTCGTCGGCGTTGACATGACCGTGTACTGGTTGAAGTCCAAGGAACCGCATTATCTTCATCGCTTGCGCCACCTCGCTCAAAAGCACGGGATTGTTTTCTCCGGCGCCGCTTGCGGAACCGAAATGTGCGAGCCCAACGCCAGCAAGCGCGCCGCCCGGGTCACGGAGATTGAGCAATGGGTTGATGTCGCTCAACTGCTGGGCGCTTCCCACTTGCGCGTTTTCGGCGGCGAGCTTCCCCCTGGCTCTACGGTGGCTCAAGGGAAGGACTGGGTTGTAGAAGTCCTAAAGCGGGCTAGCGATTACGCCGCCGAGAAAGGAGTGACGCTGGGCATTGAGAGTCACCTCGGAATCACCTCAATGGCCTCCGACATTATCGAAATTCTCCAGCGCGTGGGTTCACCCTACGCTGGTTGTAACCTCGATATCACCCACTTCCCCAAGGACCCCTACGCGCAGATCGAGGCCCTCATCCCTCACGCCACCATGACCCACATCCGCGATCACTTCGACGCGCCCAAGCACGACCCGATCAACCTCGAACGCGTGTGGCAGATGTTCGCAAAAGTGGGTTACCAGGGTTTCATGGCGGCCGAGTACGAAGGGGACGAAGACCCCATGACGGGCGTCCCTAAACTTCTCGCCAAGATCAAAACACTCTGCAAAAAGTATTCGAGTGTTTGACTGGCGAAACCTGTCGAACCGAGAGAAGAGGGTGCGCGGAGAGGCAGCCGAGGAAATTGATGCAAATGACGGCGTTTAGGTTCGGGTAAGGGAGCGCTGCCAGGCTCAGAATGGCATTAGTCGGGAAATTCACTTATAATTTCACAAGTGAAGTATGCAATCCAATAAATCGTATTTCAAGGCTATTATAAATTGGATTCTAACTTTTAGTTTAAGTCTATTCGGCGGACATGCCTGGCATGTCTTATATTTTTCAATAAGTTAAGTTGCTTGTCACCATTGGGGGATTTGGCATAGTGAATGCTGCTAAAGAATCTTCATGACTGCTCTTCTAGAAGATGAACCGCAATCGAAGGAGGGATAAAATGGCCAGTAAAGCTTGTTGGTTAAGGGTATGTCTTGAGGTGACTGTCTTACTGCTCGGGGTACAACTGGCTTGGGCGAGCGTGGACGGCAGCATCTCCGGCCTGGTCAAGGATCCGACAGGCGCGGTTGTTGCGGGGGCCGAGGTCGTGGCGCTCGAAATCGACACCGGAGTGCAGC
>JBKQVI010000554.1:0-5571 GCA_052139985.1 Terriglobia bacterium
AGGCGGAAATGAAGGCGGACGAAACCGTGAAAAACGAGCAATTCCCGCCGCGGACCAGCGAGGCGCAGAGGCATCCGACTCATCACGCCGCAACCCGCCGCGCGGCCGATGACCCGCGCTGGAAGCAAGTCCAACAACAGCTCGGCGAGCAGCAAAAGCAGTTGACAGATAGCCAAAAGCAGATTGCCGATACCCAAGCCAGCTTGGAAAAGGCCAAGACAGACCTGGCAGGGGATCTCGCCTCGGCGCGGACCGACTTGGGCGGCGACATCGCCCGCAACCACGATGAGCTGGTGGCCCTTCAGAAGAAAGGCGAACGCAACTATTACGAGTTTAGTTTCGAAAAGTCCAAGAGCTACCATCATACGGGACCCATCAACATCGCCCTGCGCAAGGCCGACTCCAAGCATGAGTTTTGCGATTTGCAGATGGTCGTGGATGACAAGGAGATCACCCGCAAGCATGTCAATCTCTATGAGTCGGTCAGCTTCTATCCGGAGGGCTACCCCCTGCCCCTGGAAGTGGTCATCAATCATATTGACAAGGATTCCGTGGCGGGTTACGTGAGTGAGCCGAAGTACCGGCCCAAGGAGCAAGCGGCGGTGCCTGCGCCTTCTACTACTTCCGCGTCGGTGAATCCTCCCGCCCCGGCGACCGCGGACGTCCAACTGGAGCGCCGCGATGCCGAGGTGCATTAGCCGCGAAGTGCTTTTGCTGCGAGGGGGGGATAGTCCGGCCTCCCCCCTCTTGGCGCGCATCGTGGATACTCCGCGAATCCCCGCGAGTCCTAGCCTGAACCCGCCATCCAGTCGCACTCGCAACGACATTGTGTCCGCAACCCGGTTTCCACGTCACCGATAATCTAGATCTCACCTTAATACATTCTTGCGCTGACTCGATTGGAACACCGTTTGCTTTCCCTCTTCCGTGAGGACTAGCTTTCGCTCAGCGACACTATGTCCGAGTTTTCCGGAGGATGGATTATGAACACTATGATTGCCATGGGTTCGGCCTGGGGACTGATTACCGTTGTCTTTGCCATTTTGCTCCTGTACCGCCGGAGCCTTACCAAGAACGAAAGCGACTGGATTCCCTTGACGGATGACGCCAAGGAAGATTCGGCCATTCAAGCCCAAACGGTCATCGAGATGAAGACCCGGCGGCTGACCATCCCGATTCGCGCGCTGGGTTTCCTCTCGCTGGTCATGCTGCTGGTGATTGTTGGATTCTGGCTCTTCCACACCCTCTTCACTCCGCCGCCGATGCCGCAATAAGGCGCAGAGGGTGGGGCATATTTAGGGCAAAGAGGGCGCAGCGACCGTTCCCCCCTGCGCCTTCTTCCGCTATTGCCAGTTATTCCGCGCGCCTCATGCGCCTCCTCTCTCTAAAGACCCTCCCAGAACTTGGTCAATACCCGGCATGCGGGGCCGCCATCGGGCAATCGGATGCGAATCCCGGCCTGCGCTGGTACAATCATGCGGATTTTCCGCAGTCTTGGCTTCTCACCGCAAGATTGCGGAAACGGAGCGAAGTTTTGGAGTGCGTGCAGCTTGCTGCCGCTTTTGCCCCAGCCAGCTCGCTGGCTGGGACGGGCACTCGTAGGTAAAGAAGTCGAGAACAGCCCGGGATACCGGTAGAGTTTGACGTAGAGGCGGCTTTACGCCGCCATTTGGCGAGGTAAACTCGCCGCTACAGCAACCGGTGCCGGCACCCAGCCAGGGTGTGGTGCTCGGGCTTGAGGTTGCCGCGATCAAGCTGGGGGGAAGGAAAGCGGCAGCAAGCTGCACGCACTCCAAAGCTCCGCTCCTTATGCATTGGAGAAGCGTTCCCGCCGTCGCCTGGCAATTGCCTCGTGATGGGTGGTAAAAAATCCCATCTGGCTCTCGGAGGTGGTATGAAGACGAAGGCCCCAGCGTCCTTTCCGTTGCCGTCCGCGGCGATTGGTTTCAAGCCGGACTACC
This sequence comes from Terriglobia bacterium, assembly GCA_052139985.1. Taxonomy (GTDB): domain Bacteria; phylum Acidobacteriota; class Terriglobia; order UBA7540; family UBA7540; genus Bog-366. Next base: position 1,962 of record JBKQVI010000554.1, read on the forward strand.
TGGACTTCCGCCGTGGCATCCACGTGGGGAATCTGGAGGAGAACGAGCGCATTACCCGCATTCTGAAGCTGGCCTTAGAGGCGCGCTACCAGCAAGGATTCGTCACGGAGCGTTGGGGCCGCGGCGTCTTCTGGCAATGGATCGCCTTCCTGCCGCGCGCTGATCGCGACGCCAAACCCGTTTCCTCGCACGTCAGCTTTGGCTGCTCGAAGTTCTTCATTTCGGTGGACACGGAAGAAAAGCTCTTCAAGTGCGGATTGCAGGTCGAGCGCGGCTACGTCAAGGCGCCGGCGTCGTCCCGCGAGTGCGAGTTACGTTCCGACTGGGATTGGCACCGGCTGGTAAAGGGCCTGCGTCCTGGCAGTCCGGTGGAGCGGGAACTGCGCCGGCTGATTTTACGGGAGGGCTTCAGCGTCTTCGCCGGAAGTTGGGAAGCTGAACTCGCGGTGTTTTCCCAGGACAATTTCCCCGGCGTCGCCAAGCTGCGCCGCTCGCTGGATGCCGCGCCCAAGAATGCGTGGGCAGGATTCCAGCTCTATTACCCGATGACGGAAGAGGAAGTTCGCAGCGCCACGGGTCTGGACCTGGTGGAATCCATGCTCGCGGTTTTTCGCGAGGTCACCCCGCTGATGAACTTGACCATGCAGATTGAGTTGGTCGAGGCGGAAGCGACGAAAGCCAAAGGATAAAGGGTGAAGGGTGAAGGATAAAGTGTAAAGGGTAACGTATAAGATGCGACGTACCGCCCGGGTGTGCGGCATAAAAGTCGGAGAATGGGCTTCTCGTACCGGCCATGAGGCGCGACATGTAGCGCGGGGATTGTAGCGTGGGCGTCTCGCCCGCTGTGACGTGGGCATCCTGCCCGCGTCTTCCTGGCGGGAGCGGGACGCTCCCGCGACCGAAGGTGCGAAAGAATCGGATTCGGCCGTTACATCGTAGGGGCAACCCTTGTGGTTGCCCTTGGGCGGCCACGAGGGCCGCCCTGATCGGGATCAACCCCTACCGGTACACCTCACGTCGGTGTGCTACCTTCACCACCAAGACCGTCTTTTCGGCGTCGGAAATTGAGTAAATCACGCGGTATCGTCCCTGCCGCACCCTATACTCTTCCTGCGCGGAAAGCTTCTCGCCGCCTGGGGGGCGGGGATTGTCCGCAAGACTCATGATCCTGGTGGCGATGCGCGCTCGGTCTTTCTTCGGTATTGCCTCCAGCTCCTTAGCCGCCGAGGGCTTGATCAAAACCCTATAGCTTTCCACGCCGCCTCAGGTCTTTCATGACACTCTCGAAGGGCAGGTCGGGCTCGCTTGCTCGTTCTTTAAAAGCGGCCAAGTCTTCCGTGTCTTCGGCTATGCTTTGCCGGACCGCAGCGTTGACAACCTCCGACAGGCTTCGCTCAGTCGCCGTGGCTTTGACTCGCAAGGCCCGATGCAGGGCGGCATCGAAATAGACCGTTGCTCGCTTTTGTGTGGCTTTCATAGTGCCATCATGACGTTTTGGTGCGATGCCGTCAAGGTGCTAACGCACGAACTTCCATGACCCGGGCCACGAGGGCGACATCAAGTCCATCTTTCCTCGGCCTGCGATTTTGCTATCCTGCCTCGTGCCGCTTTTCAAGACCGTACTGCCGCGTAAGTGCTCTAGTCACAGAGTGATAATCCGCATATCCGCCCTGTCGCGGTGCATCCGTTGCGTCGTGCCAGCTCTTAGCCCCACAAGAATGAGTGACTTAGGCTACCTCGGAGCAACCGGTCGATTCATGGCCCGCCTTTTGCTTTGGTAAGGGGGGATGAGACGTTTCGGCACAAAGTGGATGCGCTCGAACTTTCCCAGGTCACGAAAGAGGATGTTTTATGCGTAAGCTCAAGATTGTCGCGCCAACCGAGAAGGAACTGCCGCCACTTCTGCGTCCGTCCAATTTGGCCCAGCGGCATTTGATTTCGCTCCACGATCTGACGCCGCCGGATATTGATTTTCTATTGAAGCAGGCGCAGGCCGTCAAAGCCTCTCCCGAGCGCTACCGCACCGCGCTCGACGGCCGGGCGCTGGCGATGATTTTCGAGAGGCCGAGCCTCCGCTCCCGCGTGACCTTTGACCTGGGGATCAGCCAATTGGGAGGGCGGGCGCTCTGCCTGGACGCTGAGGAAGTGGGATTGGGCAAGCGCGAAGCGGTAAAGGATGTGGCGCGCAATCTTTCCCGCTGGGTGGACGTCATCATGGCGCGCGTGCACCAGCACCAGACGGCGATGGAACTGGCGGAGCACGCCACCGTACCGGTCATCAACGGCCTTTCCGATTTCGAGCATCCCTGCCAGGCGCTAGGCGATTACTTTACGCTGCTCGAGTGCAAGGGCCGCCTGGCGGACGTAACCCTGGCCTGGGTGGGCGACGGCAACAACGTGGCGCATTCGCTGATTTACGGCGCGGCGCGGCTGGGGGTGCACATGCGCATCGCCACTCCGCCGGGTTACGAGCCGGACCGTTCCGTGGTGGCGGACGCCAAGCGCGAGGGGGGTGACGTGACCCTGACGCACGATCCCGCGGAAGCCGTGGTGGGCGCGGACGCGGTTTACACCGACGTCTGGACGAGCATGGGTATGGAGGAGGAAGAGGAGACTCGCCAAAACGTCTTCCGCCCCTACCAGGTGAATTGCCAGTTGATGCGCGCTGCCGGCCCGCAAGCGGTCTTTATGCATTGCCAACCCGCCCATCGCGGCGAGGAAGTGACCGACGACGTGATGGATTCCCCCCGTTCGATCGCCTATAACCAGTCGGAAAACCGCCTGCACATGCAAAAGGCCATATTCCTGGCCCTGCTCGCGTGATGTGATCGTTAGAGGTAGCGCGTCCTTCTTGAGCCTCAAAGGGGCGACCCAATCTAGCCCAGGGCAACGCCCTGGGTTCGTGACCCCATCAATTAAACCCTGTGAGCGAGCGAGTGGCGCGGACCTGCGTTCCAAGGTCCGCGGCTCTGGGGCAGGGCGGTTCGGGACGAACCGCGGACCTAAAAAACAGGTCCGCGCTACTTGCTTGCTGCGCCTTCCGGACGGCTCAAATGAGGTTTACGGGTGACCTGCTTCCACAAAAAGGCGCCGCCTTTTCCTGGAGTTTCTACATTTCGGCAAGGGCGACGTTGAACGGAGAAACGATGGGAAACTCGAATTTCCTTCCCTCTCCCCTTTGGGGGAGAGGGTGGCTCGCCTACGGCGTTCTCATCAGCCGGGGCGGGCCGGGTGAGGGGGTCGAAAGCGTGAGTTCTCCACATCCTTACCGGAAGACGCGCTCCCTCGCACGCACGGCGGGACAGATTGATAAAGCCCGCGCGCTTCGTCGCTCGTCAACGGAAGCGGAACAAGCCGCGTGGCCTTTACTTCGCAAGTTGAGGTTAAAGGGATTCCGGTTCCGCCGCCAGCATCCTGTGGGACCGTACATTGCCGACTTTTTGTTGCCGGGAGCGTCGCCTTATAGTCGAGCTCGACGGCAGCGTGCATGGGCAGCCGAGCCAAGCGAACAGAGACGCACAACGGGATGCGTACCTGAAAGCCCTAGGAAATACCGTGCTGCGAGTTTCCCACGGCAAGGTTTTCGAAGCGCCGGAGCTGTTTGTGGAAA
>JBKQVI010000555.1:0-20637 GCA_052139985.1 Terriglobia bacterium
GCTCTCAGACCGCGCCGGGGGCGACGCGCCGGATCTCGGCGACCCGGTCGAAATCGGAATCCGCGCTCACCACCGTCTTTAGTCCATTACGCAACATCGTGCCCACATGAATGGCGTCTCGAACGGAGATTCCCGAGTACTTGCGGAGAAGCCCGCACGCCTCTGCCACATCGTCACGCGTCACGGCCAGAAGGTCCGGAAATAGCGCCGTCAAGTGTCCCGCCAGCTTCAGAGCGTCATCTCGCCGTCCGCGCCGGGTGAGCACGTAAAGGATCTCCTGCACCACTTCCGAGTTAATGGTGGCGTCGAGGGTCCCATCCGCAACGCGCCGAAGGACCTTCGCGCAAGCCTCGCGCAGGGGATGAGCGGCGCCGGCGGCGTACAAGAAAATGTTGGTATCAAGAAAGACCTGCATGCGCAGCCTCGATCTCCTTCTTGGCTTTCTTCCAGTCGATCTTCGGCAACTTGAGATCGAGGATAGCCTCGACGAGGGGTTTCCGGTCCGGGGGCGGCTGGAGATAGGATTCCCGCACGGCGCAGCGAATCAATTCCGCCACCGAAGTTTTCCTGCGCCGCGCCAGAGCGCGCAGTTGCTTGAATTCGTCCGGGTTCATCAAAAGTTGTGTGCGCCGGGTGGCTGCCATTTCCCGCTCCTTCATGCTCATACTGATGAGCATGAGTATATCACCGAACGCCGGCCTGGGTCAATTGCCGCAGCTTCGACAGTGGCGGAACCGCAGATGGCGAGGTAAACTCGCGGCTACGTTTGCCGTCCGCCATTAAGGAGTTGACTCCCATGAGCCAGCGCCTTATTCTGAACGAAGTTGCACGAGTAACCGGAAGGTCACGACATGACGATTGAGCTTTCGCCAGAGCAGGAGCACGTGATTGGCCGGGCCATTCGCGCGGGTCTGATCAGAACCGCTGGCGACGTCGTGGGGGTGGGAGTTGAGACCATCCAACGGCGCTTGGAAGAGCGGCGCACGCCGGCGAATTCCACGAGCGCGGAGCAATGGCTTCAGGAATTTCACGCCTGGGTTCACAGCCACCCCACCACAACCCCTCTGCTTTCTGATGAGGCCATCCATCGCGACTCCATCTACGGCACACGCGGCCAGTAAATGGCAATCCTAATCGACACGAACATCCTGTTGCGGCTGCTCCAGCCGCACCATCCCCATTGTGCCCTCGTCGAGCGTGCCCTTGCCACACTGCGCACGCGAAACGACACCTTTAACATAACCCCTCAGAACCTGATGGAATTCTGGGCCGTGGCGACTCGACCCGAAAGCGAAAACGGCTTGGGAATGACGGTCGAAAATGCGGCGGCAGAACTTGCCGCGTTCCAGCGGTTGTTCACTCTCCTGCCAGAAACAGCGATGGTGTTCCAGGAATGGGAACGGTTGGTTACCACCCACCAGGTTTCCGGCAAGAATACTCATGACGCCCACATCACCGCAGCCATGAACGTGTATGGGATCACCCGGATTCTGACTCTCAATGTGCAGGACTTCATTCGTTACTCCAACATCTCCCCCGTCCATCCCGCAAATGTTGTGTGAACCTTTCCTTTTTGGAAGCACGCGTAGCGGGAACCTCTGCGGTGTAAGGTTCGCGGCATTTCGAACTGCGCACGAAAGAGCAGTGACAAGTGGCGAGTAACAAGAAAGACAGTCTGAAGTCCAGAGTCCGAGGTCCGGCGTCACAAGAGCAGGGACTGGGGGCTAGGGATTGGGGCTTAGGGGTTCGGGGAGGCGGCCGTCCAGGTGTTGGAGAGTTTCCTCCCCGTCGAGACACAGTCCCGAAGGTAAAGGTTGATCAGCGTTTGGTAACGAATGCCGGATGCCTCCGCCAGACGTTTGAAGTACCTCACCGTCTCGTGGTCAAGCCGAATGGTCACTTGCTGCTTCAAACGCCGGGCATAAGGATTGCGTTTGGCTTTCGAAAAGTCGTAATGCTCTCTCATGATGTCCACCTGCGCTCATATGCCTCGCGCTCCTGCGGGTCAGCCCGGCGGGCGGAAATAAGCCGAATCGCGTCCCCCTCCCGCCGATAGCAATGACAGACCACCAGTGTCCGCAGCGCGCTGCTTAGGCCGACAAGGATAAATCGTTCTTCCTGCTCGGAATGGTCGGGGTCGGCGATCAGAAGCGCCTGCTCGTCGAAAAAAACCGTCTGCGCCTCTTCGAACGAAATCCCGTGCTTGCGCCTGTTTAGGGCGTTCTTCCGATCGTCCCACTCAAAGCGAAGCACGAGTCCCTCCTACAATGTACTTACAATGTAATGAGGCGTCAAGTTCAAAAAGATGCCGGTAGCGTCCTAATTCCGGGTGTAGCGCCGGGCTTGAGCCCGGCATGTGCCGCCCTAAAGGGCGGCGCTACGTCCAAATTAGGACACTACCGCGTTGCGCCACTTGTTGACAAAATCAGGTAAGGTTGACGTTGGCATCTGAGCACCGGCAAGACTGCAGCATATTGCTTAACCCTATTGAAAAGTTCCGCGACAATTGCAAACCCGAAAGCAGTTCTTGGCGGTCCCATTCGACGTTCATGCGTGTTATCGGTGGGCGCTCAAAAGTGCATGAATATATCTTACTCCACGGCAAAAGAAAACCCGCAAAGCGGGCGCGATCATGTAGCCCATGGCGAAGCCGTGGGTCTGGGTGGAAGGAGAATCCTCCAGCCCCGGCAGGGGCGGCATCTGGGATTTTTTTCGGCCAAGATGTGCCACGGAACGCACTCGATTTTCTGCGAACGGGCCGGATGTCGCCCCTGGCGGGGCTCTTTTGGTGAATTTATCCTACGTTGTCTTTTCCCACGGCTGGGTCGCCGTGGGCTACATGATCGCGCCCGCTTTGCGGGCTCGCAGACCCCACTAGGCGTTATCTTAGCGCCTATGGGGCATCGCCCCCGGTACGCCCGTTCCATGGGGAGTCCGACCCTGCAAGGGTCGATTGCGGTTAACCGGAGCCGATGACGCGCACTCATCGGCCGAATTTCTTCGACCCCTTCAGGGTCGGCGACCATGCGGCACCTGTTCCGGGGGCGTTGCCCCCGGCTACTATATGGCGCCCTTTCAGGGCCTAGAAGGGCGACGACTTTTTCCGCAGCCTCTCAAGCGGGTACCCACAGTCAGTGCAGTTCTGACTGTGGGTCCTTCCTTGGGCGTTAGACCTCCGGTTGATTGTTGCGGCCACGGGTAAGCCCACGGTCAGAAAGACGCTGACCGTGGGCTTTTCTCAGGCGCGATACCCCAATGGCAATCGCACGTCATCAATCTCGATGGAGCGCGCCGCGACCGTTGCTTTGTCCAAAGCAAAATCGTTGTAACTCGACCACCGCCGGAAGAACCCACGGTCAGGAATGCACCGACCGTGGCCCCGCTCGGTGGAGTTGAACGCCGCTAAAGTGCAAGTGCCTTCCTGGGCCTGCCACCCAGTCTTCCATTGGCTTTGGAGGCCGCCCTCTTGGCGCGGCTGCGGGATTGGCCGCCCACATGACCAAGCCTCGAAGCCATCCACTTTTTCGAACCGAGGAAACCCTCCAGGAGTCCTGGTACGTAGAGGTCGGCATCGAGCTTGGGAAAGTGAACTCCGAAGCCTGATGGACTGACCTCAATTTCTTCAAGCTGCGAGGGCTTGGCGTTCTCGAGTCCTTGCGCGTCCCGCGGTGAGAAACTCAGAATCAGGTTTGAACTGAGATGAATCACAATGTGCCCGTTTCTGCGGTCGTAACGCGCAGAGACGGCCCGGGGAATGGATGCTTGAATGTCCAAAGCCCACTGATTCGCCCGTTCGAAATTTTCATCGTGTGCCATGAATCTCCTCCCATGCCCGGCATAGCTCCTCCAAGTGCTCCGTCAACACGGCTTGGAGAGGTGTAGTTTCCCGCCTTGAGAATCCGTAGTTTTCCCGAAGCTCAACCGGCCCCGCCGGACAGTTCAACTTGAATACCGCTTCGCGGCCGCTTCCGATCACATGCACATGAGCCGGTCGGTGGTCGTTGGGATAGATGACGACCCGCAGCCCGTCAAATCTGAGAACTGTCGGCACTAGGGAATCTTACCACAAATCCTAAGCGGTTAGGTTTGTCTTTGGGGGAGGAGGGGAATGTAGAAGAAAGCGGGTAGCCACGGTCAATTCGTCTTTGGAATTGACCGTGGGTCCGTCATCGAAGGAAAAGCCCACGGTCACGAGAGCAGTGACCGTGGCTGCCCGCTTAAGAACGAAAAGTTCAAGCCCCTGCGCGCTCGCGATTCAGCGCCAACAGGCGTTCCAGCATTTCGGTATCGCTCAAATTCTCCGGCCAGCCGTAGGCAGCCAGGACGGCCTTGTCGAGTGCCCGGCGGGCATCCTCAAGCCATTGTGGACGCTGGTTGTAGAGGTTCGCTCGTATTAGAAGGACGTGCAGGTGCAGGACTATTCGTCTTCGCTTTCGTCTTCGCTTTCATCTTTACTCATTGTTTCTTTTCCGCCATTGATGGACGGTTCTTGAGCCAGCTTCATACGCGTCAATTCAAGAGGTCCCCCCGGTTGGGTGACGGATTCCGGCAGCCCGAGCACTTCCGAGGCAAATCGGTCATCGAGCTCGCGCCGCACCGAGTCCTTGTCGATCTCGTTGAACGGCAGCAGGCTCTCGTCTTTCAGGTCATCAAAAATCCTGGCGGCAGCTTTTAATTGCGTTGGCGTCAAAACGGTCACATCCAGGACGGGCAAATCATGTAAGGCCTTCCTACCGATATTTCCCCTGCCTGATTGTTGCTTGTTCGCGTGATACCAGTGCAACAGAAGGCCGAATGTGGTATTCGCCCACGCCACTAGAGCTTTCTCCTGCTCCACTGTGGCAAGACGAATGGAAATCCAAGCACGACCGCCAATCGTTCGGCGTGGGGTGAACTGCATAGCCGTCGGCTGGCTGTTGAATCGAAAATTCTGATTGAAATGGCAGTGGGAGGCGCTTGACCAAATGTTGGCAACCTTCTCTTCAGCCCAATCCTGTTCTTCCGCTGTTTCGGCCTTCCGTGGCAAGCCCTCGCTGTCAGCTTCAAACATCATCGTGGACTCGCGTTCCGCATCGTGCCACCAAAGCACCGGATACGTCGCCGCAGCCTTACTCTTGACAGTGGAGATTTCGAAGGGACCTCGCATGTCGCCTTTTGCATTGTTGCCATTGATATCCGCGTGATAAGGGCCGATCGTGCCAACCTGCCCTGCGGTCTTGATGGGGACCTTCACAGCTTCCGACCTATTCATGCTTGGTAACCACACGGAACCCCTACGAGTAATCTGGTAAGCGGCCTGTGCTAGAGAAGGATCAGCAATGCGCGAGAGATTCCACGCACCGGACGCGGATATCGGCGCGTCAACTGCCTGACCGATCACGTCGTTGCCAAAATGAAGCAGTGTCCCCCCAACCGGGCCGTCCTCAAGCCGCCTGAGTCCCTTGTTTTTTACCATGCGGCGAATCTGTTTCGCAGCAGTCGCCCCCAGCAGTGGGAATTGCGGACGTTCCTTTAGGATCACAAAAACCGCACGTAGCCCCCCCTTGGGCCGGACCTTGCGCCCGACCAAGAGGCATTCCCCCATGTCGGTATCGGCAGAGAAAGACATCTCCGCGTCGGTTGCGCCGGCTATTGAAACGAGTACGAGGTCACTGTAGTTTCTCGCGAGAAGTGCCCGCGATGCCTCCCACGCCTTACCCGAGATGAGGCTCACTGGCATTACCAATGCAAGCACGCCAACCGGTTTAACCTTACGATGCGCAAGGACGAGGAAGATGGACGCTTCGCCAGCATTTCCGTGCGCGCTCGTGCCCCGCGTCAAATGCATTGTTGCCTTCGCCATCAATTTCTGTTCTTCTTTTGTGGAACCAAACGCGGCAAACATGGGCCGAGGCACGCCGATTTTCTTGGCCTCATGCCCCGTTGACCGCGTAAACGGCGGGTTCATTACCACCACGTCAAAGTAGGAATCCGGAATCTGTGTCCAAGTATCAGCCTCGGATTCGCCTGTACCCCCGACGGCCTTTGCTGTGATTGCCACAATGTCTAGCTTCTTCTGTGGGTCAAGTAATTCGAGCGAGCCGAGGGCCACCCCACCGTCCGCTTGTTTGCCGTATGCGACCGTCATAATGGAACTGCGTTTGTATTTCACCGTTGGGTGCGCGCCAGACAACATTGATGCTGTAAGGTGCGCCGCGGCCGGGAGAACATCGCAGCCCACCAGCGTATTCGCCATCATGTCGGGGTGAACCGACTCAGCATCTCCCCCTGCCAATTCGTGCAACTGACCGATGCGCTGATATGCCGTAGAGAGCAGCGTCCCAGTGCCACACGCGAAATCTCCAATACGGAGCTTCTTGACGTCTTCGGCGGACGCCCACTGGCCACCCTCAAGTGGCCTATCGGGCGTGATTGCCAGTGCAATTAGCAATGCGGCTGATGCCGGGGTTGTGTAATTGGCAGCCAAGAACTTGCGGTCTGCAATGAGCTTTTGGAATAAGGCCCCCGTCAAGTCGTGCGAGTGCGTGAGATGATTCTCAACGAGCTTGTCTGCTGTAGTCGTCAGTCTCTCAATGAGCACTTTGGTGTCGGTGGTTGGGACCAGTTCGAGTATACGGCGGGCGATGTCGAAGATTGGCCAATAATTCACCTTGAGGATTTTGCGCCATTCATTCAGAACAGCAAGCTTTGTGAGCGTTCCCGATGCGCGTAATTCGTCAACTGAAAGCACCAACGACAGTTGTCCTGGCCCTCGTGCCAGGCTCTCATGGAATACGAATGCATTGGCCAGAATCGTCGCCGCCATACGTCGTGTTTGTTCATCCTCATGCTGGCGCAATTCCTTGCAAATCTCATGCATTGCGCCGGGATGAGCAAGCGTGATCTCCCCAAGCAACCCGGCTGCTTCGCTTACGCCTTCAACCAACTGGTCTGCCGCTTTTTCAATGAGGTCGGGCGGGACTGTGGCCGATTGCGTCAACGTCGAAAGGTCATTGATGTCCCCGTTAAGCCAGCCCGACTGCGGCCATCGGGAATGATTCTCGGGCTTGTCACTAGTGTACAGGGCCATGTCAAAGTCGCCCGCAGCACCCAGTTCCTGTTGCAACGATGTTCCTGAGCGTTTTTTCAAGCGTTCAGGAAGGCGGACTGCAATTGATGACAAAATGGGTCGGCCGTTTATGCGTGCAAGCTCTCCGAGGCGGGAGATTGCCTCGGACTCGACAGTCGTGGCAGGTACGACCTCGGTTTCGATAACGACGGGGGAAACGCCGGGTTCCAAGACCATAATATCGGGGCGCTTGTTGCTTCCCATCAGCATTCCCGTATTCTCGGAACTGACTACGTTGATAGCCCTCCAAGCCTGCCTTGTTTTCCTTAACAGGGTCGCAATTGCGTCGTTAATCGTGTGCTCTGTGGTGGCCATTGAGGTTCGTTCGAAACAGCTTCGCCCCTTTTTATAGTTTGTTGCAAGAACTATTCTCGGTTGTGGTCGTCGCGCCAGAGAAATCCTCGGACGTGGGATGCGGCTGGCCCAACACGTCGCAAAGGTCAAGAAAATGCATTTGGGCGCCAGCCCGTTCCGTGGGGCTGGCGTTTCGCCACTTGTTGACAAAATCAGCTAAGGTTAACGTTGGCATCTGAATACCGGCAAGACTGTAGCATATTGCTTAACCCTATTGAAAAGTTCCGCGACAATTGCAAACCGGAAAGCAGTTCTTGGCGGTCCCATTCGGCGTTCATGCGTGTTATCGGTGGGCGCTCAAAAGTGCATGAATATATCTTAGCATCGCGGACTGGGGTAGTTCTGTTTTCAACGTTTGCGGTTCGCTCGAATAAGCAACGAAAAGCCGCGGACCTACAGGCCAGGTCCGCGCTACTTGCTTGCTTTATCCCCGCAGGGGATGCATAGAATAGCCGGAGGCGTCGCCCCGTACACGCTAAGATAACCTTCACGGCGAAAGAAAACCCGCAAAGGGCGCGATCATGTAGCCCATGGCGAAGCCGTGGGTCTGGGTGGAAGGAGAATCCTCCAGCCCCGGCAGGGGCGGCATCTGGGATTTCCTTCGGCCAAGATGTGCCACGGAACGCACTCGATTTTCTGCGAACGGGCCGGATGTCGCCCCTGGCGGGGCTCTTTTGGTGAATTTATCCTACGTTGTCTTTTCCCACGGCTGGCTCGCCGTGGGCCACAAGATCGCGCCCGCTCTGCGGGCTCGCAGACCCCACTAGGCGTTATCTTAGCGCCTATGGGGCATCGCCCCCGGTACGCCCGTTCCACGGGGAGTCCGACCCTGTAAGGGTCGATTTCCGTTGCCGCTCCGCCCGCGGTTTGTCTCCCGACGCGGGGAAATGCGCCCCTTCAGGGTCGGGAAAATCGCGGGCTCGCGATCCGTGGGCGGCGGGCGCAAGAAGCGCGCCCTTGCCCACGGCTACTCTATAGATCCCCTGCGGGGATCGGCAATGGCGATCGTTTTTTCCGCAGCCTCTCAAGCCCGGCGCTACACTCGGAATTAGGACACGGCCGAAATCCGTATTGACAGGCCTCGGGACAACACGGTAATGTATAGGTTCATGTTACGCGCGCTGACACACCACCATCGTCATCATCATTCCAACTCAGGGGTGGCGTGTCAGTGGGTGAATGTTTAAACCACCAAGCGAGATCGGCAAAGCGGCCCGCTGACACAGAGACTCAGCGGGCTTTTTCATTTTCGTGCGGGGGAGCTATTCATGTTGCAACTCAAATATCAGGGCGATGGCCTTATTCCAGCCATTATCCAGGACCGCCACTCGGGGAAAGTTTTGATGCTAGGATACATGAATGAGGAAGCCTACCAGCAAACGCTGATTTCCGGATACGTCACCTTCTACAGCCGGTCGCGCCAAAAGCTGTGGACCAAAGGAGAGAAATCCGGACACCGGCTGATGGCGAGAGAAATTCGAGTGGACTGCGACCAGGATGCGCTGCTCATCCAAGCCGATTTGACCGGCCCGGGTTGCTGCCACATGGGCTATCGCTCGTGTTTCTTCCGCAAGCTGACCCCTGAAGGAGAGGAAATTATTCTCGTGCGAGAGTTCGATCCCCTTCTCGTCTACGGCGAGAAGCACCCGGAGAGCCAAACATGAACCTATTGAAGTTGGGATTGCCCAAAGGCAGCCTGCAAGAAGCCTCGTTGCAACTTTTTCGACGTGCCGGTTATGAAATCAGCGTCAGCTCGCGTTCCTATTTTCCGTCTATCGACGATGACGAAATCGAATGCATGTTGATCCGCGCGCAGGAAATGGCGCGCTACGTTGAGGACGGCATCCTCGACGCCGGGTTGACCGGCAAGGATTGGATTCTGGAAAACGAGGCAAGCGTCCTCGAAGTCGCGGACCTCGTTTACGCGAAGCAGACTTTCGGGAAGGTGAGGTGGGTACTCGCCGTCCCGGAAAAATCCCCTTTCCAGAGCGTGAAAGACTTGCAAGGGAAAATCGTCGCCACGGAATTGGTGGGGGTCACACAGCGCTACCTCGAGCGAAACGGCGTAAAGGCGAAGGTGGAATTCTCCTGGGGCGCCACGGAAGTTAAGCCGCCGGTTCTGGCCGATGCCATTGTGGAAGTTACGGAAACCGGCTCCTCGCTGCGGGCCAATGGGCTGCGCATCGTCGAAACGGTGCTGGAATCGAACACCAAGTTTATCGCTCACCCCGGCGCGTGGGAAAATCCCTGGAAGCGCCAGAAGATCGAGACGCTCATCATGCTGTTGCAAGGGGCCATCGAGGCCGCGGGCAAGGTCGGCTTGATGCTTAACGTCCGCCGTGAAAACCTGGAAGCGGTGCTGTCGGTCCTCCCGGCCTTGAAGCGGCCCACAATTTCGGCCCTGAGCGATTCCGACTGGGTGGCCGTCAACACCGTCATTGAAGAAAAAACCGTGCGCGAAATCATTCCGCGCCTTAAGGCCGCGAATGCGCAGGGTATTGTGGAATATCCGCTGAACAAAATCGTAGTTTGAGAAGGTCGGGTGGCGGGGACGGGAAAATAGTGAATAGTGAATGATGAATAGTGAATTATCGGGAGCCGGCCGCGTTTAGTTCACCATTTACCATTCACTATTCACCATTTCATTTAGAACCCAGCCCCCAACCCCTAAACCGATGCTGGACATTATTCGTAGCAGCGATAAGAAAGCAGTTAGCGACCTTCTGCGTGGCCGCTCCACGACCTTGACGGAGGCGGAGGCGGTGGTGCGCCCCATCCTTGAGGATGTCCGACGCCGCGGTGACCGTGCCGTTCTGCGCTACGCGAAGCAGTTCGACCGGCTCGACCTCCGCAAGACCGGCTTCACGGTATCCCGCGAGGAGATTCGGCGTGCCTATCGCGACGTCCCGCGCGGCTTTGTGGCGGCGGTTCGAGTGGCGGCGGCGAACATTCGTAAAGCAGCCCGCCGGCAGTTGCCGCGGCCGTGGACATGCCAAACACGGGCCGGCGTCCAGGTCGGGCAAATCGTTCGGCCCCTGGAGCGCGTCGCCTGCTACGTTCCCGGCGGACGCTTTCCGCTGCCTTCCACCGTGTTGATGAGCGTTATACCCGCGCAAGAAGCCGGGGTCGCTGAAGTGATCGTGACCTCTCCGCGGCCTGCCCCATCCGTTCTGGTAGCCGCTGACCTGCTGGGTGTCGAAAAAATCTATCGCTTGGGCGGCGCTCAGGCGGTTGCGGCGTTCGCCTTCGGCACCGAATCCGTACCGCGCGTGGACAAGATCGTGGGGCCGGGGAATCGCTACGTCGCTGCCGCGAAGAAACTGGTGGCGGGGGAGTGCGGCATCGATTTCATCGCCGGACCGTCGGAGTTGGTGCTGGTGGGTGGGCGCGGCAATCCGGAATGGATTGCGGCGGATTTGGTCGCGCAGGCTGAGCACGATCCCGATGCCGTGGCCATTTTCATCACCCCCTCCCTCAAGTTGGCCCTGCAGGTGCAAACCGCGGCTCAAGGAATCGTGGCGCGGCTGGAATTGCCGCTCGCGGGACAATCGCTCGCCGCACAGGGGCGCATCATCGTCACCGGTAACATGGCGGAGGCGGCGGACTTGGTGAATCGCCTGGCCCCGGAACACCTTACGCTCTTCGAGGGGGCAACGGCGCTGCTGGGGCGCGTGCAATCCGCCGGTTCGATCTTTCTGGGAGCGTACAGCCCGGTTGCGGCGGGAGATTATGCCTCAGGAACGAATCACATTCTTCCCACCAGCGGAGCGGCGCGATTGCGCGGGGGCCTGAGCGCGGCGGATTTTGTGAAGGCCATTTCCGTTCAGCAACTCAGCGCGCGCGGCCTGGCAGGACTCGAAAACACCATCGTTACGCTCGCGAATACGGAGGGACTGAAAGCGCACGCATATTCCGTCACGACCCGCTCTGCCGGGAAAGGCGCCCAACGCTGAGGAAGGCTCGTCCGCGGGATGGAAGGCATGAGCCGGACAAATTGACGCTCGCAATCGTGCGCGTCGGACGGAGATGGCGACAAAATGCACCAAGCGCCAAGATTACGATCCGCCATGACGCTGTTTGCAGTTAAGCTTAATAAAATCTGTTAGTTAGATGAGAAAAGGGTTACTGAAATGCCGCGGGCAACTGCCCTCATTCTCGGACTATCCACAATGCGCCCACGGGAGCACTTTAGGACTTAGCAAATGATTCGACCGCGCCAAGCAATCGAAACCTTAAAGAAGTACCGTCCCCCTCAAGAAGGCCGCGGCGGTAAAATGCGGCTGGACTTCAACGAGAACACGGTGGGCTGCCCACCGCAGGTCATTCGCGCATTGCGGCGCGCGCTGGACCCGGAAATGATGACGCGCTATCCCGAGTACGACGAAGGGCGCCAAACGCTCGCCGCATATTTTCATGTGAAGCCGGAGGAGATGCTTCTCGCCAATGGCACCGATGACGCGCTCAAGATGGTCTGCGACACGTTCGTCGATCCCGGTGACACGTTGCTGGTCCCTGCCCCTACTTTCCCCGTGTACGAGTTCTTCAACAATGTTGCGGGCGGGAAAGTCTTGCGCATTCGCTACGATGAGCAATTTCGCTTGCCTACGGATGAGTTCGTTGACACGTTGAAGAAGCAGAACGTGCGGTGGGTGGCGCTGGCGAACCCCAACAATCCCACGGGCACGCAGATTCCCAAGACGGCTTTGAAGGCAATTCTGCTGGCGGCTCCGGAAACCGTGGTGTTGGTCGATGAGGCGTATCAGGATTTCTCCGGCCAGACCATCCTGCCGTGGATTCGCAAGTATCCGAACCTTATCGTGACGCGGACCTTTTCGAAGGCCTTTGGCCTGGCCGCGCTCCGCATGGGTTGCCTTTTCGCGAACCCCCAGCTTATTGACCCTTTGCAACGTGGACAGAATCCTTTTGCCGTAAATTCGCTCGCCTTGATGTGCGCCTGCATCGCCATCCGCTACGACGCTCAGGTGCGCAAGTATGCGGAGACCATCCGCACCAATCGCACGGGCTTTTGCCGCTGGCTCGACGCCCACGAAATTCCCTACGTTCCCAGCTCCGCCAATTTCGTCCTGACCCGTGTGGGCGAGCACGCTCCGGAGATTGCCCGCAAACTTCGCGAGAAGAAAATCCTGGTGCGCGATTGGAGCTACGACCCCCACCTGAAGGGGTACCTGCGATTCACCATTGGCTCGCAAGCGCAGACACGTCGCCTGATGGCTGAACTTCACCGCCTGCGGGATCTCATTCCGTCTCCGAATGGCGCACGGGCGTGGAAGAACATGGTCTCCTACTCTTCCACGGGATGGTTTTCATGAAAGCGCGCACCGCGGCCTTGCACCGCAAAACCGCCGAAACCGATATCCGCGGGCGTCTGAATCTGGACGGGCGCGGCATTTACAAAATCTCAACCGGCGTTCGCTTCCTCGATCACATGCTGGAACTCTTCGCCCGGCATGGCGGCTTTGACTTGGATCTCGAGGCTCACGGCGATCTGGACGTCGATCAGCATCACACGGTGGAGGACATCGGCATCGTCTTGGGACAACTCCTGCGCGAGGCGCTAGGCTCAAAAAAGGGCATCAATCGCGCCGGTTATTTCCTAATGCCTATGGATGAAACTCTAGCGATCGCCGCCGTTGACTTGAGTGGCAGGCCATACCTGGTGCTGAAGGCTCCCTTGAAAGTGCGGTACGTCGGCGATTTACAAACGGAACTGCTGGAAGATTTCTTTCACGGCTTCACCACCACCGCAATGGCAAACGTACATCTCAAGGTCGCTTACGGGCGTTCAAGCCACCACGCCATCGAAGCCCTGTTCAAAGCGTTTGCGCGCGCGCTGCGCTTTGCCTGCTCGCATGACCGCCGTTTACGATCGCAGCTTCCCAGCACGAAGGGACTTCTATGATTGCCGTACTCGATTATGGCGGTGGAAACGTAGGCTCAGTGCTCAAGGCGATTGAGTATTTGGGGCTTTCTGCCGAACGGGTTGATGGACCTGCGGCCTTACAGGCGGCGGAAAAGATCATTTTCCCCGGGCAAGGCCACTTCGGCGCCATGATGAAGGGACTGGCGGAGCGCGAGATGCTGGCGCTCCTGCGGGAAGCGTTTGCGGCGGGAAAGCCTTTCCTCGGAATTTGTCTTGGCTTGCAGGCGCTCTATGAATCAAGCGAGGAAGCCCCCGATGTCCCCGGGCTGGGCATCCTCCCAGGCTGCGTGACGCGTTTTCAAGGTGTATTTAAAGTTCCGCATGTCGGTTGGAGTCAGCTTAACTTGCACCGTGACAGCGAATTATTCCGCGGAGTCGCGGACGGAAGCTTTGTTTACTTCTGCCATTCTTACTACGGCCCCGCAACGCCCGAAGCTTGCGCCGTCACTGAATACGGGCAGACATTTGCAGCGGGAATCCAAATAAACAAGATTTGGGCTGTCCAGTTTCACCCGGAAAAGTCAGGCGAAGTAGGTTTGAAGGTTCTGAGCAATTTTCTAAGTTTGTAAGACGTCCTTTGTCATTCGCAATAGAGCAAAATCGACGGTTCGAGTGCAACGGACAACGGACAAGTTCCTAGATTATGTTTGCTAAACGCATCATTCCGTGCCTGGACTGCAAAGACGGTCGCGTGGTGAAGGGCATCCACTTTGTGAACCTGCGCGACGCCGGCGATCCGGGCGAGATGGCGGAAATGTACAACCGCGAAGGGGCGGACGAACTGGTGATGCTCGATATTTCCGCCACTCGCGAGGGCCGTAGCACGCTGATGGAAACCGTCCGGAGGGTGGCGCGCCGCCTGTTTATACCGCTCACCGTGGGTGGTGGAGTTCGTGTGCTGGATGACGCGCACCGATTGCTCTCGGCCGGAGCCGACAAGGTGGGCATCAACACGGCCGCCGTGGAAACGCCGGACGTAGTCAGGACCATTGCGGAGAATTACGGGCGACAGGCCATCGTCGTCGCCATTGATGCGCGTAGGATTCGAACTCCATCGCCAGCCTCTCAGGGTCACGAACCGCCTCACTGGGAAGTTGTGACCCACGCTGGCACTAAACCCACGGGCCTCGACGCCCTGGAATGGGCGCGGCGCGTAGAGGAGCTGGGCGCGGGCGAAATCCTGCTGACATCTATGGACGCCGATGGCACGCAAGCGGGATTCGATTGCGAGCTGACCGCCACTATTGCGCGTGCCTTGCACATCCCTGTCATCGCCTCGGGGGGCGCCGGAAGCCCGGAACATATTGCCGAAGTATTCCAGCGCGGTTGCGCCGACGCCGCATTGGCCGCGTCGATCTTTCATTACGAGACGCACAGTATCCGAAGCCTGAAGGAGTACCTGCGGGAGAAGGGTGTGGCGGTAAGGATCTGATGATTATCCCCTGCATCGACTTGATGGATCGCAAAGTTGTTCAGCTCGTCCAAGGCAAAGAGAAGTTTCTTGAGCTGCCGGACCCGCTTGCTGTGCTCGAGAAATTCTCCGCCTATCCTGAGATTCAGGTGATTGACTTGGACGCAGCCATGGGAAAGGCTGAAAGCAATGCGGAAATTGTACGCGAGCTTTGCCGCCGCAAGCCCTGCCGCGTCGGCGGAGGCATCCGGACAACGGCGCGGGCGCAGGCGGTCGTGAACGACGGAGCGCTGAAGGCCATTGTGGGCAGTAGCGCCTTCACTCTTCAGGGTATCAATCGGGAATTCCTACGTGAGCTTGCCAAGGGCGTCCCGCGCGAGAAGATCCTGATTGCCGTCGATTCGTTCGGTGACCGCGTGGCCGTTCATGGTTGGAAGGAGACGCTGCCGCTCTCCTGCGCCCAAGCCCTGCCCCAGCTCGAACCATATTGTTCAGGGTTTCTGTGCACTTACATCGATGGGGAAGGGCGATTGCAGGGAACGAACATCGATTGGTTTCGCAGTTTGCGCGCCGTCACCCAACTCCCCATTACTGCGGCGGGGGGAATCACCACGGACGAAGAGATTACCGCCCTGGAAGAACTCGGCATGCACGCGGCGCTGGGAATGTCCATCTACCGCAAGGTCTTCCCGGAGTTCTTCGCCGGGCGACAACCGAGCGCCCACTAAACAGATCAATCCACATAAATGCGTGGCACGCGTTTCCCGATGGAGCAGAGGATCTCATACGGAACGGTGTCGAGCAGTTGTGCAATCTCGATAGCGGTAACGGAGCAGTGGTCCGCATGTCCCATCAGGATGACCTCATCGCCGATGCTGGTCCCCGGAACATCGGTGACGTCAAGCAGGGAGAGGTCCATGCTGATGCTGCCGACGATGCGTACTCGCCGCCCGCGCACGATGGCATACCCGCGATTGGAGAGCGCGTGGTCCAAGCCGTCGGCATAACCGACAGGCACGGTGGCGATGCGGGAAGACCGGCGCGTGTAGAATGCCGCGCTATAGCCCAGCGGCGTGCCACTGGGGACGTCCTTCATGTAAACAATGCGCGACTTGAAAGTAAGGATGGGTTCGAACTCCGGCACTTTGGGAAGTTCCTGGCCCGGCGGCACGACCAGCGGCATACAATACCCGTAAAGCAGGGCACCGATGCGCACAAGATTCTCAGGAAACTTCCGTCCCGTCAGCAGTGCGCCGCTGTTGGAAACGTGAATCCATTCCGGCTCACAGTGCAAGCCGCGCAACTGCGCCAGCGCCGCCGCAAAACGCTCCCCCTGCTCGTCGGTCTGTGACGCTACCAGATCCTCCGCGGAGGCAAGGTGGGTAAAGAGCCCTTTCATTTGCAGCCCTTCGAGCTCACGATAATGATTGACGAAAGCGGCCACTCGATCGATCGGCAGGCCCAGCCGCCCGAGTCCGGAATCAACCTTAAGATGAAATTCAATGGGCTTTGCGTAGCGGCGCGCACATTCCGCGTACGTGTCCAGCCGCATAGTGGACGAAATCGAGGGCGTTAACCGGTACTCAATCAGGTGGGCCGGGTCGCTCATGTAAAGCCCGCCGAGTAAGAGGATGGGCTGTGCGATTCCCGCTGCGCGCAATTCCAACGCTTCCTCAACGGTCGCCACACCGAACCAGTCCACGTGGCACTCGGCAAGACACGTGGAGACCGGCACGGCGCCATGGCCATAGGCATCGGCCTTGATCACCGCCATTACCTTGCGCGCGCCGGCCAACTCCCGAATCCGCTGGAAGTTGCGGCGCAGTTTGGAGAGAGAAATCTCAACCCATGTCGGTCGCAGAAGTTTATCAGTTGGTAGATTCACAGGATTTATCTCTTCCAGAAGAGGTCGCCCGTCGAATTGGCGTTGCATTCAGATTTCAAATTTGAGATTTGAGATCTCAAACTTCAAGAATGCGATCCGTAAATGTGGCGATCTCATTTCCAATCTGAAATTTGGAATTTGGATTCTGAATCCGGATTGTCCTCACGTGAAAGACTCACCGCCCTCGTGGACCTTATTTTCAAATTTCGCGTAAGGTTTCAAGAACACCACCGACACGTCTCCCGTAGGTCCGTTGCGCTGCTTGCCGACAATCAGCCGGGTTTCGGACCCGGCCTGGGCGAACCCCTCCTCGCCCTCCGGCTCCTCGGCCGCCTTTTTTTCCCGAAAGATGAAGATGACGACGTCGGCATCCTGTTCGATGGAACCCGACTCCCGCAAGTCCGAAAGCTGGGGGCGCTGGCCGAAGCCGGTCCGCTGCTCGGGCGCCCGGCTCAACTGCGAGAGCGCCAGGACGGGAACGCTCAGTTCCTTGGCAATGCTCTTTAGGCTGCGCGAAATGTAGCTGACTTCCTGGGTGCGGTTCTCAAACTGCTTATGCCCCGAAATGAGCTGGAGATAGTCAACCACCAGCAAGTCAAGCCCCTTTTCCGCTTTCAGCCGCCGGGCCTTGGCGCGAATCTGCATGATGCTCAGCGCCGGCGTGTCATCGATGTAAAGTGGCGCTTCCGACAGCCGGCCCAGCGCTGGCGTCATGCGCTTCCAATCTTCGCGGTCGGCAAAACCGGTGCGGAGCTTATGGCTATCGATACGCGCCTCCGAGCAAAGCAGGCGGATGACCAGGGATTCCTTACTCATTTCGAGCGAGAACATTCCCACAACCTTGTGGTTGTTGATCGCCGCATGGGCAGCGATGTTCAGCCCCAGCGCGGTTTTCCCCAGCGAAGGGCGCGCCGCGATGATGATCAATTCGCCGGCTTGCAAGCCGGAGGTCATGTTATCGAGATCTTCGAGCCCCGTTTCAATACCCGTGACGCGCTGGCCGCGGTCGAACAAGACATCGATCTTCCCGAAGCTGGTCTTAACGATATCGCGAACGGTGGCAAATCCCGACTGCACCCGTTGTTCAGCAATTTCGAAGACCTGGCTTTGCGCCAAGTCGATCAGCGTCGCGGGGTCATCGGTGCCTTCCAGGCAGCGGGCCACAACATTGTTTGACGCATTGATCAAACGGCGGATCGTCGATTTCTCTTTGACAATCCGGCAGTACTCACCCATCGCCGCCGTCGTGCCGATCGGAACGCCATCGGTGAGCGCCGCCAAATAAGCTGCGCCGCCTGCCTTTTCCAGCAAGCCCTCCTTGGCAAGTTCTTCCGACAGAGTCACCAAATCGATGGTGCGATTCTTCTCGGAGATCTCGGCCATCTTCTCGAAGGTAAGGCGATGGGCTTCCGAAAAGAAGTCCTCTTTCCCGAGGACTTCGAGGGCGGAATTAAGGGCGCCATTATCGAGAAGGACAGAGCCCAATAGGGCGCGCTCCGCCTCAAGGTTGTGAGGAACGGATCGTTCGCTGGCGGTCGCAGTCGGCATGGCTGTTTTTTTCGGCTCGACGCTATTTTCGCTCAAGCCACCTGCCGGTTCAAGGTGCGAATGTCCATTCCTGTGGAAAAGGGCAGAAACTTGTGGAAAGGCTGTGTAAATCTCTTAAGGAGTCAGGCATGTCACGACGGGCGTAAGTGTACGAGGGAGGAGAATTGTGGAGCGCCGCGGGGTTCTTTCCACGAGGTCAGCTCCATAGAGGACGCTCCACTCTGCCAGCCCGCTAAGGAAGGCGGAGTGGGCGCCGCTATTCGTTTTCCTGTTCCGCTTCCGGAGCCGTCTCCGGAGCCTCGACGGCAGGGACTTCCTCGGGGACAGCAGGGGCTTTTTCGCTGGCTTTGGCCTTGACCTGAGCTTCCGCCAGAGCATCGAGTTTGGCTTTGGTCTCTGCGTCGGGCTCAACCAAAACTTTGATTGTCGCGGTCACCTCGCGATGGAGTTTGACCGGGACGTTATATTCACCCAGCACTTTAATCGGTGTGGTCAGACTGATCTTCCGTCGGTCGATGTGGTACCCCTGGGCCACAAGCTTTTCGGCAATGTCCATGGATGTTACAGAGCCGAAAAGATTGCCCTTGTCGCCCGCCTTGCGGATGACGGTAACGCTGACGTCTTCCAGCAGCGTCGAGAGATCGGCGGCGTCGGCCTTTTCCTTGGCCTCCAACTTGAGGAAGCGTACGCGCTGCTGCTCCACCCATTTGCGGTTTTGTGAGGTAGCGGCCACCGCCAGCTTCTTGGGCAGCAAGAAGTTGCGGCCGTAGCCGTCAGCCACTTTCACCATCTGGCCGCGATTTCCAAGTTTATCAATATTCTCAAGCAGGATTACTTCCATATCGAAACTCCTATGTAAGGGACACGGGAATCGGGCCACGGGTCACGCCCTTTAGAACGTGGGACGCGGGGCCCGTCTGCTCTATACGGTCCGGCACGTACCGTGTCCCATGTGCCCTGTCCCGTGACCCGTATTCCCTTATTACGCTCCCGCCGCGAAAGGCAGCAGGGCGATATTCCGGGCGCGCTTAATGGCTTCCGACAGCGCGCGCTGGTGCGTGGAACAAGTGCCCGTCAGGCGCCGCGGCAGGATCTTGCCGCGTTCGGCGACGAATTCGCCGACCAAGCGCACGTCCTTATAATCGATCACGTCGATCTTCTCCGTGCAAAACTTGCAGACCTTGCGGCGGCGAAAGTACTGCTTTCTCCCGCCACCGGGACCTTCTCGCCGTTGGGGCCGTTCGCCCGAAGGCGCGCCTTCTCTAGGAACTGGCATGGTGATTAACTCCTTTATGCTTGCGCGTTCTCCGCGGGAGCAGAGGGGGCGGCTGCCGAGGGAGCAGGCTTGCTCCGCCGCCGCTTGGCCTCCTGCTTGGCCCGCAGGATTCTAAACTTCGCTGCGCGCTGAACAATTTCGTCCGTGCACACGGTAAGGTGCTTGATCACCGTGTCGGTCACCTTGAGGCGGCGCTCAAATTCCCTTACCGTATCTCCGGTGCCCTGCAAATAGAAAAGAACATAAAAGCCCTCACGCTGTTTTTCCACGCGGTAGGCAAGCCGGCGGCGGCCCATCTTCTCGACCTTGTCCACTTTGCCGCCCGCGGACGCCACAACACCTTCCATCTGCGTGATGAGCTTTTGAACATCGTCGTCGGGCACATCGGGCCGGACGATAAAAATCAATTCGTAATTACGCATGTGACCTCACGACTCGGTGGGCGAAACCCGCCGATTAAAGCGATTCATCGCCTTTTGTACGCCTTCCGAAAGAATCACGCGGACTGCCTCCGTGGCCAGATCGAGCATCTCCGCGACCAACTTCGTCTCCGCGGGGCGAAACGGCCTGAGGAGGTAGGATACGTAATCCTCCACGGGCCGGTCCGGCCCCACGCCCAATCGCAGCCGGATAAAATCACCTTCCCCAAGCGCGCCGATGATGGACTTCAAACCATTATGCCCACCAGCGCTGCCGCGGGGTCGAACCCTAATCATTCCCAGCGGTATTTCAATCTCATCCACTAACACCAGCAAGTCACGCGGCGTCAATTCGTAATTCTGGAGCAGCCGCGCCACCGCCAAGCCGCTCAGGTTCATAAAAGTCTGCGGCTTTGCCAGCACCACACGTTCGCCCTCCAGCTCGGTGGAAGCCGTTAGGGCCTGCGCTTCTCGGCGCGACAACTCCTTGCCGCAAGCATTGGCCAAGCGGTCGATCGCCATGAACCCCAAGTTGTGGGGTGTCAGGTGGTACTCGTAACCGGGGTTCCCCAAACCGACGATCAGCTTCATAAGAACAGTGACAAGTGACAAGTGACGAGTGACAAGCGAAAAGACCCGCCGCATCATTTACTTGTCGCTGTTCATTGAGAAGAATGACTGATACGAACAGTGAC
>JBKQVI010000556.1:0-15986 GCA_052139985.1 Terriglobia bacterium
GGGGTCCTTCGCCCCGATGAAGTACTTCGGGGCTCAGGATGACAGCGCGTTGCGGGCTTGGGTTCGCATAATCGAGTTTTTGCCGATCGTGAAAGATCGATGTGCCGGTGGCTTAAATTCGCTATCACGCAACACTGTCATTCTGAGCCCGCACTTTGGGCGAAGAACCTCCGTAGTTCGCTCTGCTCACGCAACCCTGGGAACTACGGGGATCCTTCGCCCCGATGAAGTACTTCGGGGCTCAGGATGACAGCACGTTGGAGGCATTCGTTCGCATAATCGAGTTTTTGCCGATCGTGAGAGCTCGATGTGCCGGTGGTTCAAATTCGCCATCACGCAGCACTGTCATTCTGAGCCCGCACTTGGGCGAAGAACCCCTGTAGTTCGCTCTGCTCACGGTACCCTGGGAACTACCGAGGTCCTTCGCCCCGATGAAGTACTTCGGGGCTCAGGATGACAGGGTTGGGGGCATTGGTTCTTATAGTCGAGTTTCTGCCGATCATGCGCACACTGCATTTACTTGGCTACCCGCGATTACTACACGCAACGGCAATTTGGATCGTGGCGGCACTTGGTGCTTCAACTTCTACGCTGGCCCAAGAGCGCAAGCCCGCCTCTGTCATCCTCATTTCCGTTGACACCCTGCGCGCCGACCACCTGGGCTGTTACGGCTATCGCGCGCTGCCTACCCCTCACATTGACGCGATGACGGCCGGGGCCACACAGTTCATGAGTGTCGAATCGCAGGTCCCGCTGACTCTGCCCTCGCACGTTTCGCTGCTTACCTCTACCTACCCATTTTGGAATGGCGTTGAAGATAACGGCGACCTCCTCGCTCGGGGAGCGGTAACGCTCGCAGGCATTCTGAAATCTCGCGGATACCGAACGGCAGGATTTATAGGCGGATTCACTCTCGACCGCCGATTTGGGTTGGACCAAGGATTCGACGTCTATGACAGCCCTTTTGACCTCAGCAAGCAGCAGGGCACAGACCAGCTCGACCTAAAACGTCCTGCCAGGGAAGTTACGCAGGCTGCCCGCAAATGGTTGGAGGAGAATTCAGACCAGCCTTTCTTCCTCTTTCTTCACCTTTACGACCTGCACAAGCCTTACAGCCTGACGGCGGACACACGCGCTCGGTTTCAAGGCCGCGAGTACGATGGTGCGCTCAGCGAAGTCGATGCGGCCTTGGGAGACTTCTGGTCGTTCCTCGCTGCCAAGCGTCTCATTGACGATAGCGTGGTCGCCTTCCTCTCCGACCACGGTGAAAGTCTGGGTGAGCACGGCGAGCGAACCCACGGCTACTTCATCTACGAAAGCACGTTGCGAGTACCGCTGATCATTCACTGGCCGCGCGGGGCCGCCCACTTCCCTTCCCGCATCGACTTTCCGGCCGGCTTGGTTGATGTTGCTCCCACCATCGTTCAGTTCCTGGGTTTTTCCGAGCCGCCTCAGTTCCAAGGCCGCAGTCTGCTGGAAATGATGAATGGAAAGACGCCGCCCTCACCACGCGAGATTTACAGCGAAAGCCTGTATGCGCACAACCACTACGGATGCTCCGCGTTGCGAAGCTTGCGCGTGGGAAACTACAAATACATCAGCGCTCCGCAGGCGGAATTCTATGATCTCGCCGCCGACCCCGCGGAACAGAACAATCTCTACACGCGCTCGAACTCTCTGGCCCTCGCTTACCACGAGCGCCTTCAGCACCTGCGCACCCAGTTCGGTTCCGCCAACCGCACGCAGCCGAGCGCGGTCAGCCCGGAAGTCGCTCGCGCCCTAAGCTCGCTCGGCTACGTGGCGGCCACTAGCGGCCATGCCCCGAACTCCGACTCAGGGCCTGACCCGAAAACGCGGCTGGACGATTACCTGAAGACCGAGGAAGCGACAACCCTGTCGTTTGCCGGGCAACTGCCGCAGTCGGTGGAAATACTGAAAGGTGTCCTGGATAAAGACCCCGATCTCATCGATACGCGCAACCTTCTCGCGATGTTCCAACAGAAAGTGGGCCACCCGGAGGACGCAGCCGAAAGCTTCCGGAAGGTGCTGGAGCGCGACCCCTACAACCTGATGGCGCATTACAACCTGGGCGTGCAGTACTTTGACCTCCATCGGCTCGACGACGCGGCCAAGGAACTTCAGGCGACGGTGGCCATCGGGTCTCCACGGGGAGCAGCCGTCGAACAACTCACTCGGCCGTCCGAGGAGATGTTGGGAAAGATCTGGCTCGAAAAAAAGGACTTTGGGCGTGCCCGCGAGCAGTTTAACCATCTGCTAACCGTGTACCCACGGGATTTTGCGGCTCATTACAACCTGGGATGGCTTGCCTCCGAAGAAAGGAATTGGGACGAAGCGACGCGACAGCTCAGCGCCGCGGTCGAAATCGAACCGAATAATGCTCTGGCCCATAATGCGCTGGGAACGATCTATCTCGATACGGGAGACTTGGCGGAAGCGCGCACCCAGTTCGGCATGGCCATCAAGCTGGATCCCAAGTTTGCCCAGGCTCATTACGACCTCGGGCTGGCGCTGAGCAAGAGCAATAAGAAGGACGATGCCACCCGCGAGTTCAAGAAGGCGCTTGAACTTGATCCCAAGTTTCTGCCGGCGCGGACGGCGTTGGAGCAATTGCAGCACGGTGAGTAGCGTTCGCAGCGAACCCATTTGTCGGCTTACGGAAGGGTAGGTTCAACACGCTACAGAAAAACGCTGTCATTCTGAGCGCGCTTTTTGGGCGAAGAACCCCCGTAGTTCGCTCTGCTCACCGAACCCTGGGAACTACCGAGGTCCTTCGCCCCGATCAAGAACATCGGGGCTCAGGATGACAGGGTGGGGGTATTGGTTCTTATAGTGGAGTTTCTGCCGATCATGAGAGCTCGCTGTGCCGGTGGTTTACACTCGCTATCGCGCGAACTGTCATTCTGAGCCCGCACTTTGGGCGAAGAACCCCCGTAGTTCGCTCTGCTCACGCAACCCAGGGAACTACTGGGGTCCTTCGCCCCGATGAAGTACTTCGGGGCTCAGGATGACAGGGTTGGGGGGGGCCCGCAGAAGGTGTGAGTGCGGTTCACCTTGGCACAGTTCACCTTGGCAGATGACATGAAGTGCCAAGACGTTGTAAGCTGCAAGCCGCATGAATGCACTCATGAGTTGAAAATCGCAAATCACAGAGGAGAGCCAGAATGTCGGGAGAAGAAAAGAACGTAACAAAACAGAATACGAAAGGGGTGGTAGAAAGCGGCGCTGCGGCCGCGGCCCTTGCGGGAATCAGTTTCATCACTGCGCCCCAGAGGGTTTTTGGCGCGAACGACCGGGTGCGGGTGGGGGTGTGCGGTGTCCGTGGACAGGGCTTTACGCACGTTGAGGAATACTCCCGAATGCCGAACGTGGAAGTCGCAGCGCTGTGTGATGTGGATGAAAACATCATGAACGGGCGGCTTGCCGACATGGATCGCATGGCGCTTCCCGCCCCCAAGACCTACGGCGACCTGCGCAAGATGCTTGAAGACTCGTCCCTCGACGCCATTTCCATCGCCACGCCTAATCATTGGCACAGCCTGATGGGAATCTGGTCTCTCCAAGCAGGCAAGGATGTCTACATTGAAAAACCTTGCTGCCATTACCTGTGGGAGGGGCGGCAACTGGTTCGGGCGGCAAAGAAGTACAACCGCATCGCTCAGCATGGAACGAACAGCCGCTCCGCAGGCGCGGTCATTGAGGGCATTCAGAAGATGCGCGAGGGGCTGATCGGCGACCTCTATCTCGCCCGCGGTCTCTGCTTCAATCATCGGGACACGATTGGACGCGCTCTCCCCGAACCGGTTCCGGAGGGAGTGAATTACGACCTCTGGACAGGTCCTTCTCCGCTCCACCCCTTCACGCGTAACCGGTTTCACTATAACTGGCATTGGTTCTGGGATACGGGCAACGGCGACATCGGCAACCAGGGAATCCACCAGATGGACGTGGCTCGGTGGGGGCTCGGGGTGAAATTCCCCAACAAAGTGTCAGCCGTGGGCGGACATTTCATGTTTGACGACGACCAGGAAACTCCCAATACGCTCAACGCCGCGTTCGAATTCAAACAGCCGGGAGGCAAGTCCAAGATCCTGGAATTTGAAGTGCGCCATTGGATTACCAATGAAGAGGCAGGCATCGGTTCCGTTGGGTTTGGAGTTGGGATTCCGGGATTTTTGGGCCCTCCCCCACAAAACCCGTCTCGCCATCAGCGGGAAGAAGTCGAAGGCTCCGTCGGAGATATCTTCTACGGCTCAAAGGGCTACATGGCGATGTCGAATGAGGAATTCCCGTCCTACCGCACGTGGCTGGGCGAGGAGCAGGAGCACGGCCCCAGCGGCTCCCGCGAAGGGAACAATTGGGAAAACTTTATCCACTGCGTGCGCAGCCGAAAACCGGAAGAGCAAAACGCCCCCATTGAAGAGGGATACATCTCCTGCGCGTTGGTCCACTTGGCGAACACCTCGTACCGGCTGGGGCGGACGCTCAACTTCGATCCCGAGACTGAACAGGTCATCGGCGACGATGAAGCGAATAGGCTTTTGCACGGAACTTATCGGGCGCCCTACGCGGTTCCGGAAGAGGTCTAATTACAATCTCCGTGGGTGGGGCGGAGATGAACGCTAGCAGATTGCCAAAGAAACAATACTGTCATCCTGAGCGCAGCGAAGGACCCCTGTAGTTGATTTTCCGAGCAAATACAGAGGTCCTTTGTCGGCTTCGCCTCCTCAGGATGACATTGTTTGGGGTTTTCGGCAGGCTGCCAGGGGATGCCGCGCGGCGAAGCCGCAGCCAAATCGTGCCACGGCCATCTTGGCCGTGCCCGGTCACGGGCGGGACGCCCGTGGCACGAAATCCTCGCGCGCCACAACGGTGTCACGAGATAGTACGGAGGGGGGAAGTATGGGGATCAACGCGTTTCACCGGAACCTGAAATCCAGCGAGTACCCTCTCGGATTCTGCACAGGAGCGCGACACTGGAAAATCCTCGGGTCGTTGTTCGCGCTGGCGGTGATTCTCCCCGGATGGTGCGCGGCAGAGCACAATCCCCTATTGCCGCTGCCTCAGCAAATCCACTATGCCGCCGGAGGGCTTTCCTTAGCAGGATTGAGCCTGTGTTTTGCTTCGGCCCCTGCTTCCGAAGACCGGTTCGCAGCCGCCGAACTTGCCGCTGCCCTTTCGGAGCGGGCGGAAACCTCCGTCCCCGTGCTGGAAGGCGGCCGGTGCGAACACGGAATTGTGCTCGAGCGCACGGGTGGTATCGACGCGCTGCCGCTCCCTGGCGAACAACCGGGGCCGGACTCGCGCGAAGCCTATTCATTGAAGGTCACATCCGATGGCGTCACCGCGAGCGCGCGCTCCTCGGCGGGGTTGTATTACGCCGTCCAGACGCTGAAGCAGTTGGCGGAAGGGACGGGCGCCCAGGCGGTTTTGCCCGTCGTGGAGATTAAGGACTGGCCTACGCTCGCCTACCGTGGCGTGATGGTGGACATGAGCCACGGCGCGCTGCCCACGGAAAAGGAAGTCGAACGCCAGCTTGATTTTCTGGCCCGCTGGAAAACCAACCAATATTACTTTTACAGCGAGGCGAGTATCGAGTTAAAAGGATTTCGTCTCGTCAATCCCGACGGCCGATTCTCGCAAGATGAGGTGCGACAAATCGTTGCCTACGGGCGCGAGCGGCACATCGACGTCATTCCGTGCCTCGAGCTTTTCGGCCACCTGCACGATCTATTCCGCGTCGAGAAATACTCGGACCTCTCCGACTTGCCTCATGGAGTGGAGTTCGACCCGCAGAACCCCAAGGTGATGACCCTTCTTGGGAATTGGGTAAGCCAGATTGCCGAACTTTTCCCCAGCCCCTTCGTCCACATCGGGTTTGACGAAACGTTTCAGATCGAAATCGCCGCCCAGGAGCATGGGGCCGCCGCCAAGCCCGCGGAGCTGTTCGTGCGCCAATTGACCAGCGTCGATAATCTCTTCAAGCATTATGGGAAGACCGTGATGGCGTGGGGCGACATCATGGTGAAGTATCCGGCGATTGTTGCTCAGCTTCCCCCCGGACTCGTAGCGGTTGCCTGGGAGTATGACCCCGGCCCCGAATCGCACTACCAGCACTGGCTGGCGCCGCTTGCGGCTCAACACGTCCCTCATATCATCGCGACCGGCGTGACCTGCTGGAACCAGGTGATGCCCGATTATGAGCGTAGCTTCGCCAATATCGATACATTTCTGGCCTCGGGACGCAAGTCGGGAACGATCGGTCTGATGAATACCCTGTGGACCGATGGGGCCCAGAATCTGCTGCGCACCGCTTGGCCGGGCTTGGCCTACGGCTCGGCTGCGGCTTGGCAATCGGCCGCCATGGACCATCAAGCCTTTTTTTCAGACTACGCACGCCTTATGTATGCTCCTGCGGTGGCTCCCGATGTGACGGCCGCCCTGAACGACCTGGCGGAATCGGAACTTGATTTGCAGAAGGCGCTCGGCGATGAAACCATGCTGGCCATGTGGACGGACCCCTACTTTCCTCCCATGCTCAAGCGAACCACCGAACACCTCGCCGACCTGCACGAGACGCGACTGAAGGCCGAGGACGCGTTTGAACATCTCGATGAGGCGCTGTCACGTGGCGGCGACCCGCTGACCATCGAGAGCCTGTGGTTCGGCAGCCAACTTCTCGACTACGCGGGACAAAAGTTTCAGACCGCGCCGGAGTTGGAAGCGATATGGAAACGGCTGGGGGCGAAGCGTCCCAACGATGAATTGTGGTGGAACGTATGGGGATCGCAAACCACGTATCCCGACCATTCCCGCTTATTCGACTTGATGGACAGGATCACCGGCCTGCGATCCGTCTATCAGCAGCAGTGGCTTGCTGAGTACACAACGTATCGGATGGGAACCGCCCTGGGGAGATATGATGCCGAGTATCAATCCTGGTACCGCTTCCAGGAAAAACTGCAAGAGTTCTCGGATAGCACCCACGAAGGATCGACTCTTCCCCCGCTGTCGAGCCTGGCCCATTAGGCGGGATTTCCGATCACGCTCCAAGCTGGCGGAGCCTTTTCCCGCATTCTAACTATCCCGTCGCGGCAGACTTCTCCGGCCTGGTATTATCCCAAAGTGTAATCAGTAAAGTGCTTCCCAGGACAAGCAAACCGCCCACAATAGCCATCAGGGTCAGCTTCTCCCCCAACCAAATTGCGGCAATCGGGACCCCAAAGAAGGTGATGAGGTAATTCGAGAGCGCCGCCTGAATGGCATCGAGGACCTTGAGCGCCTTCAGGAACAACACCATCGAAAGGTAGTTATGGAAGAACGTCAGCAGGACGAGGCCGATCCATGTGCGCGAACTGAATTGCATGATGTGGCTGAAAACACCCCGCTCCTGCACCAGGACGAGCGGCGTCATCAGGATGAACATGGCGACGTAGGTATAGAAAAGCATCTCCATGGGCGAGTACCGTTCCAGCACTTTTTTTCCGTAGGAGTTGTAAAAGGCGCTTCCCAGCGTGCCGAGGAAAATCAGGACGTTTCCGAAGAAGAAGCTTGTCCCGAAATTGAGACCGCGCAAGTCGATGCCCGAGCACATCAACACGCCGGCAATGGCCAGCAGGAAACTCACCCACCGCACCCAGGTCATGTGCTCGTGGAGAAAGACGATCGCCAGAATGGCGGTGCAAACGGGAAGGGTCAACATCAGCAGCGCCGCGTTGCTGGCCAGCGACATGCGTGTTCCCCAGGTGATGCAGACCTGGCCGGGAAACACTCCCACCGCCGCCAAAACGAAAAAGAGGAGGATGTCCTTTCGCGACCGTCCCTTGTCCTTATACGCGTCGCGATTCTCCGCGCGAATCAGCGGATAGAGCATGAGGGTGGCCAATGTCATCGGTCCCCAGACTGTCACCAGCGGGCCCACCTGATCTTGCACCAACTTGACACAGGTGAATTGCAGCGCCCACATCAAATTGCAACTGAAGAGCAGCAGCCATGAACGCATGTGAGGTTCCTTTTCAACCCTTTGACTTTTCCATCTTCAGCGGCTTGCTGCTGGGCCCCTCCGGATACTTCTGCGCCAGCGCGCGAATGTCGTAACTGAATTTTAGAAAGCGTTTCTCCCAGCGACGGGCCTCGGCCGGAGTGTATTGGTAAAAGCCGTGTGCGTTGGCAACTCCTAAGCCCCCCTCATCCACCACTTTCCGAATCAGCGCCGGCACTTCCTTTGAGCAGCACAATTCCGGCAGCAGATCCTTCATCACGCGCAGATAGGCAGGCACGCCGGTGAGATCCATAAAGCGAAAAGGCCCTGCAAGCGTCATCCAGTAGCCGAGGTCATTCCGCAGGGAGCGATCGACGTCCTCAATCGTGGCATAGCCGGATTCGACCAAATAGAAGGCCTCACGCATAAGAGCGTACATACAACGATTGGTCAGAAAGCCGCGAATGTCCTTTCGAACGATGGACGGCTCCTTGCCCCAGCCCTGCGCCAGTTGCCGCGCACGATCGACGAAGCGGAGGTCCGTTTGCTCACCGCAGATGATCTCCATGAACCGCGTGACATGCGCCGGCTCCCCCCAGTGAATTCCCATGAATCTCTCAGGATGCACCGCACCTTTTTGCAGCGTTGTAGCTGGAATGGCGGACGTGTTACTGCCGATGATCGTCTCCGGAGACACCACGGCCTCAACCTTCCGGAAGACTTCATATTTCACCGGCAGGTCCTCCAGCACGGTCTCAATCACCAATTGGGAGTCGTGGAGGTCTGCATAGTCTTCCGCCATGTGCAGGTTCTTTACCACCCGCACCGGATCTGCGGAAAGCAGCTTTTCGCGTTTCATTTCGCGCAGAAGAGACTGCAAGCGCCGTCGAGTATTGCGCCTTCGCGACAGGCTGCGAGTCACACCGACCACCGGGTGCCCGGCAGCCAACAGGCAGGCCATGATGCTGGTTCCCATCAGTCCCATGCCCACCACTCCCACCGGAGTATCAGCCGCTTTCTTAGGTCGAATCTTCGGTTGAGAATCTGTTGCTTTCGCTCGTGTCGAACTCACGTTCATTCCTCCAGTTTCATGGCCCTGCGTTTAGCTTTGATCTCTACTGCGGCAGAACTCTATCATGGGCACTGGCCGTGCGCCACTACCGGATTGCCGGCGAATTTCCAGCGTTGCCCGATCCGTCGATGAGGCGCGCGACTAGGAAAACGATGGCTGCCGTTGCACACTTGACTCCTGCGCGGCATAGCCTCAGAATAAAAGCGATGGCGGGGCAATTCTCGAATCTGACGGCAGCAATTGCTAAATGATCCCAAACAGTACCATTCTGGTGGCGCGGAAGCTCCACCTTCGCATTAGCCCATGCGCCTAACGCACCCCAACGGCAACCGACACATCTGGCTGATCGGCCTAGGCCTCGCGCTTTTAGTCTGTGTTCTTTTCGCGGTTCCCTCCCTCGCACAAACCTCTTCCGCTCGCATCGATTGCCAGTCGATTTCCAGCACGATCCTCGGTCGCGCCGTGAACTACTGCGTCGCGCTTCCTCCCGGCTACGATGCAGGAGCTAGCCATTATCCGGTCCTTTATTACCTCCACGGCCTCTTCGAAAATGCCCAGAGCTGGAGTGAACATAGCGGCCAGCAAACCTGGGAGAGTTTGATGAGCCAGGGAAAGATCAGCAAGTTCATTGTCGTGATGCCAGACGGCGGCAAGAGTTTCTGGGTGAACTCCTTCGACGGCCATGAACGCTACGAAGACTTTGTCATCCAGGAGCTTATCCCGGACATCGATCACAAGTATCGGACGATCGCCCAGCGAGAGACCCGCGGAATTAGCGGCGTTTCAATGGGGGGCTATGGGGCGCTGCACCTCGGCATGATGCACCCGGACGTGTTCGGTTCTGCCAGCGCCCATAGCGCGGCGTTGATTGCGAAATTTCCCAGCCCCCTTCCCACCGACGGCCGCTGGGGATTCTACGCGCGGGTTCTGCAGGAACCCTTCGGTGCGCCTCTTAGCGAGCCCTATTTCGATGCCAATAACCCGCTGACTCTCGCCGAACATCCGGAGCGGTTTGCCAACTTGAAGCTCTATTTCGACTGTGGCGATCAGGACCGTTACGGTTTTGATGCAGGAGCCAAAGAGTTGGATCAGATTCTAACTTCGAAGGGTTTCCCGCACCAGTTCGTTCTGCGGCCGGGCAACCACGGCTGGAGCTATTTGGACCAGTACCTGCATTTCTCTCTCGAATTCCATTCACAGGTGTTCCACGCGGCCGAGGAATCGGGTGCAGCGGGGACGAGGGGAGCGAGATGAAGGTTGTCCAGTGCAGCATTCTGCTGTTCGCCTTCGTACTGGTGGGAACCGCTCCCACCCAGGCATCCTCAGACGCGGAAGCGCGCGTGCTCGACTATATCCGTACACACCTCCAGCCCGGCCAACCTTTGGTAGTCACTGACCTTTATAATCGGGTTTTTACCCAGCCGGACGAACGGCAGGCTCTTAACAAACTTTATAATGCTTTCTTCCGAATTCCACTTTTCGTTGCCAACTATCAGGAAAAGTTCAAATCGCCCCCGTCGCTAGCGGTTATTGCCGAGCAATTTGACCTGCCTTCTCCGTCAGCCGCCGATGTTCTGCTCCGGGTTATGGAATCCGATCCCCGCGTCCCGCAATTCCTGACGCGCGATCCGAAGACGGGCGAAATCACCCGCGTGGACGTGGAAAAGATCAAGTCAGATCCGAAATTTGGCCAGACCTTAGCACGCCAGATCGGTGGCTGGGAAGGCAAGCCCGCGGCGGATGTAACTCTGCCGCGTCTCGGCGGCGGGGACCTTCGCATGGCGGACTTACAGGGCAAGGTAGTACTTCTGGAAGTCTGGTTCACGGGATGTCCCCCCTGCATGCAGGAAGCGCCCACGCTGGTAACCCTCGACCGGGAGCTCTCGGCTCATGGGTTAGTGATTGTAGGCGCCAACGACGACCGCACTCTCGGCCTCGATTACGACGATTCCGTGCGGCAGCACTATGTTCAGGAGCACCACATCTCTTACCCCATCGTGAATTGGACAAAGGAAAGCGATCAGGCATATGGTGGCATCGCTATTTTCCCGACTCTGTTCTTGATTGATCGAAAAGGTGTGGTAAGAAACCACTGGATCGGTTACGTTCAACCTGACACACTCCGGAACGCGATCGCTCGAGCCTTGAGCGAGAATTGACGTTTTCCGGGCAGCACGCGCTCGTTAGTTTCGACACTCTTCCAGGAAGCCTATGCCCCCATCGGTCCGTGTTTTAGCCCTCTTCGCGCATCCCGATGACGCCGAGTTCCTTTGCGCGGGGACCCTGGCGCATCTCGCCGACCGCGGTGCAGCCATACACATTGCCAGCATGACGGCAGGTGACTGTGGCAGTTCCATTCTGTCTTCGGCAAAGATTTCGCGTATTCGCCGCGCTGAAGCCCAGCGCGGTGCGGCCCTGCTCAACGCACCGTACACCTGCCTGGAGGAGCGCGATCTGCTGGTTGTGTTTGATCGCCCAACTCTCCGCAAGGTCATGGAGCTGGTGCGGCGCGTTGATCCGGCCCTGGTGATCACCCACTCGCCCCAGGACTACATGGTCGATCATGAGACCACCAGCCGTCTCTGCCAGTCGGCATGCTTTGGCGCTTCCGCTCAGAACTTCCGTACCGGCGCGCGGCGACCTGCTCGCGCTGTCCGGGCCATCCCGCACCTCTATTACTCTCAACCCTTTAGCAA
The DNA here is from genome assembly GCA_052139985.1 of Terriglobia bacterium. Lineage (GTDB taxonomy): Bacteria > Acidobacteriota > Terriglobia > UBA7540 > UBA7540 > Bog-366. The sequence goes on from JBKQVI010000556.1 coordinate 11,768, forward strand.
CCGGGACATCCTGGGCAATGAGATTCTCCCTCGGCTCGTCGTGGATATTAGCGCCACGATTGAACGGAAGGAACAAATGCTGGCTTGCCATGAAAGCCAGCGCGCCTGGCTTCAATTTCAGCAAGCCCTTCCGGAGATCCACGATCCCCTGCGTCAAATGGCCGCGCGCGCCGGTGGATTGGCAGGCTTCCCGTGGGGAGAAGGTTTCCGCCAGCACCTCGGGCAGGGATTCCCTGGGGAAAACCTGCTGGCTTCGTTGCTCGGCGATCTCCTGCGGCCTGTCCGCACCACCTAACTCCTCGCCCACGCCCGGCAACCCTCCTGGTTTTGATATCCGCCCTGCGGACATTATCTGAAGGGTAACTATTTTTCTTTACCGATGGGGATTGTCACGCGGAAGTATAATCAAGGTTGAAGGCTGCAATAACTTTGAAGTCGGGTTGATGGGTAAACTTCGGGGTGCGTTGCTACAACCGAGACTCTAGTCGCATGTCGTCCGCAAATCCTCCGCGCCTGACGGTCCGGCGCAGCGGCGCAGCACTCTTTGGCGGCAGGCTCGCTCACATACTCATCCCGCTAGCTCTGGTGCTTGGCTGGTGCTGCGGACAGAGCCTCGCTCAGGAGACCCCACCCCTGTGGGGACGGCAGGTCAACCAGATTCACCTCACATGCGATTGTAACCTTAAGCTCCAGAATTTTCCCGGAACCGTAACTCAACAAGTCAATGAACCCCTTGACGCCGCCAAGGTTTCAGAAAGTCTCAAGCGCCTTTACGCAACCGCGCGATTCTCGGAACTGCGCGCGGAGGGCGCTCTCGAAGACGGTGCGGTTTCCCTGACCTTCGCCGCCCGCGCCCAGTACTTCATTGGCATAGTAACCGCCGAAGGCAATCCTGGCCCGATTGAAGCCAGAGCGCTTGTTACCGCGTCACGCTTGCGGCTGGGCCATCCTCTAACGGATGAAGAGATCGACGCAGCCCGCAAACGCCTCAGCGACCTGATGGTTTCCAATGGCTACTACCGATCTCACATTACGCATGAAATTGAACGTAACCCCGACACCCTGGAAGCCGACGTGGCATTCACCATCAAAGCCGGACCTGCTGCGCGAGTAAGCTCGGTTCAATTCCACGACGACTCCGGGCTTCCCCTCGACCGGTTGCGGAAGATTTCGGGCTGGCATCCGAACATGTCCCTGACGGCAGCGCGGGTTGAGCGTGGGCTGTACCGACTTCACCAGTACTACGTGGCCCATGGCCGCCTCCAGGCCAACATCAGAGTTGAGCAAAGACTCTACGACGCCAAAACCAACACTGAGAAGTTGATTGTACGCGCGGATGCCGGGCCACTGGTCCGCGTGCGCGTTCAGGGCGCCACGATATCCTCTTCCCAGCTTCAAAGCCTGCTGTCGCTGTTTCATGATGGAGTAACAGACGATCAGGCCCTGGCGCACAGCGAAAGCCAGCTTGCCGATCATTTTCAGCGCCGGGGATATTTCCGTGCCTCGGTCAAGGCCAGCCGCAGTGAGAGCAAAGCGCCGCATCCCCACATCGAGATTCTCTTCCGTGTGAACCTCGGGGAGCGCGGAGATTTTGCCGGCTACGGCATAAAAGGGAATGTCGCGGTCCCGACGGCGGAATTGATGACGGCAATTAGCCCACCGGTCGAGGGATTGCTTCCGCCATCCCCCACTTATAGCCAGGACCTTGTGGATCAAAAAATCGCGACCCTTCTGGCGCTGTACCAATCACGGGGATTTCTTGATGCCCGCGTTACTCCGGCGATTGACGACAACTTCGGGGAAGTCTCAGGCCGGAGGTACGTGACCCTGGTCATTCAGGAAGGCGAGCGCACGACCGTGTGCACACTGACGATGGCGGGAGTCGACGCCGCCACCGAACGGCAACTCTGGCCGTCGCTCCGTAGCAAGCCGACACAACCCTATTCGGTGGATCGAGCGCGTGCGGACCGCGACCGCATCCTCGATTACCTGGCTGACCACGGTTACACTCATGCTGCGGCAAGCTGGCGCGCCACGCCCGCGAAATCCGCCCATCAAGTGGATCTGGAGTTCCACATCGAGCCGGGAGAACAAGATCGCATTCAGCACATCGTGGTTTTGGGGGATGAACACGTGCGCACAGGCTTAGTGAATCGCGAACTGCTGATTCATGCCGGCGAGCCGATCAGCCAGAGCGCGGTGCTCGAATCTCAGCGGCGCTTATACGACCTGGGAATCTTCAGTCAAGTCCAGATCACGCCGCAAGAAGAACCCGTTTCCGACACGGACAAGACTTTGCTCGTCGGGCTAGAGGAATCCCGCCGATGGACCCTCGGCTATGGCGGAGGCTTCGAAGTTCAGAAACTGGGTAGCAATCAACCGCAGGGACAGTATAAGGAAAGCCCGCGACTATCGCTCAACCTTACGCGATTGGACGTCGGTGGGCGCGGGCAAACCTTCAGCATGGGCGGACGGCTTTCCAACATCGATACGGGCGCCAACATGGGTTATCTAATCCCCCGCCTGTTGAATCGCGATGACCTGAGCCTGCGCATAAACGGCTTGGTAGATCGCTCTCGCGACGTCCTGACCTTCACCGCGGATCGCAAAGAAGCTTCGGTGAGTATCGAGAAGCGCTTTAGCTCTTCCACTCTCTTGATTGGACAGTACAGCTTCCGCCGCGTGGAAGCCCTTGATATCTCCAGCAAAATATCCGCCGCGGAAATTCCCCTTCTCAGCCAGCCGGCGCTGGTGGGTATGGCTGGAGGGAGCTTTGTTGAGGATCACCGCGACGACCCGGCGGACGCAACCAAGGGCACCTATACCCTGGTGAATGCAGGGGTTTCCTGGCGGGACTTTGGATCCCAGGCGAACTTCTTGCGATTTACCGGTCAAAACTCCACTTACTACGCGTTGGGCTCTCACTTGGTGTTTGCGCGCAAGACTCAGTTCGGCGTCGTGTCTCCATACGGAAGCCTCTACCGTATTACCGTGCCCGCCGCCAATGGTCAGCCCGCCGAGGTTATCCTCACGGATTCTATTCCCCTCCCGGAACGGCTTTTTATGGGCGGCAGTGAATCGATGCGCGGATTCTCGATCAATCAGGCCGGTCCCCGCGACCCGGTCACCGGTTATCCCATCGGCGGCAATGCGCTTTTCCTCAACTCCGTCGAGTTGCGACTCTCCTTCGCGCAACGGCGTCTGGGCCTCGTCGCTTTCGAAGACGCCGGAAATGTTTACAGCACCATTCGCAGAATGCGGCTGCTCAAATTCGATCAGTCCACGCCGGAAGACTTTGACTACACCTCCCATGCGGTAGGACTTGGTTTTCGCTACAAAACTCCCGTGGGACCCATCCGCTTTGACCTGGGATACAATCTGAACCCTCCGCGCTACAACGTGATCACCACGACGAATGGCGTGGAACATACAGAGGTGCAACAATTATCGCACGCACAGTATTTCTTGAGCATCGGCCAAAGCTTCTGATCCTCGTGGCGCTGACGGCTGGCCTCGCGACCGGCGGCAAGGTCTGTCTCGCCGCACAAATCTTGGATCGCGTCGTCGCCTCTCTCGGCAATGTGGCCATCACCGAGAGCGACGTGGAGCAGGAATATCGGTTTGAGCGTTTCCTCGATGCCCAATGGCCGCCCCCGTCACCCAGCGCAGCTTTGCTGACCGACGCCCGTGAGCGCTTAACCTACCAAATGCTCCTAACGCAGGAAGAGAACCCCGGCCCAGACGATAGAGCGGAGAGCGGAAAGTCTGCCCTAGGACTCCTGGCCACCCTTCGCCAAAATTTTGCCCACCCGGAAGACTACCAGCGTGCGGTCAAAGATTTACGCATGACCGAGACAGAGGTGGTGGCACGCATAGCGCAACAGGAACTCATGTTGCGCCTGATCGATCAACGCCTGCGCCCGGAGGCTTCGCCCAGCGATGACGAGGTTACCGATTATTATCGTTCGACTTTCGCGCCGGAATTCCAAAAGAAGAATAACGGTGCGGCGGCGCCGCCGCTCTCCCAGGTGGAAGGCCAGATCCGGGAAGTACTGGTTCAAAAGCGCATCAACGAATTGTTAGACGAATGGATCGAGGAATTGAAACCCACCACGAATGTGCGGTTTCACTCGTTCTGAGCAGCGGTAGCGCGGACCTGTTTTGTAGGTCCGCGGCGTTCTCTGGGACATCGGAAACAAGCCGCGGACCTACAAAACAG
>JBKQVI010000557.1:0-17002 GCA_052139985.1 Terriglobia bacterium
GCGCTATTTGCGATGTGGATTCCGGCACGTCGGGCGGCGCGTTTGGAGCCGATAGAGGCGTTAAGGGTTGAATGAAATTTGCGGCTCTATGGCAAGGCGTAGGTTCCTGAATGCTGAGCACCCGTAGGGGGTAGCGCGGACCGCCGCCTTTGCGGTCCGCGTCTCTTATCCTGAAGGCAAAGGCGTGGTGGCGGTCAAAGCCGGGTGCGGGGATCGGCGGGGATTTTCACGGGGTCTATGGTCAAGCACAGCGTTGCGGTTGTTCCTCAGTGCGCACGCCCGCGTAACTGTTGAAGCTCGACCATCGCCAATCCTGTGCGCACCGGATTGAGGCGAATGTATTCGACCGTAACACTGTGGACATGTTTGCGACCGAAGAGACGCGGACCTGCTCTTTAGGTCCGCGGCTTTTGCCGTCAGCGCGCGACGAACCGCGGACCTACAAATCAGGTCCGCGCTACACGCTCTCAGCTATCAGCGTTCAGCTAAAGCCCCCACGGTGGGCGAGGGGGCCGTAACTGATGGCTGAAAGCTGGCGGCTGACAGCTACTGACCACTAACCACTATCCACTAACCACTGCTTTACTCATACCGCAGCGCCACCATGGGATCGACTCTGGTCGCACGCTGCGCGGGGATGGCTGCGGCAAGCAGGGCCGCTGCCAACATCACTGTGACCGAAAGCGATACCGACCCAAGATCGAAAGAGTCAACTCCGTAGAGGAGACTCCCGAGGAACAGACTCCAGGAAAATGCCGCCGCCAGCCCAATCGCCACTCCCGAGAGAACGGGCACAATGGAGACGCGGACAATCATGCCGACCACGTCGCGCTGTCGCGCACCCAGCGCCATGCGGATGCCGATTTCCCTGGTTCTTTGCGTCACCGCATGAGCCAGCACGCCATAGAGACCGACCGAGGCGAGCCCGAGAGCGAGAACTCCAAAGAAACTGGAAAGGTAAGCGACCAGGCGCTCGTGTGCCATTTGGTTGTTGACGTACTCCTCCATCATGCGGACGCGCAGCAACGGCACGTTGGGGTCCTGGGCTTCCAGGGCGCGTCGGACTCCCTCGACGATGGGCGTGGCGTTGCCTGCAAAACGCACCTCCAGCCAGCGTACTTCGGGGCCGTTCGCCCAACTGGGCTCGTACAGGGTGCCTGCCGGGTCGGCCTGTGTAAGCTGTTCATAGTGCACATCCTTCACAACGCCAAGTATTTCACTCCCGTGCTCGCAGGCGCGCCCCCCAGTTGAATAGCAGAGATGGTGGCCTACGGGATTGGCCACCCCAAATAGCTGGTGGGCCAGCGATTCAGAAATGATGCAGACAGGGGGCTCCTTCGCTTGGCCGCCGCCGCTCGATCGGCCCAATTGTCCCATCGTCGTTTCAGCGGGCGTCACCGCCGGTTCATCCTCAGGCCGGAAGTCGCGACCGAGTAGGAGAGGAATGCCCATTGTGGTGAAGTACCCCGAGCTGACCGGATTGGTAAGTGCGAAGAGTCGGGTCTGGGAACCGTTCGAAAATCCCACGCTGCGCGAGTAGTTGCTCATTGGCGTCACCGCGGACAAAGCGGCCGAGTGCACGCCCGGAACTCCACGCGCATGTTCCAGTAACTCGTCATAAAATGAGCGCAGCCGCTGTCCTCGATATCCTAGGCTCGTTGGATCGACATCAAAAATAGCGATGTTCTCGCGCTGGAATCCGAGGTCGATGTGCTGGAGATTCCGCAGAGTGCGGCCAAACAGGCCGGCGACAACAAGCAGCGTCAGGGACAGTGCAATCTGATTTACGACCAGCAATTTCGAAAGCCGCGACCGGGAAATCGTCTGGGTTGCAGAGCCGCCGTCCTTCATGTTTTCCGCCAAGCTCATTCGGGTGGCCCTGAGCGCGGGAACCAGGCCGAACAGAAGGCTGGTGAGCAGCGAAAGGCCGGCGCAGGATGCTAGAACGAACACGCTAAGACGAAAGTGAAAACCTGGATCCAGAACCTCGATTTTGGCGAGAGCCCTTACTCCGCAATAGGCAAGAGCCATTCCCGCCGCGCTTCCCGCCGTTGCTAAGAAGAGACTTTCAGTGAGGAATTGACGAATCAAACGCGCCCGCGTTCCGCCCAACGCCAAACGCACCGCGGTTTCCTTCCACCGCTGAGAACCTCGGGCGAGCAGCAGGTTGGCCACGTTGGCGCAGGCAATCAGGAGCAGAAGCGCCGTCGCGACCGCCAACACCTTGATGGGATCCAAAAAACTCTGGTTGCGGATAAATCTCGGGGCACGGGCCGCAGGCTCCAGCCGGGATTCGTCCTTTTGCAGCAGATGGGCCTTGCTGACAGCTCTGACGGCCCTGTCGCCGACCCGCTCCACCGCTTGCGACCACAACACCGGCATGTTGGCCTGCGCCTGCTGGATGGAAATTCCAGTCTTCAATCGCGCTAACGTGGAAAGCCAACTCATGTTGATCGTATTCCAGGTGCGGGCGACAGACGGCGTGGTCACCGGATACATCGCGAGGGGTACGAAGGCATCGGGCTCGTCGCCGTTGAAGAGACCGCCGAACCCCTCTTCCGCAACTCCGACAATGACAAGCGGATACGTGTTCACCGTGAGCTTGCGTCCGATCACATGCAGGTCGCCCGCGAGTCGCCGCTGCCAGTACCGATACGAGAGGACGGCAACTGGGGATCCTCCCGGCGCGCCATCGTCGGAGGGAGCGATCACGCGGCCGGCGGTCGCCCCGATCCCCAGGATCTGGAAATAACCACCGCTCACGTATTCCACATGCCCGACTTCCACCCCGGGTGCGCCCGCAGGCCGAATACCGGCAGAGAGATTGTCACTGCTGGCGAGCACTCCGGAGAAGACCTGGTTGAGGTCGCGATACGCGCAGAAGAAGGGATAGCTGCTGCTGTAAACGCCTTCTATTTTTACCAGTCGGTTCGGTTCGTGCGCGGGAACGGTCCACAGCAGGAGCTGGTCGACGAGGCTGAAAATCGCCGTGTTCGTGCCGATGCCGAGCGCCAGCGTCAATACCACGACGGCGGTAAAGCCAGGACTCTTGCACAACATCCGCACGGCGAACCGGAGATCCTGCCAGGCAGATTCGAGCCAACCGAGGCTGTTCATGTGATAGATCTCCTCGCGAATCAGCGTGGTGTTGCCGAGCTTGCGGTGCGCGGCATAGCGCGCCTCTTCCGGCGACATGCCGCGGGCGATGTTGTCGTCCGTTTCGGCTTCGAGATAAGCGTCCAGTTCGCGCGCCCGCTCTTCATCCCAATAGCGGCGGCGAAAGAATCGAGTCCAACTCATGTGAGGCCTCAATCATCAGTGGCTAGCTGCTAGTGGCGAGCGGTTAGTGACGACCCAGTGCTGACTTGGGGTTGCCTGAGAACCGAAAACTGACAACCGACAACTAACCACTATCCACTAACCACTGCTATCCACTGCCTTCCGCCGGCCGCAGCACCCGGTTGATGGAGCGCACCGGTTCATCCCGGCGGCTGGTTTGATGGGCCAATTGTTTGCGGGCGGCGGGCGTCAGCCGGTAGTAGCGCGCCCGGCGATTGTTTTCCGAAGTCCCCCAGAACGAGGCGATCCAGCCGCGGTCCTCCAGGCGGTGCAGAGCCGGATAGAGCGAGCCGTGTTCGACTTGCAGGACATCTTCGGAGCGGTGTTCGGTAGCGTAAGCGATGCTGTGCCCGTCCGCGGCGCCCACCACCAGCGTTTGTAGGATCAACAGGTCGAGCGTGCTCTGGAGCAGTTCGCCTTCGAGCGAAGGTGTTCCCTTCTTTGGCATGCTGCCGTTATACTCCCATAGATCATCTACCACAAGAGGAAAATAACGCGAAACGCCTATTGAGCGAAACCGACAAGATGCCCGCAACGGGCAGGTCCGGGTGGGTCAAGAAGATGAGTTAGGGGTAAGTCCGGCTCGGACCGGCCTCATGCGTTCTGTGCCGTGCCACGGGCTTCCTCGTGTCGGGCGTATCGGCTTCTTCTAAAATGGCCGGCAGCACGTGGCCCCCGAAGTTGTTTCAAGAAGGTTTTCCTTGCCTCGTCGGATGCTTTCGGAAGAAAATCTGGCCGACGGCAATATTCTCTGACACCCGTTCGCCGGTACCGGACTTGGCGGGAAGTCCGTGCAGTACAGTTGGGCACTATGACCATGAAAAGCTGCACCCACGGGTTGTCAGGTTGTATCCTCGCAGTGATCGTCATGGCGTCCCCGATGAGCTGGAGTTATGCCCAGGATTCGCTCGAGTCGTTCTTGCTGCACGCCCGAGCGTACGAGAAGCAGGAAAAGTTCAGCGCCGCGGAGCAGGAGTACGCGAAGGCTCTCGATCGCTCGCCGGAAAACCCCGAGGTGCTTAAGCGGCTCGGCATCCTCTATCAGACCGAGCTGAAATTCCAGGACTCGCTGGATGCGCTGGGAAAGGTCCTGGCCTTGCGGCCTGAGTATCCCGAAGCGAACTTCTTTATGGGAGTCTCCTACTTCGGATTGAACAACTATGACAGCGCCATCAGCAGCTTCAACAAGGAACTGGCAACCGCTCATCCCCATCCCAAGTGCCGATACTATCTGGCGCTAACGCTGGAAGAGGAAGGCCGCGTGAACGAGGCCATTACACAACTTGACAAATTAATAGCCGAAAACCCCAAGCAGGCCGACGCGCTCTACGAACTCGCGCGGCTTCACAAGAACTCTTCGCTGCGCGCCATCCAAATGCTTCACGACCTGGACCCGGATTCCTTCCAATTGCACGCCCTGATGGGAGAAGTCTACGCGGATGACGAGCGGTTTTCTCAAGCCATACAGGAATACCAGGCCGCGCTGCGGAAGCGGCCCGACGCGGGAGGAATTCATTACGCCATCGGGGTCGCTTATTGGATTCAGAATCGGCTGCCCGAAGCTGAGAAAGAGTTCCTGCTTGCTCTGAAGGAAGACCCCAACGGTGCGATGACGAATCTCTATCTCGGTGACATTTCGGTGAAGCAGAACAGGTTCGAACAGGCGCTTGTCTATCTTCGGCAGGCCGAGGCCGGGCAGCCGCGCATGGAGAAGGTCCATTTGCTGATGGGTACGTGTTATCTGGCCTTGAAGGAGCCGGACAGGGCGCGAGAATATCTGTTGAAGGCCGCAGCAGAAGATCCCACGGACGCCCAACCTCACTTCGTTCTGGCCCAGATCTATCGTGAGGCGAACGACGCTGCGGCACGGGCGCGTGAGCTGGCGATTTTCCAAAAGCTCTCCATCGCAGAGAAGTCAAACCAGGCTGAGAATGCGCAGAGGGGGTTCAAGGGCCCACAGGAGCAACATCACTGAACAGCGGGTGGTGATTCCCAAGCCGGAAAGAAGAAGTCCGCGGATTCCTCCCCCATCGTCTTCGGCACCTCTCCAGGCTCAATCTTTTGCAAATACTGTGCTGCTTGCTCCGGCTGCTTGCGCATGGCATAGGCCTGCGCCAGAAGCCTTCGCGCCGGCTGGTTCTGGGGATCGAGCCTCAGGGTTTCCTTTAAATCGGTAATGGCCGGGTCCACTTGCCGGGCACGCAACTCCGCCATCCCCAACCACTGATGCGCTTCGGCGCTGCGGGGATTCAGCCGGACTGCTTCCTGGAATCTCCGCAGAGCCTCTTCCGGCTTCGCTGCCCGGTCAAGTGCGATGCCCTCGAAATAGACAAGTAGAAAGCTGGTTCCCAGGCGCTTCTCGGTGTCCTGCAGGACTTGCGCGGCGGCGTCCGGCTGGGTTTCCCGCAACAAGGCCTGCGCTAGGCCAATGGCGCTGGTCGGTTGGGTGTCGCCCTGAGCAATCAGGTCTCGGAACACGCCTTCCGCTTCTTTGTACTGGCCGGATTTCATGTAGGCCGCGCCGAGTCGCAGCCGCAGGGCGTAGGAACGGGGAAGGCGTTCCAGTCCCTGCTTCGCTGCCGACACGGCTTCAACGTAGCGCTGACTATCCATTAATTCCCGTGTCAGATCGAGCCAACGCTCCTCCTGGCCGGGAGCGAACTGGGCGGCCATCCGAAACGCCGAGATGGACCGCTCGCGATCTTGCGTCTCGGCTGCGGCAATTCCCAGCAGGGTCCACGCTTGCGGCGATCCTTGCGGTGTCGCTACAGACCGCGCGATGCTAACTGACTCCTGCGGGTGGCCCGCCAACAATTGCGCCAGGGCGAGGTTGAAGAGCGCCCAACTCGCGTCGTGGTGCGCTGTCTGCATTCGCTGAAATACCTCGATGGCTGCCGCCTTGTCCTGAGCGGCAACCAGCAGTGCTCCATATTGGACGGATTGTGCGTCCGTCAACTTGAGGTTCTGCACGCGGCTCAATGCCTGGCGGGCGGCAGTCTCTCGGTGGAGGCTTAAGTAAGCTTCGGCGAGGGCAAAGCCGAACGCGGGGTCGGCAGGCCACAGGCCGGGGGATTTCTCCATGTGCGCGACGGCCGGGGCGTAGTCCTTGGAGTCGAGATCCACTCGGCCCCGATAGTAGTTGGCGTAGGGATCGTCGGGCGCCAACTTGAGTGCTTCGTCTAGAACGTGGCGCGCCGCGTCCGGGCGGTGGCGCATCCATTCGAGGTACCCGAGGTTGCGGTACGCATCGGGTGACTTCGGGTCAAGCCGGATGGCCTCGCGATACTCCGTTGCGGCCTCATCCACCCGATCCAGTTGCGCGAGAGTGATGCCGCGGAAGTTGCGAACGCGCGCATTGGCCGGATTCTCCCGCTCCGCCCGGGTGAATTGTTCCAGCGCTTCGGCCGGGCGGTTCTGCTTGAGTGCGACCAGGCCCGCTTGGAATGCGTCGACGGTCTGCGCGGGGAGGGGAAGTATTCCGAGAACGAAGAGCAGGCTGGCGGCGAGAAATTTCATCAAGGTTGCTTCAGGGCGGCTTCGGCGGCGGCGATGCTCTGAACCCGCGCTTGGTTTTTCTGTGCGGACTCATTCTTTAGCTTATCGGAAATGGCAAATTCGCGTTGCGCCTCTTCGCTATTCGCCAATCTTTGGTACACCCGTCCCAATTGATAATGAATCCGTCCATCCTGGTCCGATGCCGAAGCCAGCTTCAGCTCCGCCTCCGCCTGAGCGTATTGCCCCAACTGGCTGTAAGCCATTCCGATAAACCCGTGAACGTCGGGATAATTCTTGTCCAACACGCTGACGCGCTTGAGATAGTCCAGCGCTTTTTCGGGCTGGCGCTCATAAAGGTAAGTATTGCCTAGATCGAACAATGTCCCCGTGTGGTTGGGGCTGATGGCCAGCTCCGCCAAAAATTCTTGGCGCGCCTCCGGCACCTTGTAAACCTTCCATTGCAGATGCCCGATCTGGTAGTGCAGGTTCGGCAGGGTGGGACGCGCCGCCAGCGCGGTTTGGTACTCCGAGATGGCCTTCGATTCGTTTCCGCGCGCCAGGTCCAGATCGCCAAGAATCTCGTGTGCGCGGTAGGAATCGGGGTCCAATTGGAAAAGCCGCAGGTACGTGGCAAGCGCCAGGCGCTTGTAGCAGCGCGCGTACCAATAAAGTACTTGAGGTCGATTTGCATCGGCGTGCGGGAGGCTATCCAGAATTTTGAGTGCTTGCTCCGGCTGTGCTGTCTCGAAAAGCGCACGCGCCACTTCCAAGCGTAGTTGAGATGGAAGCGCGCCAGGCGAGATTCGTGCGGAACAATTCGCTACCGGTCCAAGCTTGTCTTCCTCCAGCCATTTGTTCACCCGCGAAGCCGCGCAAGGATCGGGCGATCTTCGTGTAGTGGATTCTAGCGGTGCGGACGCGACTTCTTTCGCGGGCGCGCCGGCTTGTGCATCGAGGAAAGCCAGCGCTAGCTGCCTGCCAGGCTCAGGCTGCGATTCCACTTGGCTGCGCAACGCCGCGAGCCGCGCGCCCAAATCAGCGGGAAGCTTTTCTTGTTCCGTATCGCCCAAACCGGATTCTCGTAAGCCCAGAATGGCTTCGGTCCGCTTCTCGCTAACCGTGATGGCCTGGGACCAGTCAGCGAGCGCTCCCGGCGCATCGCCGTCTAAGAGTTTGACTTCACCTTGCCGCACTTTCGCTCGCAAATTGTGCGGCTGGAGGTGCAGTTCCGCGGCGATTTCCTCCGCTGCCCGCGGGAGGTTCCCGGCGTGGAGGAACACCTCTCCGATTTCAAGATGCAGGCCGGTCCGGTCCGGCGAATCCTTCAAGGCATTCTCAAGATGCAGCAGCGCCACCGAAGCGTAACCACTGGTGGCGTAATTCTCCGCCAGCAGTTGCTCGACGTACGTCGAGTCGGGATACGCATGTTGCATCCTGCCGACGGCGTCCTTGCCTAAATCTTCATAAGCGTGACCGAGCAGATAGAGCAGGTCGATGCTTTGCGGATTGGCACGCAAACCCGCCTGGAGCGTTCCCACCTGCGCCGGAAGCTGTCCCGTCATTTCCTGTGCGGTAGCCAGCCACGACCAGGCATCGGGCAAATCCGGCTTGGCGTGCACGGCGGCCTCCAGGTGCGGGATGGCCTTCGCTCCCTTGCCCAGCTTGCAGTAGTCCACACCCAGAAAGAACTGTGCCCCGGTCAGGGCAGGCTTCAGCCGGGAGGCTTTTTCAAATTGCGGGATCGCATCTTGCGGGCGGTTTTCAAGCTCATACACCAACCCCAGATTCATGTAAGCTTCCGCAAACCCCGGCGAGAGATCAATGACCTTCTGGTACTGCTTCTCCGCTCTGGGGTAGTCCTTTTCCTGCCGGGCTTGCTGTGCTGCAATCCAGAAAGGCTCCGCAGCTTGAGGTAATGCCGAGTCTGGTTTCGATTCCTGTGCGTTGATCGCTAGGAGTCCGGAAATCCGGAGAAAGAGCAGAAAGAGTAGCGCGGGAGAAGCCGACAACCGCTGGTGGCGTCTTGGTGCAGTGCAACCCTGCATAAGACGATAATAAACAAAAACCACAGGCAAGCAAGTAGACCCCGAAGCGTGGCGTGCCGCCCCCGCCTCCTCTCGTGCCATGGCCATCCTGGCCGTGTGTGAGCACGGGCGGGACGCCCCTGCCACCGCGGGCGAGACGCCCACGCTACCTCCCGCGCTAAGCAATCTCCCCGTGGTGTGTGGCTCCCACGACGCGCCGAGCCAGAAGCAGGGCTTTTCACTTTTGCCCTTTGCCTTTTGCATTTTGACTTTTGACTTGCTCTTGCAGCTCCTCCGCCCCCGCCCAATCTTCCAGGCTGCCACCTACCCATTCGACTGATGTGGAAGCGTCGCGGCTCGCGCAAAATGAGTATGGAGGTCAAACATGCAAAGCTCACTGGTAAGTCTTTCGAACGAATTGGCGAAGATGGTGGAAGAGTTTCAACCCCACGTGGTGGCCGTCCACGCCCGCGCACATTATCCCTCGAGCGGAGTCCACTGGCGGCCCGGCATCGTCGTAACAGCCGACCACACCGTTGGCCAGGACGAAGACATTCAAGTCACGCTGCCCGGAGGGAAGAGAGCAGACGCGACGCTAGCCGGCCGCGACCCCGGAACGGACATTGCCGTCCTGAAGGTAGAAGGTTTGGAGTCAGCAGCGGCCTCCGCCGGTGGAAGCGACAATGCGAAGGTGGGCGAATTGGCGCTGGTGCTGGGGCGCTCTCCCGACAGCGGGCCGAACGCCAGCCTGGGTGTGATCAGCGCAATATCCGGCGCTTGGCGCACATGGCGCGGAGGGCGATTGGACAAGTACATCCGCCTCGACGCGACCCTGTTTCCGAATTCGTCCGGGGGCGCGGTGGTGGATTGTCGCGGCCAATTGCTCGGGATCGCCACCTCGGGGCTTTCGCGGATTGCCGGACTGGCGATTCCCGCATCTTCGATCAATCGCGTTATGGATGCGGTGCTCGCTAAGGGTTACGTGCCGCGCGGCTACATCGGCGTGGGAGTTCAGCCGGTGGCCATTCCCGACGCTCTGCGCACTAGCCTTTCGGTGACCGGCAAAATCGGAGTAATGGTGGTGAAGGTCGAAACGGACGGACCGGCGGACCGGGCGGGCGTACTCTTGGGTGACATCCTGCTGGCCATTGGAAACACTCAGCTTGAACAGATCGAAGAGCTGCAAGCGTTTTCGGACTCGGGAGTGATTGGGAAGCCGGTGAAGGCCAAGCTGATTCGCGCCGGCACACTCCGCGAGGTCGAGATCACCGTTGGCGAAAGACCGGGAAAGTGAGGCGAGCATGGCGCTTGAGAGTTCTGGCCAGATTGCCGAGCAATTGCGCCGCTCCACGGTGCAGGTGGCAAGCGGGCGGAGCGGCCAAGGTTCGGGATTCATCGTAAAATCAGATGGGGTGGTCGTGACCAACTCCCACGTGGTGGGTGATTCCGATCTTATGGTGCGGCTGTGGGACGGAAGTTCGTTTCCCGCGAGCCTCAAGGCCCGGAGCACGCGGCGCGACCTGGCGGTGTTGCGGATTCCAACTAAGAACCTCAGTCCCGTCACACTGGCGAATTCAGATGACCTGCGTGTCGGTGAACTCGTGATTGCCGTCGGCAACCCGCTGGGCTTCATGGGAGCGGTCACCACGGGAATCGTCCACGCCATCGGCCGCCGTCCCGGACTGGGACCAACCAAGTGGGTTCAGGCCGACGTGCAACTTGCGCCGGGGAATTCCGGCGGGCCATTGGCCGACGCGCGCGGAAACGTTGTCGGCGTGAATACCATGGTCGCGCAAGGCCTGGGGCTCGCAGTACCGGCCAACGCGGTGGCGCGGGTGCTCGCCGGAGACCTTCAGCAAGCGCCATTGGGAGTGGCCCTCCGGCCCGCATCGGTTCGCGTATCCGGAGCGGAACGCCTGGGACTGCTGATCCTGGAAGTAGTTCCCGGCAGCGCGGCAGAGTACGCCTCGCTCAAAGTGGGCGACGCTCTGATTGGGATCGAAGGCCAGCCGCTGCGCGCGCTCGACGATTTGGAGCAAGCGCTGGAGGGAACCGGCGAGCGGTTGCTGCGCCTGCAATTCGTCCGAGGAGATCCGAACAAGGTTCGGAACGTGGCAGTGCGCCTCGGGGTTTTTCATGCGGCCATGGTATGATTCGCGTTCTCGTTAAAGCATCGTCCCCCATCGCCAAGGCGGGCCTTGAAAGCCTGCTTCAAGCGCATTCTGCCTTGCGCCTGATGGGGGATTCTTCCGGTGACGGTCGCAGCAATGAAGAGGATTCGCCGCCCGACGTGCTGCTCGTGGAAACCCCGACGCTGGCCGACCCCGCCGCGCATAAGGCCGTCGATTGGGCGAGTGCGGGCGGGCACGTGGTGATGCTGGTTCAAAATCCTGCCGTCGAGGCGGTGGGCGAAGCATTGCGCGCAGGGGTGAAGGCGGTGTTGAGCAGCGGCCGTGGCGGGCCGGAGATTGTCGCGGCCGTTCAGGCGGCAGCCGCGGGCTTCGTGGTTCTCGATTCCACCGGCATCGAGACTCTTCTGCGCGCTCCGAATGCGTTCGCGCGAGGCGGTTCGGATGCGTTTGTCGAGGCACTAACGCCGCGTGAACTGGAAGTACTGAGGCTCCTCGCGGCCGGGCTCGGCAATAGGGAGATTGCTTCCCGCCTCGACATTTCCGAACACACCATAAAGTTCCATGTGGCCGCCATCATGGCCAAGCTGGGCGCGTCCAGCCGCACCGAGGCGGTCACCCTCGGCATCCGTCACGGTTTGATCATGATCTAAGTTTTTGAAAGCATTGGGGTGGGTGACGGGGTTCGAACCCGCGACGTCCAGATCCACAGTTTAATTTTGCCCTCTGATTCAAAAGGGAATCAACAAGTTACACCGGCGATGTCCGAACAACTTCGGCAAAATCCGCAACCCACGCGCAACCTGGAAACCGAACCTGAAACAAACTCCACAAACCCCTCGCAAGGCGAATACCAGGGGGACGCGCCAGACTTAGGATCAAAAAATAGCCCCACCCCAGACGACCCCAAGAAGAAACCACCATAAAGAATCAACGCCTTAGTAATCCTGGCTCCGCGCCGAGTCGATTCCCGTTGGGCACACTTTTGGGCACACCGGAGCAGCCGCTATGGGCTCTATCCAATGCCGTATCGGCGATACCGTACACGTGTGCAATTTGTGGAGCTTCCTGTGGTTTTGCCACACATGCCGAGCCAAGAGACTTGTACTGCCCCCGCGAACAGCCGCCCACAGGGTATGTCGGACTTCGTACCGGTGGGGTCGATACTGGACACGATTTCGATCACAAAGCTGCGGCTCAAGCAACTCGACGCAATCCAACTCGTCCGTGAACAACGTGAGAACGGAAAGCAAGAGTTCGCGTACCACGCCCGCCCATTCGTGCTCTGCGGACTCCCCTTGCGCCGCCCGCCGGCCGGGCAGTTGATTCATCGTCGTCAGAACGGCAAGTTCTTTTTGGAGGTCGTTGCCCATCCACGTTTTGGTTTGCCCTTCGGCCAGGATCGGCTGATTCCGATCTGGGTCGCGACGCTGGCCGTGAAGCAAAAGAGCCGTACCGTTCACTTTCAAAGAGCCGCCCAGTTACTCGAGTTCCTGCAACTTCCAAAAGACGGCATTCACTACCGCCGTCTCATCCAGGGTTTCGAACGCATCTTTGCAGCCAGCATCTTCTTCGGCACCGAAGAGCAACGGGCAGGTGGCCAGTGCTTCGACTGGACAAGATTTCACTTTTTTGACCGGATGGTGCTTTGGTTCAACCGTGCAGGCCCGCAGGATTCAGGAAACGTTCCCCATCGCGGAAACATAATTACCCTTAGCGAGGGCTTCTACGAGGAGATCAACCGGCACCCAATCCCCGTCGAACGGCAGGTTGTCGCCGGCCTCGCCAACGCACCGGGCTTGCTCGATTTCTATGTCTGGATCGTCTGGAAAAGCTGGACCATCAAATCCAGCCCCGTTCGTATACCTCTTTTTGGCCCGCAGGGGATACAGGCCCAGCTTGGCGCCACGAGTTATTCTCGCGACAAGCGTTTCCGCCAGACGCTTCGCCAATGGTTGGAGAGAATAAGCCCCTTCTGGCCCCAGTGCCCAGCAGAACTTTCTCATGATGGACAATTCCTCACCATTTATTGTTCGAAACGATCTCCCGCTATCCACCAGGTGTCCGCTCGATAAGTGATGGAGTAAGTTCACCAAGCGAGGCCTCGCTACTCTTAGCCGCCCGTTATACGCAGATCACCCTCCCGCCCGTGCCTCGCTCAGGTTTTGGCGAGGCAATGGACGAGAACCTGCCGACCTGCGGATGATGGCCCCACGGATCCGGCCGTCTTGCCAGGATTTGGCATCAGCCGCTGATTCGCTTGATCAGCACGAGAGGTGCTACGGACGACGTGTTTTGTGCCGTTTAAAGAGCACGGTACGAGGACTTGTGTGCAGTGCAACGGCGGAGTTCGAACTGCGTAGAGTTCGGAGCATCATAAGAATTGTGATTGTGGGCTGGCCGGGTGAGTGCATATCATCGTAGGCATTTTCGAGTATCATCTGTGGGCTGATGAGCTTCCGGTAAACCTGGCAGAGCCAAGGAACGCAACCCGTATATCGTCGCACTCGGGAGATACCTTACATCTGGCAACTCTTCAAACTACAGCCCGCTGCTAAGCTTGGATCGCTCGAACGTTTCTTTTCCGAATGTCTTTCATGCCCCGGCCGAGGTGGAGGAAGGTCGGGGCCTCAAGAACAGCAGGGACCATCGCTGGCCATTGCTATCGTCACGGCTGGACGAGGTGGAACGCGACCTGTTGAAGCGCATGTGGAAATTCGGGCAGGAGCACGAAGACATAATGTTCAACCTTAACCTCACCGTGGCGACGGTGCCCTACGGTCCCGCGATCGAGATATGAATGTTCCAGTCGATATAGGTGAGCGGTTGCGCGATGTTTCTTCGTCGCCATCGACCGGATCACTTTCTAAAGCCCTGAGGTCGTTTTCGGTGGGCCCGGACGTTTGCGAGAAAGAAAGCACCAGGGTCGCCGCAATCAAGGGTGCCTATGACCTTGTTTGCGCTCACACGGCCCCGAATTCCCGCGCAGCTTCGTACATCGCGGCGACATTCTGGGGTGGCACATCCGCCTGGATGTTGTGCACGGCCGCCAGGATGTAGCCGCCGTCGGCGGCCAAGTCATCGATACGGCGCTTGACTTCCTCGCGCACCTCCACGGGCTTTCCGTAAGGAAGCACCTTGCCGGTGCCAATGGCGCCCCAGAACGACAGATCGCAGCCAAATTCGCGTTTCAATGTTTTTGTATCCATGCGGGCAGCCGAAACCTGCACCGGATTCAGCACATCTACTCCCATCGCGATGAAGTCGGGGATGAAGGTGCTCACCGCGCCGCAGGAGTGCAGGGACAGTCTCTTGCCATGCTTCTTCACCGACCCCATCATGCGGCGGTGGCGGGGCTTGATCATGCGACGGTAAACCTCGGGCCGTAGGAGCGGCCCTTGCTGTGTCCCCAGATCTTCGACAATCGCTACGACATCGATAAATTCGCCTGCTTCCGTGAGCGCCCGCTCCGTGCCGCGGACCCAAAAATCCATGATCCTGTCCATCAACGCCTCGGCGAAAGCCCGGTTAATGAGCAGATCTTCGAGCCACTGGGAGAAGCCACGCACGAATTCCGCCACATGCACAAGTCCCACCCAGAGGTTGAGAACCACCGCTTGATCCGTGCTGTCGTGTAGAAACTTCGCATGTTCACGCAGGCCGCGGTACCTGCCTGGATCGTTAGGATCGGGCCAGTCGAATCTTTCCAGATCTCTGACGCCAGGATTGTCGAGGCGATAGAAGGGGCCGTCACTATTGATGAAGTGTCCTTCGTTAGGTTTGGTCCAAGTCACGCCCCATTCCTCGACGTATGCTTCGTCGGAAACGGAGGTACTCGGGGCGCGGTCGGGCGCGCCCATCACCAGCGGACGCGCGTCCACGTCGAAACGCGACACGATATCTTCGCCAGGAATAATTGTACCCGCCCGTGGCAAAAGAAAAGCCGGAGACGGCTCCGGCGGCAAGCCCATGCAGGCGCGGAGCGCCGCATATGCGCGGACATTAATGCTGGTGCTGAACGTCGCGCCCAAGTCCATAGGCACACGGTCCGGGGCACGGTGTGCTAACGCAGAGAGAATTCGTTCACGGTGGGTTATAAAGATCTACGAGTGTTGAACGGCGGTTTTCGATGCAATGAACGCTAAGCCACTTTCTCTGTTCCGCCCTCCGCACCGCACGAGGAGCGAACGATGAGCCGCGTGCCCAGCATCACGCGCCGAGGCGGAAGGGAAGGCTTGTTGATGCGCTCAAGCAACAGTTGGGCCGCCGTGCGCCCCACTTCGAAGGCCGGCTGTTCCACTGTCGTCAGCGGCGGGCGCAAGGAGATTGCCCATGGCATCTCGTCGAAACCTAAAATGGCAATCTCGCCGGGGATGTCGAGATTACGCGCGTGAATGGCTTGCAGCGCGCCGAGCGTGAGCAGGTTGCTCGCGGCAAACACCGCCGTTGGAGCATCGGGCAAATCCAGTAGTTGAGTCATTGCCACGCGGCCGGCCTCTTGCCTGAAATCGCAATGCACGACCAGTTCTTCGTCCATCGGCAGACCTGCCTCTTGCAGCGCATCGTCGTAACCCGATTGACGATCGCGCGCCGTGGTAAGCACCAGGGGCCCGTTGATGATCCCTACGCGCTTGTGGCCGTGCCGGATCAGGTGGGCGGTGGCCGCATAGGCGCCATCGCGATTTGCAACCATTACATGATCGATCTGAAGGCCTTTTTGCAGGCGGGATACCGCCACCATGGCAAGGCCGGCCCTGTGTAATTCCACATACCACGTCGAGGGGGAGCGGCTGGCCGAGAAAATCAGGCCGCGTATCCTTTCCGCGCGGAACCAATCCAGCCGCCGCGCCTCCTGCTGCGGATTTTCATTGTAGTTGGCCAGAATCAGCGAATAATCCGTCTCTTTCAGAACATCTTCAATCCCGCAGACGACGCTGGTGTAGAACGGGTTCTCCACATCAGGAATAAGCACGCCCACAGCACGGCTGGACCCCACACGGAGGTTTCGGGCCGCTCGGTTGGGGCGATAGGCAAGCAATCGCACCGCGTCAAGCACTCGTTTCTTCAGCGGGTCGCGAACACCTGCCGAGCCGGAGAGCACGCGAGATACGGTGGCCGTCGACACAGCCGCGCGCTCGGCGACTTCCTTAACTGTCACTGTCGAGTTCGATCCGTCAACTAGGGTTTCTGGCTTGGTCATTGGCAATGTCTAATTCATACCAAATTTGCGGTTTTTCAGCATCACGGAATTCAGGCCAATCTGGACACACGAATCACTCAAGATGCGCAGAGAGCCTCAATCAAGCATGTGCTCGTCTTCGATAACGCCTTGCCGACGTTGACAACGGTCTTTCTCATCCCAGTGCACATAAGTAATCGTTTCCACAAGTTACGCTTTTTCAAGGTTAGATGTCAAGAGGGCTGGTTGACCTGTGGATTGTGGGACTAATTATCAGGCCTAAAAACCCGTCTTTTCTCTAAGAATTTCGCTTGACACAAATACACGACAGGTCTAGAGTCTTTTGAAATCGATTACACCCCCGTTCTGGAGTTCTCCGGTTGTGAGATGAACCACGAGGCAAAAATCGATCAATTAATAGCGGAGGTGAGGTAATGAAGAAGCGTATCCCTCTTTTTATTGCATGCTCACTGTTCTTGCCCTCGATGCTCATCGCGCAGGTGTTTCGCGGCACCATTCAGGGCCGCATCACTGACCCCAGCGGCGGAACGGTGCCAGGGGCTACAATCACGGCTACCAACGTCAGTACAAACGTTCTGACGAAAGCCACGTCCAACCCGGAAGGGAACTATATGATTCAGTTCCTGGACGAGGGAGACTACAGCGTAGCTGTGGAACAACCCGGATTCAAGCAACTCGTGCGGCCGGGCAGGGTGAATTTGTTCAATTCCCCAAGCGCTATAAGCCTTAGATATTTGTAACTTCTTCTGGACAATCCCGTCGCGATGCGGTATCTTTCCCCGATGGAGCAGGCGGAGAGTTGGAGTTGTACTGCG
>JBKQVI010000558.1:0-6216 GCA_052139985.1 Terriglobia bacterium
ACAGGCTCGTGGTGATCCTGCACTACGGCAACAGCCCCGTCTCCCCCGCTAACTTCCTGGATTGGCGCAGCCAGAATCATGTTTTCGAGCGCATGGGCGCGGCCGAATACTGGGCGCCCAATCTGACCGGTGTTGACAGGCCGGAGCAACTCCAGGGCTTGCACATCACCTCCGATATTCTCCCCCTGCTGGGCGTTCAGCCGCTGTTGGGACGCATGATTCTTCCGGAAGAGGACCAGCATGGCCGGGAGCATGAAGTCGTTTTGAGCTACCGGCTGTGGCAGCAGCGCTTCCGCGGCGACCCCGGAGTGATCGGGCAGACGATGACGCTGGACGGCGAGAAATATGTGGTCATCGGTGTGATGCCGCACGAATTCAAGTTTGCGCCCTTCTGGGCAACGAAGGCCGCGCTTTGGGCGCCATTGGCTCTCCCCGACCGCCTGCTCGACCGCGGTGGCAACAGCCTCCGAGTATTTGCGCGGCTCAAGCCCGGCGTCACGCTCGCACAGGCACGGGCAGAGATGGCCACGATCATGGCGCGGCTTGATAAGGAGTATCCGGGCACAAACCGCGACTACACGGTCCTGTCTCTGAAAGAGAAGGTTGTTGGAAACATACGGCCCGCTCTGCTGGTGCTTCTGGGGGCGGTGGGGTTTGTCTTGCTCATTGCCTGCGCTAACGTCGCCCACATGATGCTGGCCCGTGCAGCCGCGCGGCGGAAAGAAGTGGCGGTCCGCACGGCATTGGGAGCGGGGCGCGGGCGGATGATCCGGCAGTTCGTTACCGAGAGCCTGCTGCTCGCGGCGGCGGGCGCCGGCGTGGGACTGCTGTTGGCCGTGTGGGGGATTAGGGTATTGGTGGCGCTGAGCCCGGCCGAGATCCCGCGCGTTGACACGATCTCGCTCGACGCTCATTTGCTGCTGTTCATGCTGGCTGTTTCCACTTTGACCGGGCTTGCCTTTGGCACGGCTCCGGCATTGCAAGCCACGGCGGTCAATCTGAATGACACCCTCAAGGAGGGTGGACGTGGGGCGATGGAAGGGATCCGCCACAATCGTTTGCGCAACCTGTTGATTGCTTCGGAGTTCGCGCTGGCCATGATCTTACTCGTGGGCGCGGGCCTGATGATCCGCAGCCTCATCGCCCTCCGGTCGGTTGACCCTGGTTTCAACCCGCGCAACGTCCTCACGATGGTGGTCGATGTGGAGGGTTCGGGAGTGGCACAGGGCTCCGCCCGGGCGGATTTCTTCCAGCAATTGCTGGAGCAAACCCGGGCGCTTCCCGGCGTTCGTTCAGCCAGTGCAGTCAATCATTTATCTATCGCGGGAGACCTCTGGACCAGGGATTTTCTAATTGCAGGCAAGCCGGAGCCCCTTCCCGGCGATGAGCCTGAGGCCGTGTACCGGGTCGCGCTGCCGGGATATTTCCACACGATGAACATGACCCTCCTTCGCGGCCGGGACATCGCTGAAAGCGACAATATGGCCGCACCGGCGGTAGTTGTCATCAATGAGGAGATGGCCCGGTTCTGCTGGCCCGGCGCGGACCCTCTCGGCAAACGCATTGCATTGGGCGACAAGCTACAAAATGCCCGCTGGATGACGGTGGTCGGCGTCGTGAAAAACGTTCAAGAGCATGATTGGGCGGCCCCCTTGATGGCGGAGATGTATCTGCCTTATCTCCAAACTCCTGAATACCTTGCAGATGCGCATGCGCACTTCTCCTACTTGACACTGGTGGTGCGCACCCGTGGCGATCCCGCCGCGCTCGCGCCCACTATCCGCAGCGAAGTTCGGGCCATGGACGAGAGCGTGACGGTTTCGCAGGTACAGACCATGGAGCAAGTGGTTGCCGATGCAACAGCCCAGCCTCGGTTCTACGTGCTGCTGCTCGGCACGTTCGCTACCGTTGCCTTAACCCTGGCGGCAGTGGGTATCTATGGGGTGATGAGTTATTCCGTTTCCCGCCGCACCCACGAAATCGGCGTCCGCATGGCGCTCGGTGCGAAACAGGGGGACGTGCTGAAACTTGTGACCGGGCAGGGGATGATCCTGGCACTGGCGGGAACCGCGGTGGGAGCGGCGGGCGCGCTGCCCCTGGCCCGTCTGATGTCGAGCCTGCTGTACGGCGTCCGTCCCACCGACCCGTTAACTTTTGCCGTGGTCGCCGTAGTTCTCACCGGCGTAGCCTTAATGGCCAGCTACATCCCCGCCCGCCGGGCGACGAAGGTCGATCCCATGGGGGCGCTGAGGTATGAGTAAGGCGGGGGCTAGGTGCTGGGGGCTGGGTACTGGGTGCTTAGAAAAGGGTACTGGGTGCTGGGGATTAGGGATTCGGGGTTCGGGACTAGGGAATCGGGAATCGGGATTCGAAATGACCCAAGCGGCGTTAGAGATTCAGCATTCAGCATTCGGAATTCGGAATCACGAGTTCGTGGCGGGATTCGGAATTCCGCAGCACGACCGGCAAAACTCTACCGTTAAGGAAGGCTGGCCATCAACTGACGGTGGGGTGGTTGCGGCAGTTTGGTGTAGCGGCGGCTTTACGCCGCGAGACCTGTAGCGTGGGCGTCTCGCCCGCTGTCGCCGGAGCGTCCCGCTCCCGCCAGGAAGGCACGGGCAGAGCCTGTCCTGAGCACCGCGAAGGAATGCCCACGCCACAGCGGGCGGGACGTCCACGCTACGGCTCGTGGCATGGCCATCCTGGCCATGAACGCGCACGGGCAAGATGCCCGTGGCACGGCTGGGCGATCGCAGCTTTAACTCTTGCATCGCGCACCGATTCGAATGAAAGGTGATCCTTGAGGGTCTAAGCCATGAGCACACTCCTCCAAGACTTGCGATACGGCCTCCGCATGTTGGCGAAGAATCCCGGCTTCACGGCGGTGGCGGTGCTGACGCTGGCACTCGGCATTGGGGCCAACACGGCGATGTTCACGGTCGTCAACACGGTACTGCTGCATCCGCTGCCTTATCCGGATTCAGGGCGCATTGTGAACATCTCGCGCAAGGGTGGCGGTTCGGCCTCCATCATGATGTTTACCTATTGGGAGCAACACAACTCGCTTTTCGAGGATTTGTCCGCTTACGATTTCACCGCAATCGGCCTCAATCTGAGCGGTGGAGACCGGCCGGAACTTGTGCAAGGAATTCACGTATCGAAGAACTATTTCCGCCTTATGGGGGCGAACCCGATCATGGGCCGCACGTTCAATGCGGATGAGGACCGGCCCGGCGGGGCGCGCGTCGCGGTCATGAGCTATGGCCTGTGGCAGAAGCGTTTTGGCGGCTCCCCCTCGATTCTGGGAAAGACGATAACCCTGGTGGCTGCGCCCTACACCGTTATTGGTATCGTATCGCCAAAATTCCAACCGTATCCCCCGGCGGATATCTGGATGCCTTTGCAGGCCGATCCGGGCAGCACCAATCAGGCGCACACTCTTGAGGTGTTGGGGCGGCTCCCCGGCGGCAAGACGCTCTCCGAGGCGAATGCGCAGATGGCGGTCCTTGGCCGGCAATTCGCTCAGGCACATCCGGAGCAGTTAGGAGAGGATGACAAGCTCCAGGTGGAGCCCCTCCAGCAACAGATGACCGGCGACGTCCGGCCGGCGCTCCTGATTTTGCTGGGTGCGGTGGGGCTGGTGCTGCTGATCGCGTGCGCCAACGTGGCGAACCTGCTGCTGGCGCGCGCTGCCGGGCAGCAAAGAGCGGTTGCCATCCGCGTGGCCATGGGAGCAGGGCGGGGAAGGATCGTGCGGCAACTCCTGACCGAGAGCCTCTTGCTCTCTCTCGCGGGTGGGGTACTCGGCCTCGGGCTGGGGTCATGGGGCGTGCGAGCGTTGCTGGCCATGACTCCCGGCGGCTTGCCGCGTGTCGATGAGATCGCGGCCATCCCCGGACTGAATCCCTGGGTGGCGGGATTTACGGTTTTGCTTTCCCTGGTCACCGCCATCCTCTTCGGACTTTTCCCCTCCCTCCAAGCCGCGCGGACGGATCTTACCTCCATGCTCAAGGAATCCGACGCCCGCTCGGGCACGGGGCTGAAACACCATCGCGCTCGCGGCGTTCTGGTCGTGGCGGAAGTTGCCATCACCGTCATCCTCTTGTGTGGGGCGGTGTTGCTGATTCGCAGTTTTTCCGCGCTGCACACCGTCGACCCGGGTTTTGACTCGCGGAACCTTTTGACCCTGAAGGTTTCGCTCGCCGGGCCCAAGTATGCGAAGAGCAGCGCGGTTGACCGCACCGCCCGGCAATTGATGGAGCGGCTGGAGGGCATGCCCGGCGTGGAAGCAGCGGCCATGGCGAATAGCTTGCCGTTTGAGGAAGGTCCCGACATGGTCTTCAGCATCCCCGGGCGTCCGCTCTTGCCGGGGTACAAGTTCACGGGCGATGAGCAATGGCGTTTCGTTTCGCCGCACTATTTCGAGGCGTTGCGGATTCCGCTGCGGTCGGGGCGGTTGTTTCGAGACCAGGAGCCCGCCCGTACCGTTGTCGTCAACGAAGCGTTCGCACACAAGTATTGGCCGAACGCTAGCCCTCTCGGTCAGGTGCTCTTGATCGGTGGTGCACTGAGTCCCGAGTTTGACGAAGGCTCCGTGGAAATTGTTGGCGTGGTGGGCAACGTCCGCGAGAACGGACTCAATAACGATCCGCCTCCCGTCATGTACCAGTTGGAGTCGCAGATTCCCGACGCCGCGATGGCGTTGGTGAATGGGCTGGCGGCTGCGAGTGTCATCATCCGCACCAAGCCGGGGGTCGCTCCCCTGAGTATCAGCCAGCCTGTCCAGGAAGTGTTGCTGGCCGGGGATTTCCAACTTCCTGCCACCCGCGTGCGCACCATGGAGTCCCTGAGTCTTACTTCGACGGCCCAGCAGAACTTCAATTTGCTCTTGCTGAGTCTGTTCGCGGCACTTGCTCTGCTGCTGGCGACGGTGGGTATCTACGGTGTGATTTCCTACGGCGTCACCCAGCGCACGCACGAGATCGGAATCCGCATCGCGCTGGGAGCCCAGCGAACGAACGTCGTCAGGCTCGTGGTGGGACAAGGACTGGCGCTGACGCTCGTTGGGGCTGGCGCCGGGCTCGCGGGGGCATTCGCTCTCACCCGGTTCCTCGCGAAGATGCTTTACGGCGTTCGTCCTACCGATCCTTTAACGTTCGTGGCCGTTCCGCTGATTCTGACCGCTGTGGCGCTGCTCGCAAGTTACATCCCGGCGCGTCGAGCCACGAAGGTCGATCCCATGGTGGCGCTGAGGTACGAGTAAGGCAGTGGCTAGGTGCTGGGGGCTGGGGATTCGGGGTTCGGGATTAGGGAATTGGGAATCGGGAATCGACATGAGCAAAGAGGCGTCAGAGATTCAGCATTCGGAATTCGGAATCACGGGTTCGTGGCGGGATTCGGAATTCCGCGGCACGACCGGCAAAACTCCACCGTTAAGGAAGGCTGGCTATCAACTGACGGTGGGGCGGTTGGCGCCGTTTGATGTAGAGGCGGCTTCACGCCGCGAGACTTGTAGCGTGGGCGTCTCGCCCGCTGTCGCCGGAGCGTCCCGCTCCCGCCAGGAAGGCGCGGGCAGAGCCTGTCCTGAGCACCGCGAAGGAATGCCCACGCTACAGCGGGCGGGACGCCCACGCTACGGCTCGTGGCATGGCCATCCTGGCCATGATCGCGCACGGGCAGGAGAAGCTGTGAGGAAATCCCGGAAAGAGCAACGGTATCTCGCGCAGAGCCGCAAAGGCGCAGAGGCTGAAAAGAAAACAAAGGCATTTTCTGTTTTGAACCTCTGCGTCTCAGCGTCTCAGCGCGAGATTATCGATTGTTTCACAGCATCGGATGCCCGTGGCACGGCTGGGCGACCGCAGGTTTAACTCCTGCTTCGCGCACGGATTCGGGTGAAAGGTGACCCTTGAGGGTCTAAGCCATGAGTGCACTATTCCAAGACTTGCGGTACGGCCTCCGTATGTTAGCGAAAAACCCCGGCTTCACCGCGGTGGCAGTGCTGACGCTGGCGCTCGGCATCGGGGCGAACACGGCGATCTTCAGTGTGGTAAACGCCGTGCTGCTGCGGCCGCTTCCGTATCAGGATGCGGACAGGCTCGTGGTGATCCTGCACTACGGCAACAGCCCCGTCTCCCCCGCTAACTTCCTGGATTGGCGCAGCCAGAATCATGTTTTCGAGCGCATGGGCGCGGCCGAATACTGGGCGCCCAATCTGAC
>JBKQVI010000559.1:0-18448 GCA_052139985.1 Terriglobia bacterium
GCACTACCGCACCGGAAGATTGCTGTAGTCACGCGCAAAAAACTGCCCGAGCGCCGCAAACCTCGTTAGCATGCAGCAACTTGCACGTAAAATGTCACTCCGACTCCATGGTGAACACCCGCTACAAGCTACAAACTACGAAGCTCACTTCTGTGCGAGTTGTTTTTCCAGTTTTTGGCTGCGGGCGTTCAATTCGTTGATTTGGCGCAGGTCGTCTTCGGTCGAGTTGACGGCGTTCTGGATGCGGCTCAGGACCGCGCCGCTGCATGCGTTCGAGCTGGGATCGTGGCTCGCATCCAGCATACTGCTCATGGCGCTGAATTCGCCGGTGATATCACGATAGCGCCGGAGGATGGAGGTCAAATAGACGTCGCGGCGGCGGTCGAGATCCTGGAGGCTGGAGGTTATGCGGGCCAGATCGGCGGCGCGAGTGGCGACCCCCGCGGTGTCCGCCTTCAACTTGGAGTAGTCGGCTTCTACTGCGGTGGCGCGTTGGCGGGCGATATCCGACTCGGCCAGCGCGGCATCAAGCTTCTTACGCAGGTCTTCCAGTTGGGACTGCGTATCCGCCTGTTGCTTTTGCCAGCGGTCCTGGGAACTCGCCAAGGCTTTGGCGTTTTGATCGTTGGCGGTGGAAAGCTGCGCCTGGAGGTTGGCAACCGTGGCGCGAGTCTGCGCCAGTTCGCGGTCCAACCGCTTGATGGTCGACTCTTTCGTGGCCATGCCGGCATGATCGCCGCCGGCAGGCAACTCCTCGGTCGCTACCGGTTGAGCCTTTTGCAAGTCCTTCTGGCGCAGGGCTTCCTTCAGCAAACGCAGCTCCTGGGTGTCCGCCTCCAGGTGGCGCTGGAGTTCGCCCAGCCGCCGCCACTGGCGCAAAACAACCACCACGGAGCTGGCAAGAACCACGCCCAAAATCAGTTCGAACGTAATGCGTGTACCCAAAGGCCGCATTTAACCCTCCTTCGGGCGCAAGTGAATGCGCCAGGAAAGCCGCGCGTCACTACCGCCGCACGCGGCGCCAAGATGGATTTGGGCGTTGCTGTGAAATTTGGGGGGCACGTCCAGCGTCAGCCGCCAGGCGCTGGAAATGCGCGTGAAGGCGGCGGCGATCGCATCCGGTATTTCACCCACCGAGCGGCACACCTGTCCCCTGCCGCCCGTGGCTTCCGCGAGCGTCAGCAGGCTATTCTGGTAAGAAGCGTTCAGCGTATCCCCGCGATAGCCGATATGGACGACAAAAAGCGGCGCCTCCAGCGCGCTAACGTCTCCCACCAGTTTGGAGGTCTTATCCTGGATCAGGGCGTCGGGAAACACCCGGCTGAGGTCATGCGGATCGCTGCCGTTGATCACCGGATTCGTATAATCCTCGCGGTAATTATAGACACTGCCATCCGTGATATACAGAACGGAAACCCGCACGGCGGACTTGCGCATCAGCGTGTCGGCCAACGTTAGAGCCGAACCCACGGTTTCAAACAGTCCCGGCTTGCCGATGGTGGCAAAGTCGCGGATGGCATTCAGCAATGGCTCCCGGTTGGGGCTGGGGTCGGCGAGCACATGCAGCCCGTCCTGGTCGCGCAGCAGGCCCACCCAGGCGTTGGCCGGCAATTTGGAGATTTCCGCCCGCAGCGCCTGCTTGGCCGCATCCACAAGGGAAAGATCGCTGGTAAGGTCGAGGACGAGCAGAATGATCTGATCGCTGCCCGGACCGATGTCGGAAGTCACCGGCGCCGGCTTGCCATTTAATGTGGCTTCAAACTTCGGGGCCGGGCCACAGTCGCCCTCCTCAACCCAAGCGGGAATGGAAATGCTGGCGGTTTGCGCCCATGCGGTTCCGAGCGTAACAGCGGCAGCGAGCAGAGCGAGAGCCAGAGAGTGGTATCGGAGCATTAGAAGCTGAATTTCAGTCCGAGTTGGATGACGCGCCCCCCGTGCGAACCAATGATCCTGCCCGCATCGACGTTGGGCTCGCTCACCGACCCGATCATCGTATCGGGATAATTCCAATTCGCATGATTCAGAACATTCAGGGCCGTCGCATTAAACTCCACGGCACGTTCACCGCCGACGGGGAGGCGCTTGCCCAGGCTAACGTCCATGGAGTTGTATCCCGGCCCCAGGAGGCCGGAAATGGTGCGGGAAGCATCGCCCGCAGTGAAGTCCGCCGGCTGATCGAACGCCGCCGGATTGAACCATTCCGCCGGGCCGGGACTCGAAACATGCGGGCTGACGCCCGGAACCAGGTTGACGTTGAGCGTGGAAAGGACGTCACCGGTGTTGTTGAATTCCGGATGCGGCGCCAGCGGCGTTCCGTCGTTCCAGTAGGCGTTCCCGCTAAGCGACCAACCCCGCACCAGCGCGCCTCCGACGCCGGAAAGATTCAGCAGAGGCTGGTTAGGGCCGAAGGGAAACTCATACACGTAACTGAGCGTCGCATACTGCGGGGTGTTGTACGCGCTCACCGACCAGTCGTCGCGCAAGTTGAAGAGGTCCTGGTTCCCGTAAGGCCCGGTATAATCATCCAGTTGTTTGGAAAACGAATAATAGGCCGTAAAGGTCAAGCCGAACGAGGCGCGCTTCTCGATCCGGATGTGGCCCGTGTCCCGCTGGTAGCGACCCGCGGGGTAAAGGTCGTCAAGCTCGAAGCCGGTATATTGAGGGTAGGGCTGGAGCGTGGAGCGAAACGAATAATCGTAAAGGTTATTCCCGTAGACCATATCGGCAGGGATGATGGCGTTAGGGTTGACGACGCCATCCCATACCAGGAGGTCGTGGCCCACACTGTGGTTCACACCCACCGAAACGGTGATGGAAAAGGGAATCGAGCGGTCGACGGAAATGGCCACGTTTTGATAGACGGGCTCCGCCCTCGTCAGGACCATGTAATCCGCTGTGGTATTATCGGCCGCCGAAGGGCTCAGGTCCGGCAGGGACATCCCTAGCGGGGGGATGCCGGCGGTCAAATCAATTGCCGGACTCAACTGCGTGTTGGGGGAAATAAAGGTCTGGGTCGCATTAAATCCCTGCGTGGCCCATTGCCCGTTGTAAATCGGAATCTGCGAGTGGGAACGGCTGTAGGAGGCGCCCACCACCGTTCTGCTGTCGCCGCGAGGGTTCCAGGCGACGCTGAACGACGGGTCAAGATCGTAATTCACCGGCCGCATGCCCCGCGATATCCCGTCCACACCCGCAAAGGCGAGCGCGCCGGGCAGGCCATTCGAGGGGTCGATCAGGCCGGGATCGACCGTGCTTTGGCGATTGTACTTCTCCGTCCGGGGGGTGCGGCGGCTGAAGGTGACCGTGGCGTTGAAAGTCAGATTCTTGCGCATGGCGTACCGGTCGCGCGCGCTGAAGCCCTGGTAGGAATCGCGGAAATAGGATGGCGCGGTGGTGATGGTGCGCTCCGCATAAGCCGGCGAACCGAGCAGAAAACCGGCGAAGGGGTCTCCGGTGTCCGTGATGCCCGGCAGGCTGCTGATATCGGGCGTGAACAGGAAATAACCGGAAGGGTATGCAGCCTTAAACGTGTTCACTTCATTGAAATCGGCCTCGCCGCTGAGACGGATGGAGTGCTTGCCTTTCTGCGAGGACCACGCATCGCTCAACTCTACGGTCAGGCGCGCGCTCCGCGACATCGGATAAGCCGTGCCCATCGACACGTAATTGCCGAGCGAGTAGTTCGGGAAGCCCGCCGCCGCTTCGCTGCCCGCCTGCACCACATCGGAGTTCACCAGCAGGCTGGCGGAATTGACGGTGTTGGAGTTCGCCGTAAACACGTAATCCAGTTCCGTGTGCACGGTGGAAAAACGCTGGTCCGGCGAGGTGGGGCTTGCCTGGTTGGGAAAGTACTTCGCCGGGCTCAGATACCCACTCGAGAGGGTAGTGTTGGAGGTCACGCGCTGCCGTTCGCGAAACGGGTGGTCCACCTTGGCAATGATGCCGTCGGCGTCGTCAATCTGGGGCGAATTGGAAAAGTAGTTATTCTGGAAAAATGGCCCGATATCCGTATTAGGAACAGGATACAACGTGAGCGCCTGCTGCGCCACCGGCGACAAACGGTTGGTGGGGATGACGTTGCCGGGAAATTGCGCCCGCAGATATTGGAGATTGCCGGTGGAAACCGCCTGCGTTGGATCATAAGCGGGATTGGGAGCGGTCTGCGCCGGGTCGAAGATGGGCAGAATGTAGCCGGAGGGATCCACCGTTTGCGAAAAGTCGCCCTGCCGCTGCTCCACGGTAGGAACCGTCAGCAGGTTGGCGCGAAAAATACGCTCGCGCACACCTTCATACGACAACATGAAGAAAGTATTGTTGGGATTGGTAATCAGATGGGGAAAAAGCACCGGGCCCGAAATGTTGAATCCGAATTGATTGCGGCGCAGCGGCGAGTTGCTCTCGCCGTTCTGCTTCACTTCGTGCGGAATGGCGTCCAAAACGTCGTTGCGGAAGTTCTCGTAAACGCGCCCGTGCCATCGCATCTTGGGGCCGTGATGCTCCTGGGCGCTGGGCGGGCTTTCGGGGCGCATCCCCAGGTTGCGCGTGAGGACCTTGAACTCGTCGGCGGCCTCGGCAAGAGAACTGGCCGGCTGGGAGGGAGTGGTGCCATCCCCCCAAGCGGACAAATCCCCACACACGACAAAAAGTGCCAGAGTGACCCGCAAGACGACGCTAACCCAAGTGTTCATCGGACAGTCCCGGAGAATGTCACTATATACTTCGGCCTGAGCCGCCGCAATGGCCCGGAGGTACTAACAGACGAAATGCCCGATTCAGACATGCCACAGCATCGACAATTTTACCGTTTTGCGCCCCAAGCGGTCCCCAATTGCCCCCAGTGGCCCTTTGTCCAACATGCGCGCCGAGTTCGAGATCAGTCCACTTGCAGGTATGCGAAGTCGGAGTCATGATGAACAAATGCTCACCGAACATGCGCCGCGAAAAACGGCATTGCGCGCGGAATTCGATCAGAGCGACTTGCTCGCCAACTTGCCGGTGCCGTCAGACCATCAATTGCGCGAGCATGCGAATTCCATTGCCCAAGCGTTGGCAGAAGGGACAGCCGCGAACATCCAACTGAAGTGCGCCGCGTTCCTGAGCGCCGCAGCGGATTTCTACGGCGTGGAGCGGCCGGGAATCCGCGTCCTCGCGGCCCGCCCCCTGCGCGTGCGTGAGGGTGGTTGGGCCTCGGAGTTGTTCGGCGATTATTCTCCGGAAACCTTGCAGATCCGAGTCTGGATGCGCACGGCGGTACGCAAGCAAGTAACTTCACTTGGAACTTTCTTGAGCACGCTCTGCCATGAGTTTTGCCACCACCTGGATTATCAGCGATTCAAATTCAAAGACTCGTGGCATACTCGCGGCTTCTATGAACGCACGGCAGTGCTTTACCACCACGCGCGCGGGACTCCGGCCAAGCGGCTCATCTGGACGCGCATGCCCGGCGGCCGTTGGAGGATTGATTGGGTGCGCACCCGGCGCGGCCTTTGAGCTTTCAAACCGGACGACACGTGGACTTCGACCAGGAACCCGTTCGCATTCCCATTACCGACGTCTTTGACTTGCACACCTTCCAACCGAAGGAGGTCGCCGTCGCTGTCGAAGCCTATCTTGAAGAAGCAAACCGTCTGGGGTTGAAAGCCCTGCGCATCGTTCACGGCCGCGGCATCGGCGTGCAGCGGGAGATTGTGCGCTCGGTGTTGGCTCGCACGCCGTTCGTCGTCGCGTTTAACGACGCGCCTCCCGAGGCAGGAGGGTGGGGCGCTACCGTCGTAAGGTTGCGGTAGAACGTCGGGTCGATGCATCTACCGGTTCATTCCCGCGAACACTCGTTTTAAGGTCTCGGGGCTCGTGGCCGCAACCAGATTCTTGGCGTCGCCTACGGCAATCTCGTAGCCGCCACCCGCCAGCCCCGTCATGGTTTCCTCAATGAAGGACTGCAAGGGCATGCGCTGGGCATCTCAATCGGACAGAAACAAGTAGGTCGTTTAGGGCCATCATTGTGGTGGGGAAAACGCCGGGCTGCAAATTCAGGCCGAGTCTGCTGGCTCGTGGCCGCGAACCGGAGAGATTTCCAGTTGGTCTCCGACTCGAGTTTCCGTACGGAATACTGTGTGGACGGGGAGTTCCAACACGCTTTCGGCCTTGAAGCTGACCTTGGAGATCCGAAAGGGGCGAACGTGCTCTTCCACGTCCACCACCATCAGATGACGGTCGAGAAAGATGAGGTCCAAGGCATACAGCATGCCGATGGTGTGGACGCCATGTGACGGCACAATCCAAAGGCCCTTTCCGGGCCGAGCCCAGTGCCGCGTCGTACCCAGCAAGCCTACAAGCCGACTGAAGTAGCCGTCGGCCACGTCGGCCTGAGTAGCTACAAATCTCTCCCGGGTCTTATTGTAGATACAAACATACTTAGCGCCGCCAGGGGCTTGCTCGTCCACAGCTCATGCCTCGCAATTCGGAAAGTAGGGGGCGTTCGACAACGCGCCCAGCTACTTGGATGACTTGCTCTTGCGGCGCCAGATGATGATGGCGAGTACGATAACCGCTCCGATGCCCGCAATGATTTGAATAGTCGATGCGCTCAAATTGCACCTCCTGCTACAGAATTACCGATCTTCCGTCGATCGGGACTAATCTGCTGCCTGGTCCGGGCGAGCAGTCTCAATGAAGGTTACCCAGCGTGTGAATCATGGAGATCACTGCCGGACCCATGATGACAACAAAAAGAGCGGGAAAAATAAAAAAAACCAGGGGAAAGACCATCTTGACCGTGGTCTTGGCGGCCATCTCTTCGGCGCGTTGCCGGCGTTTGGTGCGCAATGCGTCGGAATGGATACGCAACGAGTCTGCGATGCTGGTGCCGAAACGATCGGTCTGAATCAGGGTGGCAACCAGCGCCTGGATATCATCCACCCCCGTCCGCGTCGCAAGAGCGCGAAGCGCGTCCAGCCTGGTCTTGCCCACGTGCATCTCAGCGTTGACGAGGTCGAATTCCTCGCATAAGTCCGGGTGCGCAATCATTAGCTCCTGGCTGACAAAGAGGAGCGCCTGATCGATGCCCAAGCCCGCCTCCATGCAAATGACGAGAAGGTCGAGAGCATCCGGCAATGCCAACCGGAGGGTTTGCTGGCGGGACCGCACTTGCCGGGTCAGCCACATATCCGGCAAGAGATATCCCGCAACAATCGCTACGAGAAACAGGATTAGGGGATTGTTCCTGTAGACACCTGTGAAATAGACCGCGCCAACCAGTACCGCGCCCACGAAAACCTTCGCAACGCTCAGCGCTGCAGCCGCTCCTGGCCGACGGAAGCCCGCCTGGAGCAGGCGCTGATGTACTGGGGAGGGTTGGTCGGACTTGGCGGGGAGGAGACTGTCGATCCCGGAGAGGACCTTGTCCGTCATTTTTCGACGCGATTCCTTAAACCCCCTGCTTTCGTGGCCGGGAATGCGCCAAAGTCGTCCGAGTCGCTCGGTGATCATCAGGGAGCCGCCGGAAAAGGCAAAGATCAGAGCTATACCGATGAAGAGAACCGCGACAAAGACAACGATGCTAATGGATCCGGGCATAAAGCAACTATTGCTCCTCGTTAACTTCAAACCTTAATCTGAACAATCCGCCAAATAATAAACGCGCCCAAGATTTGCATCGCGGCGGCGACGATAAGCATAATTTTGCCGAGGTGGTCAGTGAACAACAGCTTTATGTACTCAGGATCGAGGAAATGCAACATGACCATCATGACCAACGGCAACGCCATCAACAAAACTGCGGTAAGACGCCCTTGGGCCGTGCGGACCCGCACTTCTCCGGCGATTCTGAACCGTTCGCGAATCACATGGGCAAGGTTGTCGAGAATCTCAGCGAGATTTCCGCCCGTATCTTTCTGCACCAACAAAGCGATCACAAAAATGCGCACGTCCATAAGCGGAACCCGCTGGGAGAGGCTCAGGAGCGCGTCACGCAGCGGCAAACCAAATCGCTGTTCGTCAAACGTTATGCGAAACTCCGTTGCGACGGGCTCCCCTAAATCCGTGGCAACTATTTCCAGCCCGGCGGCGAAGGAGTGTCCGGCACGCACCGAGCGCCCCAGAAGGTCAATGACCTCAGGGAACCCCTTCTGAAAGGCCGCCAAGCGTCGCGCCCGCATTATGGCGATAACGGCCAGCGGAAGGAAAGCAACCGCAACGCCCACCGCGATCGACATCCAAATGTTGCCGTATAGAATCTGCACCACTTCCAGCGCCGCCAAGCCGATCCCGGCGCTGAACAAGACGAGTTTTCCCGGTCTGATCTCGACTCCCGCCTGAGCGATGTAATTGCGCAACCGCCTAGGCCACGACCAGCGCACCAGCATCTTGTTGAGCGTGGGAATGCCGCTCAGGAGTTCATCGCGAATCAGGTTCAGGTCGAGCGCACTCTTGGCGACCCCCGCCCCCTTTTCGATAGCTTCGAGACGGCCCCGTATAACTTCTCCCTGATTCGGCGTCCCCGCGAAGACAGAGATCCCCAGCCAAATCAGGATGATAATCAAGAACACGAGGGCGGCTAATGACAACGCCATGGGGAAATACCTTTTTAGTGGAGCCGGCTGGATTCGAACATGGACGGGGGAAGGTTAACACCCGACGCCGCAAGTCGCTCAGAGAGGCGGGGACGAATTCCCGTAGCCACAAATTCTCCGAGGACCGTGCCGTTTTCCGCCAGACCCGTCTTTCGAAACGTGAAAATCTCTTGCATGCTGATGATGTCGCCCTCAACTCCGGTGATTTCGGAGATGCTGGTGACTTTCCGGGTGCCATCGCTCAAACGGCTAACCTGCACCACCAAATCGAGGGCCGAGGCAATCTGCCGTCGCGTCGCGACCTCGGGCATGTTCAGACTTGCCATGGCCACCATCGTTTCCAGGCGTCCCAGGGCGTCGCGAGCCGAATTCGCGTGGATCGTAGTCAGAGATCCGTCATGGCCCGTGTTCATCGCCTGGAGCATGTCAAGCGCTTCTTCGCCGCGAACCTCGCCCACGATGATCCGGTCCGGGCGCATACGGAGGCTGTTGATCACAAGCTGTCTTTGGTGGACGGCGCCCTTCCCTTCCACGTTAGGCGGCCGTGTTTCGAGCCGCACAACATGGTCCTGGTGAAGCTGTAATTCGGCCGCATCCTCGATGGAGATAATGCGCTCGCGGTTGGAAATGAACGACGACAGGACATTGAGCAGAGTAGTTTTCCCTGCTCCTGTGCCCCCGGAGATGAGCGTATTCATGCGGGCAAAGACACATCCTCGCAGCAAGGCAAGCATCCCCGAAGTCAGTGTCTGGTTGCGCAGCAACATATCCACGTTCAAAGGCTCTCGTCCAAACCTCCGGATCGAGAGGCAGGCACCGTCGATGGCCAAGGGAGGAATAATGGCGTTCACACGTGAACCGTCGGCGAGGCGCGCGTCCACCATGGGCGACGATTCATCGATGCGGCGTCCCACGGCGGAGACGATTCGGTCGATGATGGCTAACAGGTGCGTCTCGTCGCGAAACTGCACGTTGGTCCGTTCCAGCAGCCCCCGGCGCTCGACATAAACGTCTTTGTAGCTGTTGACCAGGATATCCGATATGGTGGAATCCTTCAGCAAGGGTTCGAGCGGACCCAACCCGAACACCTCATCCAGTATCTCCTGGGCGAGGCGTTCCCTCTCCTGCAGGGTCATGGGCGTGCTTTCCGCCGTGGTCAGAGTTTCGACGATCTGGGCCACTTCGGTGCGCACAGTGTCCCGATTCAACTGGGAGACACGGTCCAAATTCAGTTTCTGGATCAACCGACGATGGATCGCGCTCTTGACTTTGCCCAGGTCGGGTTGACCTGTGATTATATCCGCCATCTCTACCTCTTACTCCTTACCTGCCTGAAAATAACCCTAGGAAGGCTCCTCGTTTTTCCGTAGTCTCCCGGCGTCCCCCGCCCGTAATCTGCTCGGTCAAGCTGCGAAACTTTTGCACGAGCTGATCGCTTTGACCCCGCGCCAGCTCCGTACCCATGTTCACAGCCCGGCTCACCTGTTTGAAATCGTTCGGCAAACGCTCGAAAATCTGCAGCTTCACACGTTTTTCGAATGCCTGCAACGCCTCTTCATCGCCTTTATGCCAACGATTAACGACCAGCCGAAGGCGGCCGGAGTCGATTCCCAGAGCACGGAGCAAGGTCACCTGCCGTTCCAGACTCCATAAACTGGGCACATTGGTCTCGGTCACCAAAACCGCTTGGCGAGCCAGGCGCAGGACGGGAGCCCACTCGGAAGAACAATTGGTGCCGATGTCCGCCACCACGAAATCAAAACTGCTCTGGGCAACATTGATGACCCGGGCGAGGGAGACCGGCGATATCCGATCCCATTCATCGGCGTGGGAGGCTCCGGCAAGCAACTGCACGCCGCTCTTGTGATTCGCCAGCAATCCCGTAAAGAGGTGGCTGTCGAGGCGATCTAGACTCTCCACTGCCGCGCGGAAAGAAAAGCGGGTCTCCAAATCCAGCAGCAACGCGGCATGACCTAGCGGGCGCCCGAGATCGAATAAAACCACCCGCTTTCCTGCCGCCCGCGTCAACTGCACCGCGAGATTCACGGCGATGGTCGTCGTGCCCACGCCACCTTTGGCCCCCGCGACCACCACCAGCTTGTCCATGTCCGAATGCGACATGCCTCGCTGCTTGACGAGTCGCTCCAACATTTCCCGCACGACCATGGGGTCAATCGGCTGCGAAAGGAATTCCCGCACGCCGCTGCGCATAGCTTGCATCAAGAGGTCTGGGCTGGGATCCTGATAGGCGGAACACGCAATGATACACGAGGCGGGGTTGAGCCGGTTTAAGCGGGCAGCAGCTTCCAGAGGGGACTTCGCATCGCGACCAATCTCCACCAGCACCACGTCAGGCACGGCTGCGCGCGACGTTGGTCCCTCGCCCGCCATCAGATCCCACTGCGCGATAGGCTGTACCAACCCCGTCTGCTGCAACAAGGCCAGCAAGGCCGCGCTGTTCTTCGTATCGAGACTAACTACACCCACCGTCAACATACTCCCGATCCTTTCACACCTTTCCAGCCGTCTCGCGCCGGGGGAATTGCCTCTATCTTATTTCTTGACGCTTGGAGGCGCGCCCTTCGTTGCGGGCCACGGTTTTAGGAAGGTGTCCGGGAACTGCGGTCCGGGGGGCAATTTCTCCTGGGAATCTAGATGTACGACGTGCGGCGTCACCATGATCAGTAGCTCATCTTTACTCTTCGAGACCGAACGACTCCTGAAAAACGCTCCCAGAATGGGCAGATCCCCCAAACCGGGCATCTTTGAAAACTGTTCCGTAACCTGGTCATTCACCAAACCCGCGATCACAAAACTCTGCCCATCTTTCAGGATCATCTCCGACTGCACGCTTCGCGTCGCGATGGAGGGGATGGTAAACCCCTGAAGGGTCAGGGCGTTGGTATAATCCAGCGAGCTCACTTCCGGGAACACCTTGAGGTGAATCAGGCCCTCGGGGGTTATGAGCGGAGTGAAAGTAAGTTTCACGCCGTATTCCCGAAACTGAATGGTGACTACCGGAACGCCTCCCGTGGCGCCCTGCACCACCGGAAACGGAAATTGCCCGCCCGCCAGGAAGCTCGCTTCCTTGCCCGTCTCCGCCAGGACGTTGGGCTCGGCGAGAATCTGCAGCAGATTCTTCTGTTGCAGCGCCTGAATGGCCACACCCAAGTTGATGTCGGAACGGTAAATGAAAATGTTCAGCAAACTGCTAAGGGTAAGAGGCACAGCAGAATTAATCGCGGACGTCAAAGTCGAGGTCGAGGTCCCTGTGATCGTCTCGCCGGATTGAACCGAGGGGGGCGAATACTCCCCGGTCGAGGTGGCGAAAATCGTCTTCGCGGGCGATGTACTGAGCAGGTTTGCGCCCAACTGGCTGAGGGCAGAGCGGTCCACGTCGGCAAATTTAACTTCCAGCAATACCTCTCCGCTCTTCGCCACAGGCACTTGCAAGAGGCTAACAACCGCCTCTTTCCGAGGCGACATGGCCTGCGCGATCGCTAACACATGGTCCGCCACGGCCTGGGAGGAAACCTGCCCGGAGAGAGTTATAACCCCCCCGCGCGCCTCCACCTGCACCCTTTCGTCGGGAATAACCTGGTGGATCTTCGCCGCGATTTCCGACACGTCCAAATCTACGTAAGCGTCGAAGGTCTGGCTCTGTCCC
The DNA here is from genome assembly GCA_052139985.1 of Terriglobia bacterium. Classification (GTDB taxonomy): domain Bacteria; phylum Acidobacteriota; class Terriglobia; order UBA7540; family UBA7540; genus Bog-366. The sequence continues at coordinate 12,238 of JBKQVI010000559.1, forward strand.
GTCTCATCCCAGATCACCAGGGAAGTCACGCCGGGTGACTTGCCGCTAATCAGGAGTTGAGTGGGACTTACCACCAGGGCGTCCACGATCGCGGGATCGGCGACGGAGATGCGGAAGATGCGCGCCTGAGACGAAATTACGAGCGAACGCCCCACCAGCAGGTGAAGCGCCTCGGCAGTGGGTCCGGAGGGACCTGCTTGCGCCTGCGCCGCAGCGCCGTCTTCGACCGCCAGCGCTGTCCTCCCTGCACCCAAATTCATGAGAGCAAGAAACGTAGCCACTAGAACTGTAGCGGTCAGCGTCAGCAAACTGTATCGCGTGTTCGGGACCTTCATGGAGCCGCCTAGTTTACTCGGTCATCGAGGAAAAGATTGGGTTTCTACCTTGTCACCACGGATCACTTGCACATTATACGGGGGTGGTGCAGCCGGAGGGGCCGGCTTGGCCACAACTGCCCGAGGAGCTGCGTGCACCGGCGGCGCCGTACCCTGAAATATGGTGGAGCTGTAGATAGGAGGGGTCTTCGTGTCGGCCATGTCAACCGTATTGCGCAAAGCCAAGTGGAGCTTGCCTTCCGCTGCGGCAAGCGTCAACTTTTGCCCGTCCTCAGGAGTTACCAACATCGTAACCACCGGCGCCGTTTGCGGTTTCCCGTTTTCCGTTTGCAACTGTTGCCCTACAGCCAGTACGCGCACGTGTTCCAAGATGGTCCGCGTGATCGACCCTCCGGGTGTCGTACCCGTTACCAACACGTCCACAATAGTTCCGGGAGTCACAAAGCCGGCCACCGCTACAACGTCGTCAACGCCCACGGAAACTGCGCGCATTCCTTCCGGAATGGATACAGGCAAACCCGATCCTGCGTTGCGGTTCGCCAACTCCTGATCCAAGACGACCTCGTTCGGCACCAAGGGAACAATCAAGGCACGGCCTACGCAATCTTCCACGCGCGAAAACGACCCCGCCGGCTCCTTGCCCGCGGGCCAGTCCACCAGCGTCAAGTCCCCAGCGGCCAAGGGCTGGCCCATTTTCAGTGGGCTCGACGCTACCACTACAGAAGCCTGCTTCACGGCTTGCGCGGAGCCTGACTGGGACCGCTGTATCTGCCGGTAGACGTAGTAGCTGGCCAGAAATGCCACGAGCAGCGCGGCGCCTAACCCTAGCAACATCCGATCTCGATTCATGCTCTCATCCCAACTTATGGAAAAACCGGAGTGCGGATACTATCACAAAAAACGAGCCTGTCGATAGCGCTGCAGCCACGCCGAACGGGATCTTCATCAAGCCCGGATTGTCCAGCGTGATGGCGCGAGCATTATTCACATGAAAGGTGAAATATGCAAGAAAAACAATCGCAAGATTCCTTAGTGTCTCCCAGACCTTCCGTTGCCGGACAACCTCGATTGCCGACATTAAACCGGCAATCAGCACTGTGCCAAGGAGCACGACGATGGCGGGCCACAGTCCCAAGAATGCGCCGAGCGCCCCCATGAGTTTCCAGTCTCCCGCTCCCAACGCTCGCACCAACACAAACGGCAGCAGGACACCTAAACAGACGCCTGCGCCCTCTAAGGATGACTTCAAGCCGGGCCACCTTGCTAGGGTCGCGCTCAAGGTCAACCCCACAAAGAGAGACGAAACGGTCAGCCAGTTGGGTATCTTCCGGGTCCGCCAGTCAAGCCAGCCAGCCCATCCCGCCACACCCATCGCGCCGGCCCAAATCACAACTTCCTCCAACAAACCACCATCCATTCCGACGCCACGACTTTCCCTGTTCGACTTCGTTAAGTCCGTGGGAACCGCTACTGCCAAGGTCGTTCCGGATGGGACTTGCCACTCCACAGGAACCCTACTTCACGCCCGAGCGGTCCATGTGCGAAGAGAACAACTTGATCGCCACTCCTCAGACTTAGACAAAACCACCCGACACACAGGCGACTGGCCGCGTCAAGCCCACAACAGCAGCGCCTTCATTCGTACCCAAACCCGGTAGGGCAAAGGACGTCCAAGTTGGCTAGCGTGCACCTTATCGGCAGCCACGACAACCAGAACTTGCCAAATTCAAGGCCGAATGAAGACGCTACTGTCTGAGCGATAAGTCTTTGTCCTTTTTGGCAAAGGCACGCGAGGTCGTGCTCGTCAAACTCGATCTCGTTGTAAGCCTGGCCAGCATCCGCACTTGCAGAACGCGCCAGACTGTCGAACGGCCGCCCCATATCCCTGCCAAAGCAGTTTCAACACGCGAGCGCGGAGGCCAGGACCAAGCAGGAACCCTGGCACTACCGGCACGCATAACACCTCAGCCCTCAACCCCTGCCGCCGAATAGTAAGACAGCAAGAATTCGTTTGGCGAAGGCGTACTAGGTCGTGGAAGTCAAGCTTGTCGCCGCATTCGCAAATACGGCGCTGATGGAACTCGCCAGTTTGCTCATCGAGGCGATGGCGGCCAGAGCGATCAAGAAGATAAGCAGGCCGTATTCCACCAGATCCTGCCCTTCTTCTTCCTGCCAAAGACGCTTCAAAAGATTCTTCATAGTTTAACCCCTCCTGGTTTGCATGTGGCACATCGACAGCCACTTCGATATCGCCAATGTACTACGCAGTCAAACTGCCAAAACCCTGGAAGGAATGTAATTGTTCGATCTTATTGAAAAAGAGGACGTTACTTTCAGGTTGCGGCTCGTCTGAGAATCTTGGTTGATGTGGCGATGCAAGGTGTAATCTTTTGGTGACTCGGAAAGAACGTAATTTCAACATTCCGATGACTTCCGCATAAGAGGGTCGGCGCAAGGCCTTAGTTTTTGTTCTGTTGGGCTTTAGGTCAAAATCAGCGACTCGGCACAAGACGGCTGTTCCCGTTCGGAAATGGGAACCCGCGCCATTGAAATGGGAGGCTGTGCATGGGAATGCACAGCCGCGTCAGGGCGAGCCACCTGCATCACTAGCGGCTCGCCACCGATGGTTGGATGGTCATGCGGTAGCGGCATGCAAGTCTTTCAACCGCAAGCCGTTTCATGAGCAATCAGATTATTAAGTGGTGGTGGTCAAACTCGTTGCTGCGTTGGCGAATACCGTGCTGATCGCACTTGCCAAACTGCTCATTGAGGCGATGGCAGCCAGCGCGATCAAGAAAATCAGCAGACCGTATTCCACCAAGTCCTGTCCTTCTTCTTCCTGCCAAAGACGCTTCACCAAATTCTTCATACCTATTTCCCTCCGAAGTCGTTTGTGGAAAAAGGAAACCCCTTTCCTCTAGCACAACCGTAGCGCAACCGGAATGCCAAAGCCCGAGGACAGAAAGCACCATGAAGGCCACTGCTCCAAATGGTTTAGCGGGGACCCGGAGGGATTCCACAAACGCCACAGACCTGTGGCATCAGCCTTTCGTTTAGTTCTTGTAGTGGGTTCGCTATGGAGCGCCGAACCCAGCCGAGCGCAAATCCCCTTGATATCGCAGCACTGAAATCGCGCTAAGTAGTAGCGCTGTCACAGGAACAAACATCAGCGCATAAATGCCGTGCGTCATGAGAAGAAGATGGAGTGGGGGGATGAGAATTGCGGCGATCGCCCATCTTGCGACACGAGAAAGCCGTTCCCCACAGATTATCGGAATAGCAAGAAGCAGCAGTGTGAGGTCGTAATTGTGCAGGTGGTACGTGCTGAGGAGCGAGGCGAGAAGAGCCACTGCAAATGAGAGCTTCGGATTATCGTCGTTCCAGTATCCGGCAGCCAAACAAACCAACAAGAAAGAAACTGCGATCGTCAAGATCGCGATGCTTCTTGCGGAACAGAAGCTCCCCAACATAAGGCTGAGCATACCGCGGGCATTGGGCATATACGAGGGATACAATCTCAGTAAGTTGATGTTTGGATCTGGGTCGCGGAGGAACCGGGTATACTGCACCAACACTACGCGACCACAGATGGCAACCGAGGAGAGCAACAGAATGGCGCCGCTGGCGCCGAGTCCCAAAAGCACGTGCCATTTGCGGCGCAACAGTAGAACAAAAGCGAGAGGCAGTACCAGTTGGAACTTGAAAAGTGCGCATCCCAGCAGGAGGCCAGCCCCAAGATCTCGTCTGCGAACCAGCAGAACGAATGTCAGGGTATAAATCAGCAGGACCAGAGTTGCATCCTGCCCTAACATGAGACTCGTAGTAAATGGCGAAAAGGTAACGAATATGCATAAGAGGAAGGCAATATCGGCCCGAAAATTCGTGTACTGAGTTATCACGCCGCTCGCCGCCGTGAGCAAATCGATGAGATATGCAGAGACAACCAGCATTAGCACGCTGGTCAAAGTCCAGAGCAGATAAGCACGGGGGTAGCTGAAATAGCTCAATGGGATGAAAAGCAGCGATTCAAATGGCGGTCGCAAGTAGAAAACTCCCGCAGAACCCACCTGCGACAGGCAGTGCTTCTGGTCCTCCACGGAGTAAAGACGGTGGCCGAATCCCTGACGCACCATTAGGCCGGCACAGTAGAAGGTTGAGAAATCGATAGCATTGGTTTGATCGGCTTTCGTCGATGGGAAGGAGAAGACTGCGAAACCAGTCACCAGGCTGAAAACCGCGGTGGTAAGAACAGCACGAAAGACCCGGTCTGTCCAGAATCGTCGGGCTTCCACTCGTAACCTCCGATACTGTACTGTCAACCCAATTCCCAACGGTTTGTCGCTGAAAGGTTAAGCTTCGCAATTCGAGAGCCAGACCATCTGGGCCGATTCCCCACCAGATCAATACGACTATAATCAGGTTTACACAGAGCAGCAATGGATAGAACATGGAACTACCGCCCATGTAAGTCCGAGAGGGCGTGAGAAGAAATTGTCCACCGCAAGCGACCAATCGCTGTTAGGACGCCTAAGTCTTGGCTGGCTCAAAGCCGGCGTATTCTACACCGGCAGCAGATTTTTAAGCCGTGGACTGGCTCACCCGTTCCTTCCTATCGAGCGAAGGAGGTTGCTAATCGAATCTGCGCCCCGTATGATGAGGTTCGACCTTTTAATGAACGCTGCGAGGAGATGCGTGGTCCAAGGCGCCCCAGGATGCGGGAGTGGGTTGTTCCGTTGACCTGGGTCGTTCGGCCCGGGCATCGGCTCGGCGGACCCGGGTTGCGGTTTCTCAAGACCTTTCTGAGATGGGTCGGCCATAGGACGAGAGACTCGCCGAGATCTCGGGAGAACCTGTTGTGCTAAACGGGAAGAAACTCTTTGTAGTAATGCCCGCGTATAATGCCGCCCGCACGCTGCGGCAGACGTGCGCGGAATTACCGCGCGAGATCGTGGATGAAATCCTGGTGGTGGATGACCATAGTTCCGACGCTACCGTGCAGTTGGCACGCGAGTTGCACCTGACAACCTTTGTCCATCATCGCAACCTGGGATACGGGCGCAACCAGAAGACGTGCTATCGCGAAGCCTTGCGACGAGACGCCGAAATCGTCGTAATGCTGCATGCCGACTATCAGTATTCCCCGCGATTGGTCACCGCCATGGCGAGCATGATCGCTTTTGGCGAATACGATCTTGTACTGGGCTCGCGGATACTGGGCCAAGGGGCCTTAAGCGGCGGGATGCCGCTGTACAAGTACATCTCGAATCGTTTTTTGACCTTTTTTCAGAATGTCTTTTTTGACCGAAAAATCTCGGAGTACCACACGGGGTATCGCGCTTTCTCGCGCGAGGTGCTGAACACCCTGCCCTTGGAAGAGAATTCCGATGACTTTATTTTCGACGCGGAGATATTGGCGCAAGCAATATACCACGGCTATCGCGTCGGGGAGATTTCCTGCCCGGCTCGCTACTTTCCCGAGGCGTCATCGCTCAATTTCTCGCGCAGCGCCAAGTACGGACTGCAAGTGCTGATGGTCTCGCTAAAGTTTTGGCTCCAGAAAAAGGGCCTGGGACACTTCCGGATGCTGAATCCTCATGGTCGAAAGTTGGCGGAAGACTATTACGAAGAAATTGCTGAGGCTCCGCCACCGGGAAACTGCCCCTAAACCGCGCCACTCACCCCGGTTTTCCGAATCCCAACCTGCACAGTCGGGAACTACGCGTTCCCCGGTCAACCGAGAGAAGAGCTGTGCCCGTAATCCGTCCGTAAGTAGATGGGTTCGACTCGAACTTGGTAATTTTGCGTTAGCCACGATAAGCATGAACTTGCCCGGGGCCGTCGAGGGCGCGAGGGCGGCGCAGTTGGCCCTTACTCGT
>JBKQVI010000560.1:0-5253 GCA_052139985.1 Terriglobia bacterium
CTTTGTGCTGTTCAAAGCAGGGTAGCGCGGAGGTAGCGCGCTTCAGCTTCCTCCGTGGTTCTTAACATTGAAACATCAACCATGATATTAACATTCACACACGCAATGCCACAGAAGGGCCGCCTTATCTACGACGCTCTGGGGCGGGTTACGCAGGTCACCTTCCCCTCAACGCTCAACGAGAGCTATTCTTATGACGCGATGAGTAACCTGCTCTCGAAGACGGACCGCAAAGGACAGACGATTAATTACGCCTATGACGCGCTGTACCGCCTGACCAGCAAGACCTATCCGGACCAGACGGCGGTGAACTACACTTACGACCCGGTGAGCCGCTTGACGCAGGTCACCGACCCCACGGGGACTTACTCGTTTACTTACGACAACCTGGGACGCCTGGTGAGCTCGGGCTGACAGTATTCGTTCCTCAGCTCGGCACTCAACAACAGTTACTCTTACGATGCGGCGTCAAACCGCACTTCGCTGACCGATGCCGCGGGCTACGTGTCGAGCTACAGCTATGACTCGCTGAATCGCCTGACCGGGCTCGCGAATACGGATTCGGGCAGTTTTGGTTTCGGGTACGACGCGCTGGGGCGGCGGACTTTCTTGACGCGGCCCAATGGCGTGAACACGTCCTATTCCTACGACACTCTCTCCCGCTTGTTAAGCGTGCTGCACAACGGAGGGGCGCTGCCGGGAAGCGCCAGTTACACTTACGACGCGGCGGGCAACCGGCTGACCAAGACCGCCGTTCAGGAGGCCAGCCCCAACCCCGTCTCGGTGCTCTCCCAGTACAGCTATGACAACATTTACGAACTGACGCAGGCGGTGGTGAACAGCAGTGTTGCCGAAAGTTACAGTTACGACGCGGTGGGCAACCGGCTGACGTCCGCCGGTCCCACGTCCTACAACTACAACGCTTCCAACGAGCTCACTTCCACCTCCGCCGCTACGTACGCGTACGATAACAATGGCAATACCGTCTCGAAAACCACCACGGCTGGAACGACTTCTTACGCTTGGGATTTCGAGAATCGCCTCGCCAGCGTGACCTTGCCGGGAACCGGCGGGACCGTGAACTTCAAGTACGATCCGTTTGGAAGAAGGATTGAGAAGATTGCGCCCACCACTGGGACTACCGTTTACGCCTACGACGGCGCCAACGTGACCGCGGAACTGGGCGCGGGAGGCAACCTGCTGGCCTACTATACGCAGGGGGCGGGCATCGACGAGCCCCTCGCAATTGCTGGCACAGGCGGAACCTCCTACTATCATTCGGATGGTTTGGGTTCGATAACCTCAGTTACGAATGGCTCGGCCCAACTTGCCGCCAGCTACGTTTACGATTCCTTCGGCAACCTCACGGCCTCCACGGGCACAATCACGAATCCCTTCCAATACACCGCCCGCGAATCCGATTCCGAGACAGGGCTGTATCATTACCGCGCCCGATACTATGATGTCGTAAACGGCCGATTTGTTTCCGAGGACCGACTCAAGGGAATCAGTAGCGGCCTCGACTTCTATCGATACGTTCGGAATGACGTTGTCAATTTGATCGACCCCAGTGGATTGAGTTCCCAGTGCCCCTGCAATACCACATCCTCCTTTCGGTTGGTACCAATTTCTGATTGTTCCACGCCCGGCTACCGCCGCATTGTCTATGAACTGCGCGGTCCCGGCGCCTCAAATTGGTGGGTGACAGAGCATCAGAACCCAACTCAGTGGGCACCCAGCACGCCAGGTTTACCGCAAGGCCAATCTGTCGGAAACCAGGCGGGCGTTTTTGATGACACGATTTGGGGCTGGAATGTGGGGAATAGCCTGCAGACCTTCTCGGTTTCATCAAAGGGCCCGAGAACCGATCCCAACACCCCGACGTGTCAGGTCAACGTGCAGCTGCCCTCGGGGCCGAACGGGCAGCCACAAGACTACGGAACCCTTGGTATGTGGCATGGTGGGTTTACTGGAAGCATGTTCATCAATGGAAACTCCACAGGATGGGTACCGTGCAATCCCTCTTACGGTGTGCCCGGAAGCGAGTAGGAGATGGCATTCAGAAAAACCTCTCGACGAGTTCTGACGGCACTGCTCTCGGCCTTTTTGTTATTCGCAGCCCTCGCTGTGCTCGATGGCGTGTGGGTGCGCGCCTCCGCAAGGGCACTGATTGAATCGGCGAAAGACATTCGCACGACCGCAGACGCTGAACGGCAGATTAGCGTGTGGAGGGGCAGCACCCTCGCCGAGGTCATCGAGGAGAGGCCGAATCGGTTCGGAGAGCAGAACTACACCATTAGGCTCACGAATAGCATTCTCTGGCGGATTCGGGTTGTACCCCCCACGGTGCTGGGAATGACAATCATAATGCGCAGAGGCGATCTGCGAAGCATTATCGTCGTGATGACGAGCGGATGGAGGCCGAACACCACGTCAGGGGTCTGGGTTCAGGAGTGGTTTGATTCGGACGCAAGCGGGACTTTCCATGTGGGCCTGAGTCGCAGACCCTTGAGTGGCACAGTGGAGTTCTCGTCGAGCATACCGGAGCCTGAACGAAGTAAGGCATTCGCACTGAATGCGGACTGTTTTGTGAACCTGGGAGGCTGCGGGAGTGCTGAGGACATCCTTCCAGGGGTCTGGCAATTGGGCACTGCCCCCCAGTAAGAGGGGTAGCGCAGAGCTAGGCGCAGTTGGCCTTCCTCTGCGGTTCTTAACATGGATGCGAAAGAATGAAATGCCTCGAATTTGCCTAAGATGAAAGGAATGCACTATGCGTAACCTTCAAGCGGGTAGCGCAGAGGTAGTCGCATTTTGACTTCCTCTGCGGTTCTCAACATCGGAACACCAACCATGATTTTAACCGCCAAACATGAAATCCGATGGACGGACCAAGAGCCGCAAACGAACGCAAGAAACGCGTACGGCCGCGCTACCCACTCGCTGAATCGCCTGACCGGGCTTACGAATACCAATTCGGGGAGCTTTGGTTTCGGGTATGACGCCTTGGGGCGGCGGACCTCTCTGACGCGGCCCAATGGCGTGAACACATCCTACAGCTATGACACTCTCTCGCGCTTGCTCAGCGTGCAGCACAACGGAGGGACACTGCCGGGAAGCGCCAGTTACACTTACGACGCGGCGGGCAACCGGCTGACCAAGACCGCTGTTCAGGAGGCGAGCCCCAACCCCGTCTCGGTGCTTTCGCAGTTCAGCTATGACAACATTTACGAACTGACGCAGACTGTGGTCAATGGGAGCGTGGCGGAAGGTTACAGCTACGACGCAGTGGGCAATAGATTGACCTCCGCCGGACCCACGTCGTACAACTACAATGCCTCCAATGAACTCACGTCCACTTCGTCTGCTGCGTACACCTACGACAACAATGGCAATACAGTCTCGAAAACCGCCACGGCGGGGACGACCTCATACACTTGGGATTTCGAGAACCGCCTCGCCAGCGTGACCCTGCCGGGAGCGGGTGGGACCGTCAACTTCAAGTACGATCCATTTGGGAGAAGGATCGAGAAGGTCGCGCCAACGAGCGGGACCACGGTCTATGCCTACGACGGCGCCAACGTAACTGCCGAACTGGGCGCGGGAGGCAATCTGCTGGCCTACTATTCGCAGGGGGCGGGCATTGACGAGCCGTTGGGCATATCGGAATCGGGCGGAACCTCCTACTACCACGCCGACGGGTTGGGGTCGATAACGGCGCTCACAAATGGCTCTGGCCAACTGGCCAATAGCTACGTCTACGATTCGTTCGGCAATCTCACGGCTTCAACCGGGACAATCACGAACCCCTTCCAGTACACGGGCCGGGAGTTCGACCCCGAAACCGGACTCTACTGCTACCGTGCCAGATACTACGATCCCAACATCGGCAGGTTCCTCTCCGAGGACCCGGTGAGGTTCAATAGCGTGACCGATTTCTATCCTTACGTGGCAAACAACCCCGCCACCATGATTGATCCGTTTGGCTTGCAACATACGCCTGGAGGACCGTGGCACCCTGATCCTTGGATAAAGTACAGTTGCCTGGGGACCGACAGCTGCGCGACGCTCTCATGGAAGATAGCTCTTTTCAAGGCTATCATTGCGGGGCATTTGGCTTGGGACGCCGTGAATGGTCCTGGAACGCACACAAACAACGAAGACATTCCAAACCACCAGAACGGCCTTAATAACTGCATTGCACTACACCAAGAAAAGTGCACTAACAAGTGTCCGAAGATTAAACCGCCGTCACCTATAACGACTCTTGGCATCGGACTAACGATATTACTGTGGATACTCGCCGCCGCTGGCTCGCCAGCTGGAATTTGAACTGCGAGACGCTAACTCATCGAAAGGAGCGACATGATACAGCCTGACCTTGAAACGATCCGCCAGATCCAGAGTGCCGCAAAGGGGACCGAGAGAATTCCAGCATCTCAGGTTAGGCGGTGGCTCCATCATCCATCTGTTGAGGTACTCGGTGCGGTAACCCAGCATATCGTGCGGGAGTCCCGGCGAGTGGAACCACCACTGTCGATGGAGGAAATCTGCTCCACTGTCCAGGAGTACTACAGGCAGTGCCTAATCCAGAACCTTCAAAGCAGCGAGTACGCTCCGAACAGATCCGTCGCGGGGGTTGAACTTGTTGGCTGGTTCCTTTCTCTTTGGCACGACTCTGCCGTTCCTCGTGAATACCTGATTCGATTGAGGACGATGCTTCGTGACTTGTGCGACCAAAACAAGGTCACTCAGGATCAGATGGCCGGGGCAGTTCTTGAGCACCTCTTCGCGGTGCCGGAGGTCGCAGAGTTTTTTGCAGACTGGAAGTCTGATCCGCGGTTGAGCAAAGCCTACTTCTTCGCTGCGGAGTGGGTGGAGAAGTCATCGCGGTGAAACGAGCAGGCGGGTGGCCCAGTCAAGCTTCAGTTGTCTAGAGTGGGGCAACTCTCGCGATGTGCTTCAACTATGATTCGGACTGTATATAACTACGAGGAGGGGCTAATCGATTGGAGCGGGTAGCGCACCGGTAGCCGCAGTTTGGCTTCCTCGGCGGTTCTTAACATGGCAACAGCTATTGTCGATATTCACAGATGCGCTAATGTCCGGGGGAAGCGGGGTAGCGCAGACTTTGTGCTGTTCAAAGCAGGGTAGCGCGGAGGTAGCGCGCTTCAGCTTCCTCCGTGGTTCTTAACATTGAAACATCAACCATGATATTAACATTCACACACGCAATGCCACAGAAGGGCCGCCTTA
>JBKQVI010000561.1:0-6538 GCA_052139985.1 Terriglobia bacterium
AGAAATCGTCGACCATCCCGAATACGCTCAATCCCTCGGCTTCCAACTCTCCGACCGCGCCCTCACTCAGGCCGCCGACGCTTGAAAATGTAGAAACTCCAGATGCCGGCTGGAAGCCGGCGCTACGGCTCAAATTAGGACAGCACCCCAAAGCGCGTACCCTTGCGTCCTTCGCCAGGAACTATTCGTTCGCATTGTACAGAGCGACATAAATGATTGCGCATTCGAACGTAGCGCCGGGCTTGAGCCCGGCATGCCGCCCTCAAGGGCAGCGCTACAATTAATATCGCACTGTATAGTTCGCAATCAGCCTTTACTGATATCTCAGCGCTACCAATGGATCGACCTTCGTGGCGCGGCGCGCGGGTATGTACCCGGCGATGGATCCCACCGCGCTCAGAAGCAAAATGATTCCTACAAAAGTCGCGGGGTCGGTGGGCTCGGTTCCAAAGAGAAGCGACGCAATCCACTTGGCGGCGGCGAAGGAAACGATTGTTCCGAGCCCCACTCCGACAAGCGCCAGCCGTAGCGTTTTGGCGATTACTCCGAACTGGACTTGCGACGGCGTGGCGCCCAAGGCCATGCGGATACCAATCTCCTGCGTTCGCTGCGCGACCGAGTAAGAGATCACTCCGTAAATCCCCAGCGAGGCCAGAAGGAGACCAAGCGCCGCGAAGCACGCAACCAGCGACACAAAGAAGCGGCGCGGCGAGACGGCGTGGTCCACGATTCGCTGGAGGGGCCGGAATTCTGAAGCGGGCTGCCCCGGATTCAGCGCGCGCAGTGTCTTCAGGACGCTCGAAGCCAGCGCCTCAGGCGGAAGCTTGGTGCGCACCACCAGGTTCTCCCCGTCCGGCTGCGCCTGGGTTGACGGCACATAGACCTCTGGGTTGGAGGTCTCCTCCACGCTGCTCTCGCGAACATCGGCAACGACGCCGACCACCCTCGTATCGCCATCGCCGATACCCTGGGCCAGATGCCCCACCGGGTCCTCGCCCGGCCAGTCACGGCGCGCCGCAGCTTGATTAATGATGATCACCGGCTCACTCGTGGGAGAATCCTGCCACCTAAAATCGCGGCCGGCGCGTAAGTGCATGCCCATGGCCTCGAAGTAGCCGGGCGTTACGACGTAAACAAAAGCATCATCGTTCACTCCGGGATCATAAGCCCGGCCCTTTGCCCGGAGATCCCAACTCCGGTTGCGGTCGAGCGGAAGCTTGTCCGACATGCCAGCGGATTCGACACCGGGAATCGCGCTAACTCGCCCCAAAATCTCCTCCAGGATTGCGCCCCGCCGCGCACGATTGCCGCCATCGTCGTAGTCCACCTTGATCGCAGCAGCCCGGCTGGGCTGGAACCCCAAATCGACATCGAGGACCCGCAGAAAGCTGCGCAGCAACAAGCCGGCGCCGATGAGCAGCACACAAGCCAACGCTACCTCTGAAACCACCAGCGCGGCGCGCAGGCGCTCATGCTTTCGGCCCGCGCTCATGCCAGGGCCAGCGTCTTTGAGTGCTTCCTGGAGGTTGAACCCGGAGATCCGGAGGCCGGGAACAAGGCCGAAGAGAGCGGCGGCACCCACTGTGATGAGAAGCGTCCAGGTGAGTGCTGCACCGTCCACTGTCACACTGCTGAGCAGCGGCAAGGCAATCGATCCCTGATGCGCGAGATACCTGGTGACGGCAAACGCGAACGCCAGTCCCAGCGATGCGCCCGCAGCCGATAACACCAGGCTTTCGGTCAGCAGTTGGCCAACGAGCCTTGCACGCCCTGCTCCCAGGGCGCTGCGCATGGCGAATTCCTTGCTTCGAGCCGCGGCGCGTGCCAGCAACAGGTTGGAGAGATTTACGCAGACAATAAGCAGGATAAGACCCACGGCGCCCCACAAGACAATCAACGAGCGGCGCAGCTTGCCGCTGACATAATCTTTCAGCCCGGTAATGGTCGTTTTGATATCGGTCAGCCAATACGGATTCTGAGCTTTGGAGTGCGACAGCAGAAGTGTTACCTCCGCCTGCGCCTGCCCCGGAGTCACTCCCGGGTGGAGACGGCCCATCACCGACAACATATGCCCGTACGTGCGAATGTCATCCATGATGATGGGGACGAAGAAGTCCATCTTCACACCGGGCGCGAATACCGAGCTAAAGTCGAATGCGTCCGGCAGAACGCCGACGATGGTATAGGCTCGCTTGTCGAGCGTAACCGCTTGCCCAATAATTGCCGGGTTCGCCGCAAACTGCCGCTGCCAGAACGGCCGGCTTAACAGGATTGCGGGCCTACCGCCCTTCACGCACTCTTCGCGAGTAAACAGCCGCCCCAGCACAGGCTGAATCCCCAGTGTTTGAAAGAAATTTCCCGCCACCCAAAGGCCTGAAACCGGCTTTGGCTCACCGTAGCCCGTTAGCTTGAAGTCGGAATAATCGTAGTAAGGCACAAAAGCCGTCACATCCTGGAAGGACTGGCTGTGGCGCTGGATCTCCTCAAGAACATCAACGCGGTACGACTGATCGGAAAGGCCTCCCACCCCGTTGTTCCCAGCCAGCCAGACGAGCCGCTGCGGGCTTTGAAACGGCAGCGGCCGCAGTAGTACAGTATTCACTATGCTGAAAACAGCAATATTTGCGCCGATTCCAAGCGCCAGGGTTAGAACCGCCACGGTGGTAAACCCGGGATTCTTCGCCAGCATCCGCAGGCCGTAACGAACGTCGTAAGTCAAGTTTTCCAGCCAGCTCCATCTCCACATGTCGCGACTCTCCTCTCTCAGCACAAGGTCGTTCCCGAATCTCCGGCGCGCCGCATACCGGGCTTCCTCAGGCGCATCCCCCGCTTCGATCAGACCTCGCTCCCGCAATTCGCGGTGCAGGCGCATCTCTTGTTCCAGGTCGCCGTCGAACTGCTGGCGATGAAACAACATCGCGAGCCGCCGCCCGAATTGGCCTAGCCACTCCATCGGTTTGTTTCAATCGCGGCCATTACTCGTATCGCAGCGCCACCATGGGATCGACCCGTGCGGCCCGGCGGGCTGGCACCAGGCAGGCCACGAGCGCGACGGCGGCCATCAGGAGCGCAGCGAGAACGTAGGTCACGAGATCCGTGGCCCGCACGGCGTAGAGAATGCTGGTGAGGTATCGGGAAAGCACCCAGGCGCCCAACAATCCCCCGGCCACCCCGGCGAAAACCAGGCGCAATATTTCCCGCAGAACCATGCCCAGAACGTTTCGGACCTCGGCGCCGAACGCCATGCGGATGCCAATCTCCCGCGTGCGCTGGGAAACGGAATAAGACACGACGCCATAAATGCCCACCGAAGCGAGCACCAACGCCACCGTGGCGAACAGGCTGAGCAGCAGCGCCACGAAGCGCTTTTCTCGCGAGGAGTCCGCGACCATTTCCGTTAGGGTCTGGACGCTGTGCCACGGCAAGTCCTTATCCAAGTCATGCAGGGCTTTGCGGATGGCGGGCATCTGCGCTTGCGGGTCATTGGCCGTACGCGCCACCAGCACTAATTCGGGGTACGTTTCCTGCGACTCGGGATAATATGCTTCGGGGATGGGAGGGCTGGCCAGGCCGAATTCCCTAACATCGCCAACGACGCCGACAACCGTGATCCACCTGGCCTTAGGATCGTGGGACTTGAACCGCTTCCCGACGGCGTCCTGATGGGACCAGAAGCGCTGCGCCATGCTCTCATTGATGACGGCGACGGGTGATGTATCGGGCGTGTCCGTCTCGGCCACGTCGCGTCCGCTCAGCAGCGGAATACGCATCGTCCGGAAGTAGTTGGACGAGATGACACACAGCTCAACCAGGGGGCTTGACCAATCGTCTTTGGGAACCGGCTGGCCTTCTATGACGACCGTGATGTTGCTGAATCCGTTGAGCGGCAGTTCCGAGGCTGCGGCAGCGGAGACGACTCCCGGTAAGGCCTGGACGCGCCCCAGCAGGTTGCGGAAGAACGCTGTCTGCTGGGGCTTCTCCGGGTAGCGCGAATCGGGCAATGGAATAGTCCCCGCCACGACTTGACGTGGATCAAAGCCGAGGTGGACGCCCAGCAGGCGTACCAAGCTCCGAGTGGCTAGCCCTGCTCCCACCAGCATGATGAGGGCCATGGCGATTTCTCCGGCCGTGAGCAGGCTGCGCGCGCGCCCGTGAGATGCCGCCACGGCGGAACCACTCTCCTTAAGCATTTCGCTAAAGCTCACGCGGGTGGCTTGCAACGCGGGAATCAGCCCGGCGAGCGTCCCCGTGACAAACGCAATGAGGAAAGTGAAACCAAAGACGCGGGCATCCAGGTGCACGGAAATCACCCCGGGGATGTAGCCCGTGGGCGCAGCGCGGAGAAGCAGACGAAGCGCGGCCACTCCCACGGCCAGGCCCGCGCCTCCGCCCAAAAGAAACAGCAACACGCTCTCGGTGAGCAGTTGGCGCACCAGGCGGTGCGTTCCCGCCCCGACAGCGAGCCGAACCGCAATCTCCCGCTGTCGCCCCAGGGATTTGGTAAGCAGCAGGTTCGCAACATTTACGCAGGCAATCAGCAGCAGGAATCCCACCGCGGCAAAAAGCAGCCACAGAACTTCACTGACGTTGCCGGTAAGCTGCTCGTGCAGGCTCTTGACCCGCGCGATCACGCCCGCGTTGGTCTGCGGATACTGCTGGGCAAGCCGCATGGAGATCGTGACCATTTCGGCCGCCGCCTGGCTGATTGTGACTCCCTTTTTCGTGCGTGCCAACACCCAGAGCCAATGGCTCCCGCGATTCGCTTTCCAGTGCGGCGCGTCTAAGGTAATGGGCGTCCAAAATTGCGGGTTGTGCCCCGAGACGCTCGGAAATTTCAGATCCCTAGGCATGACACCCACCACACCGCAGGCCTCCCCGTCCAGCATGACCTTGCTTCCCACGATGTTCTTTCGTCCCCCAAAGGCACTCTGCCACAGTCCGTAGCTGAGGATGACGACGTGATTGTGGCCGCTCGGGCCTTCGTCCGGCGCAAAGCTTCGGCCGAGTTGCGGCTGCACACCCAGAAGCTGAAATGTGTTGGGCGAAACCGAGAGGCCACGGAGTTGCAACGGCTCACCGGAACCGGTAAGCGTGGACTCGGCGCGGGAGACAGCAGACATGCCCTCGAAAACATGGTTCTGCGCCTGCCAATCCTGAAAGTCCGGACCGCTGTCGGGATGCAGGCCGCCCGCAGCGTTAGGCTCCGACATCCAGATGACCGCCAGACGGTCAGGGTCGGCGTAGGGCAGTGGTTTAAGCAAGACGGCATTCACCACACTGAAGATTGCCGCGTTCGCCCCAATACCGAGGGAAAGGGTAATCACTGCCACGGCGGTGAAACCCGGATTGCGGGTTAACATCCGCAGTCCGAAACGGATGTCCTGCGTAAACTGTTCCAACCAGTTCCATCCCCACATGTCGCGACTCTCCTCTCGAAGCACCAGGTCGTTACCGAATCTCCGGCGCGCCGCGTACCGCGCTTCTCCAAGCGCAACACCCGCTTCAAT
Organism: Terriglobia bacterium; assembly: GCA_052139985.1. Taxonomy (GTDB): domain Bacteria; phylum Acidobacteriota; class Terriglobia; order UBA7540; family UBA7540; genus Bog-366. The sequence continues at coordinate 5,508 of JBKQVI010000561.1, forward strand.
CAGATCCTGCTCTCGCAACTCGCGGTGTAGGCGCATCTCCTCATCTAAGCCAGCATCGAACTGCCTGCGGCGAAACAGCATCAGTAATCGTCTGACGAATTCGGCGAACATGTTTGCCTTACAGCTTTCAGGAGTCACCTACCAGCGATCAGCTTTCAGTCCCCGCTCCAGGGGCCGTTCGGTGTTTAGCTGAAAGCTGCGCCATAACGGGCTCGCTAGCCACTAACCACTAGCCACTAACCACTGCTTTACTCGTACCTTAGCGCCACCATGGGATCGACCCTGGTCGCGCGGCGGGCGGGGATGTAACACGCCATGAGCGCCGCGAGCACCAGCAAGGCCGTTACGCCTGCAAAGGTGAGCGGATCGGTCGCACTCACGCCGAACAGTAGTGAAGCCAAGGCGTGGGTAAGCGCGACGGATCCCAGAACACCCAAGGTGACGCCTACCCCCGCGGTCACAAGACCCTGCCGGAGCACCAGGCACAGGACGTCGGAGACTTCGGCCCCCAGCGCCATCCGCACTCCAAACTCGCGCGTGCGTTGCGCGACCCAGTGGGCCATCACACCGTAAATCCCCGCCACGGCGAGCAGCAGGGCGGTCGCGGCAAAGACTCCCACCAGCAGCAGGTTGAAGCGTCGGGCTTTCAGTGAATCCGAAAAGACTTCCGTGAAGGTACTGAAACTAGGGGGAACATCGGAGGCAAGATCCCGCACGATCTTTCGCGCCGCGGGGATCAACGTGGCGGGCGGAACGCGAGTGTGCATCGCCACGGTGAAGCGCCAAGTGGACTGCGGACGCTGCCGGTAGTTCACGTAGATGGCCGGGGAGGGCCGCGATTCCAAGCTCTCGGCGCACACATCGGCCACGACCCCAATCACGGTAACGAGACGGGTGTCGCCATCCATATTGCCGAACTCAATGACTTGCCCCACCGGGTCCTCGCGGGGCCAAGTCTCGCGTGCCAGGGACTCGCTGACGAGTGCGACGTGCGGCGCGTCCATCGTATCGCGGCTATCGAAGAGCCGGCC